>JBIKKQ010000173.1:0-7101 GCA_044360305.1 Pirellulales bacterium
GACGACCTTCTCGATGTCGGGAACGCCCTTGAGCAGCGACTCGCCGCGGATGAACCGCTGCTCGCCGTGCTTGACGATGTAGCCGCCGCCGGTGCTGGCGTTGTTGCGCTCCAGCGCCCCGAGGACCTCGCCGAGGGCGATGCCGTGGGACGACATCCGGTCGGGATCGACCCGCACCTCGTAGCTCTTGGCGAAGCCGCCGTGGCTGTTGATGTCGGTGACGCCGGGCACGGTCCGCATCGCCGGCGCGATCTCCCACTCGAGGATGCTGCGCAGGTCCATCGGGCTGCGGCCCTCACCGCGGACCTCGAACTGGAGGATCTCGCCGAGGGCCGTGCTCAGGGTCCCCAGCTGCGGAGATGCGTCGGGGAGCGGGATTGCGGCCCGGGCCGCCGGGAGCCGCTCCTGGACGAGCTGCCGGGCGCGGAGGATGTCGGTCCCCTCCCTGAACACGATCGTGACCAGCGAGATTCCCAGCCGGGAGATGCTCCGGATCTCCTCGACCGCGGGCAGGCCGCTGACGGCGTTTTCCACCGGGTAGGTGACCGTCCGCTCCACCTCCAGCGGCGGCAGCGTGCCGGCCTCGGTGACCACCTGCACCTGGACGTTGACCAGGTCGGGCACGGCATCGACCGGAATCCGGGTGGCGGCGAACAGCCCGCCCAGCGCCAGGAGCACGAACAGCGCGATGACCAGCGCCCGGTTCGCGAGCGACCACTCGATGACGCCTGAAAGCACGGGCCGTCTCCAACGGGGGCGGGGCGGATGCGGCGATGCCGCCGAGGAAGGTCAGCCGGACGACCCGGACTCCTCTTCCTTGTCGAGCAGCAGCTCGCTCTTGAGGAGGAACGCGCCGTGGCAGACGACCTGCTGGCCGGCCTCGAGGCCGCGCTTCACCTCGACGAAGCCCCCCTCCTCCTGCCCGGCCTCGATGTCCACCCGCCGGTAACGCCCCGCCCCCTCGGGGACGAAGACAAACGACCGCCCCTCGTGCCGCATGACCGCCTCCGCCGGCACGGCCAGGGCGTCGCGCGACTGGCCCTGCGGCAGATCGACCCAGACGAACATCCCCGGCTTGTAGTGGGCGTCGTCGTTCTCCAGTTCGGCCACCAGCGGCACGCTCCGCGACTCGGCCTCGACCGTGGCCCCGACGTGGTTGATGCGGGCGGTGGTGTCGTGGTCGGCGGCCCCGGGCACGTTGACCCGCACCTCCTGCCCCTCGGCGACCTCGACGGTGGTCCACTGCCGCTCGTGGATCTGGGCCCGAACCCAGAGCGTCGAGGTGTCGGCGACGACGAACAGCCGGTCGCCGCTGCGGACCCGTTCGCCGCGCGACATGAAGATCTCCTCGACGAGGCCGTCGAACGGCGTCCGCAGCACGAGCGTGCTCAGCGCCCCCGCCTTCCCCTGGCCGGCCTCGGGCTCGAGATCGGCGACGGCGTCGGCGGCGCCGGTCCCCTCGATGTCGGCCTCCAGCCGGCTGCCGACGAGCGTCCGGAGGTTCTCCCGCGAGACCTGCAGGAGCCGGTCGGCCTGCTGGAGCGCCGCCTGGCCGCGGTCGCGTTCCTGGCGGGTGAGGAACCGGGCCTCCTCGCAGGCCGCCACGTAGCTCGACTTGGCGACCTCGACATTGCTGCGCCGCTCGTCGACGATCCGCTCGGAGAGCACGCCCCCCTGCCCCAGCGTCTGTGTGCTGGCGATGACCTTCTCGGCGAACACCAGCCGCGAGTAGGCGCCGAGGATCTTCTCCCGGTAGGCGCCGAGGACGCGGTCGGCGAACTGCCGCTCGATCGCGTCGAGCGTCGGCTTCGCGGCCAGGGCGTCGAGCAGGTCCTCGACGTTCGTGGCGATCGCCGTCGCCCAGTCTGCCCCCTTCTTCTCGATCTGCCGGTCGTCCATCCGCTTCCGGACCTCGTCGCGGGCGAGGCCGACGTCGGGGCTCGACACCTCGGCGAGCGAGTCCCCCTTGGCGACCTTCTGCCTCACCTGAACGAAGACCCTGGAGACGATGCCGTCCACCGGAGACTCGTAGTCGAGCCGGTGGCGGGCGTCGTAGTCGAGTCGGCCCGGCACGGTGAGGTGGTCCCTGATCGGTCGGACGGCGACACTGCCGAGCGTGATGTTCTCGGCAGCCGCGGCGTCGGCGGGGAGTTGGACGACGGCCGCGGCGGCCGGGCCGCCCCGATCCGTGGTCGCGTCGGGCTTCGGCCCGGGGCCGTGGTCGTCAACGCCGCCGCCGAAGTGATGCGTGGCGATCCACCACCAGAGGCCGACGCCGACGGCGAGGATGGCGGCGCCGGTCAGCCCGCGCCGGATCCGCGCCGGGTCGAGGGCCGCCGGGCGGTCCTGGTGCCGGGGGCTGGCCGCAGCCGGTCCCGCGGGTGTCGCTGCGGCCGGCGGTGCCTCGCTCGTATTCATGGGAACCCGCCCGCCTACCGGGGACAGAAGGACGCCGGACCTGCAAATTGTACTCCAAAAACCCCGCGGCCGGCAGCGCGGCGCTCTCCCGTCCGGGCGGCGGCCGGGTACGATGCGGGTCTGTCGCCCGATTCTCCCGCACTCGTCCGGCCCACCGGGCCGGCGGTTCCGCAGCAGCATGACCACACCCCGCCGGATCCGGATCTTCGACACCACCCTGCGCGACGGCGAGCAGTCGCCCGGGGCGAGCATGAACCTCACGGAGAAGCTGGAGATCGCCCAGGCGCTCGTGCAGCTCGGCGTGGACGTCATCGAGGCCGGGTTCCCGATCGCCTCGCCGGGGGATTTTCAGAGCGTCCGCGAGATCGCCGGCCAGGTCTCGGCCGCCACGGTCTGCGGGCTGGCGCGGTGCAACGACGCCGACATCGACCGGGCCTGGGAGGCGCTGCAGCATGCCCGGCAGCCGCGGATCCACGTGTTCCTCGCCACCAGTTCGATCCATCGCGAGTTCAAGCTGCGGATGAACGAGGACGAGGTCCTCGCCCGGGCGGTGGCCGGCGTGACCCGGGCCCGCGGGCTGTGCGGCGACGTGGAGTTTTCGCCGGAGGATGCCGCGCGGACGGAGATCGACTTCCTCTGCCGCGTGGTCGAGGCGGTGATCGCGGCCGGGGCCACGACCGTCAACATCCCCGACACCGTCGGCTACGCCACGCCGCTGCAGATGCACCACGTGATCAGGAGCCTGCGCGACCGGGTGCCGAACATCGACCGGGCGGTGATCAGCGTCCACTGCCACGACGACCTCGGCCTCGCCGTGGCCAACAGCCTCGCGGCCGTCGAGGCGGGCGCCGGCCAGGTGGAGTGCACGATCAACGGCATCGGCGAGCGGGCGGGCAACTGCTCGCTGGAGGAGGTGGTGATGGCCCTGCGGACGCGGCAGGACCATTACGGCTGCACGACCGGCATCACCACCCAGCGGCTCGTGCCGACCAGCCGGCTGGTGGCCAACATCACCGGCATCCAGGTGCCGCGGAACAAGGCGATCGTCGGCCGCAACGCCTTCGCCCACGAGGCGGGGATCCACCAGGACGGGATGCTCAAGGAGCGCCGGACCTACGAGATCATGCGGCCCGAGGACGTCGGCCTGGAGCGGACCGACCTCGTGCTCGGCAAGCACAGCGGCCGGGCGGCGCTCGCCGACCGGGCCCAGGCCCTCGGCTACCGGCTGACGCCGGAGCAACTGCAGACGGTGTTCGAGCGGTTCAAGCTGCTGGCCGACCGGAAGAAGGAGATCTACGACGGCGACATCGCCGCCCTCTGCGAGCAGCAGTTCGCGGCCCTGCCGGAGCAGTTCACGTTTCAGAGCTACACCGTGGCGAGCGAATCGGGCTCGGCGCCGACCGTCACGCTGCGGGTGCTCCAGGACGGCGTCCCGCGGGAGGTGACGATCACCGCCGGCGACGGGCCGATCGACGGCATCTTCCTGGCGATCGAGAAGCTCACCGGGGTGACGACGGTGTGCCGCGACTTCCGCGTCCAGGCGGTGACGGTGGGCAAGGACGCGCAGGCCGAGGTGACGGTCGAGCTCGAGCATGCCGGGCAGCAGCAGCGCGGCCGGGGCGTCTCCACCGACTCGCTGGAGGCGGCCGCGAAGGCCTTTCTGGCGGCGGTGAACCGGCTCGTCCTCGGGGCCGTCCCACGGCTCCATCCGCAGCGCGGGGCGTGAGCGGCGCGGAACCGGGGACATGCGCGGGCCATTGCTTGACCGGTGATCGGCACCGGGCTTAGCCTCCTGCTCGGTCAACGTGCTCCGCAGGAAACGTCCCATGTCCGCGCGAAGGTCCCGACCGCAGCCTGCCGCCAGCCGCAGGCGATTCATCGCGGGGGCGACCGCCGCGGTCGCCGCCCCGTACGTGATCACGTCGAAGGCGCTCGGCGACGCCACGACGCCGCCCGCCAGCGATCGGATCGTGATCGCGGGCATCGGGCTCGGCAATCAGGGGTCGGCGGACGCGGGGGGCTTCAAGAAACTGCCCGACGTCGCTTACGTCGCCCAGTGTGACGTGAAGTGGAAGGCCGATCCGGCCAAGGGGCAGTACCAGGACTTCCGCGAACTGCTCGCCCGCGACGACATCGACGCCGTCCACATCGGCACGCCGGACCACTGGCACGCGGTGATGATGATCGCCGCCTGCCGGGCGGGGAAGGACGTGTATCTGCAGAAGCCGGAGACGCTCGTGCTCGCCGAGGGCGGCCCGATGGTCGCCGCGGCCCGCCGTTACGGCCGGGTCGTTTCCGGCGGCAGCCAGCGGGTGCTGGAGGACTATCGCGGGCTCGTCGTCCCGTTTTGGTCGGGGGCGCAGGGGGCCGTCAAGGAAATCCACGTCGATCTCGGCCCCCCCGCGATGCCCTGCTACCTGCCGGCCGCAGAGCTGCCCGCCGATTTCAACTGGGATCTGTGGCTCGGGCCGGCGCCGTGGCAGCCCTACCATCCCGGTCGGCGCGACGGCAATTTCGGCACCGCCGGCAACAGCTGGCGGTCGTACATCGACTACTCCGGGGGCAGCATGACCGACTGGGGGGCCCATCACATGGGGGGCGCCTTGTTCGCCGCCGACATGCGCGATCTCCAGCCCGAGCGGGCGACCTTTCATCCGGCCGCCGACGGCAAATCCCACGTCACCCTCTCGTATGGCAACGGCGTCGAGGTCCAGTGCAAGCCCGGGAGCGGCAGGCCGCGGCTCATCGGCCACGGCGAACCGCGGGCCGCGAAGCCTGTGCCGCGCTACCAGGGAGCCGGGAGCATCTACGGCGACTTCATCGAGAGTGTGAAGACCCGCCAGCGGCCGTTTCGCGACATCGAATTCGCGGTCAACACGATGGTTGCCCTGCACGTTCAGGGGCTGGCGATGCGGCTGCGAAAGTCGCTGACGTGGGACCGGGCGGCGCAGCGGTTCAAGGACGACGACGAGGCGAACCGGCTGCTCGACCGGGCCCGCCGCGAACCCTGGACCTTGTGAACCGAGCGACGCGAGGCACGAGTCGAATCATGGCGGACGAATCAAAACTCGACTCGAAACTCGACGCGGCCTTTGGCGCGTTGAAAACCTTCGACTGGGGCTCCGACGCCGGTCCGTTGGCCGCGATCGACGACGCCTGTGTCGCCGGGCCCGCCGATACGGCCGCCCGGGCGGAGCTGGAGCGGCGGCTGGCGGCGGTCCTCGCCCCCGGCGCATCGCAGGCCTGCAAGGACTACGTCTGTCGGAAGCTGGCCCTGATCGGGACGGCGGCTTCCGTACCGGCGCTCGCCCCGCTCCTGGCCGCCGCGGACGACGCGCACCTGGCCCGGTATGCCCTGGAACGCATGACCTGTCCCGAGGCTGCGGCCGCCCTACGGACGGCGGTCGAGACCACGAAGGGGGATCTTCAGCTGGGCGCCATCTCGTCTCTCGGCGGCCGCCGCGACGAGCAGGCGGTGCCGCTGCTCGGCCGGTTGCTCGGTGCCGACCCGGCCGTGGCCGTGGCCGCGGCACGGGCCCTGGGCCGGATCGGTTCGGAAGCCGCCGCCCGCACGCTGGCCGCAGCCAAGCCGGCTGCGGCCGATGCCATGGTCGCGGGGGCGATCGCCGACGCCCGCCTCGCCTGCGGCGACGCGGCATTTCGCCGGGGACAGCGGGCCGAGGCGCTGGCCATCTTTCGGAGTGTCGAAGCCGACGCCAAGGGCAAGCCTGCCGCACGGGTGGCAGAACTGGCCGCGATCCGCGGCATCCTCGCCGCCCTCGACGAGACGACGGATCCCTGATCCCGCCGCTGCCGGTCGCAGCACCGCCCCCTTCTCCGGAGTCCGCCCGTGATCCACCGCGCCGCCCCGTTCGTGATCGCTCTGGTCGCCGCGATCGTCGGCCCGGCTGCCGTGCCAATGGCGGCGGCCCAGCCCGCCGATCCGGTGGCCCCGGTCATCGAACTGCTCTCCTCGGCCGCGGCCGAGGAGCGGGCGATCGGCCTCGAGCGGGTGCGGTATGGCATCCGCGGCGAGGCGACGACGGCGCGACTCGCGAACCTGCTTCCCGGGCTCGGGGCGGCGGCGCAGAACGAGCTCGTCCTCGCCCTCGGCGCCCGCGGCGATCGCGCGGCGCTGCCTGCCGTCCGGACGCTGCTCGAGTCCTCCAAGGATGCGGCGCTGAAAAACGCCTGCCTCACCGTGCTCGGCATGCTCGGCGGGCCGGCCGAAGTGCCGGTCCTCGTCGGCGCGCTCGCCGCGTCGGAGCCGGAACGCACCGGCGCCCGGCAGTCGCTCCTGCTGCTCGATCCGCCGGGGAGCGACGCGGCGATCCTCGCGGCGGCGGCCGCGGCGGCCCCCGACCTGCGGTCCCAGTTGTGGACGATCCTCACGGAACGAAACGCCTGGGGCAGGCTCTCCGAGGCGCTTCCGCAGGTCGTCGCGGCCATCGGTGACGGGAACGCGGCGGTCCGCAAGGCGGCGCTGGCAGCCGTCGCCCAGGCTGGTGCCGCCGCCGAGGTTCCCGGCATCGTCAAAGCCCTGCTCGCGGCCCCCGCGGGGCAGGACCGCAACGACATCGAGCGAACGCTCGTCACCGTCTGCACGCGGGGCCGGGATTCGGCCCGGTCGGCCGCGGCCTTTTTCGGCCTGTTCACCGCCGCCACGGACGCCGACCGCGAGAC
>JBIKKQ010000032.1:0-24026 GCA_044360305.1 Pirellulales bacterium
GCCCAGGCAGGGTCCAAGCCCACCGCCGTAGCAGACCGGAATCTCGTGGCTGGCGGCCGCCGGCTGCGTGGCGTCGGCCTGGGCGGTGGCCCGCGGCCCGATCCACGACCGCAGCAGGGCGAGGTCTGGCATCCGCAGCGGGTCGTAGACCACCGTCACCCGGCCGGGCGACGCGACGACGTCGGTCACGCCTTCGAGAAGGCACCCAGCGAGCCGCCGCGCGAGTTCCCCGACGCGGGCCGGCAGATTCGCCGCGTCGGCGGCGTCGAGGATCACGGCCACGGCCCGGTCGCCGACGTTGATCAGCCGCATGGCCGCGTCCGCCGATCGGCCCGGCGCCGGTCAGGGCACGTCGCCGAGGGCGAGTGCCGCGAACGATGCCAGCCAGTGCTCCCCCACATAATCGCCTCCCACCGTCCAGGGCATGCCGGCCGCGAGATTCCGGTCGGCCGCGGCCCGCAGGTCACGCCCCCGAGCATGGCCGGTCGGCAGCGCGTCCGCAATCCGCACGAGCATCCACGCCCGCGACAGCGCGAGGCCGTCGAGGTGGGCGATCTGCGGGTCGTGTCGATCGACGACCCGCGGGGGCTCCGCCAGCGGACCGAGGCCGTTCGGCAGGAAGCCGTCGAACCAGGCGACGAAGCGGTCGCCCGACAACGCCAGCCGCATCGCCGCCGCGGTCGCCAGGGTCGGCGACAGAAAGTCGGTGAGCGACGGCTCGTACCACACCGGGGCGTCCCGGTCCGCGCCGTGCCAGCGGGCCAGGGCCGCGACGATCGCGGCGGCGAGGGCGTCGTCGCCGCAGCCGGTCGCGTAGTCGTGGGCCAGCAGGCAGGCGAACGCCGTGTTGGCGTGCAGGCCGGAGCGGATCGGGTAGGCGGCCGCGGTGATGAACGTGAAGAACCGGGCGGCCAGTTCGCGGGCCAGCGGATCGACGGCCTCCGCCCAGCGGCCGGCGCGGGGGTCGCGGGCCCGCAGACGCTCCAGTTCGGCACGCAGTTCGAGGAGCCACGCCCAGCCGTAGGGCCGCTCGAAGGTTCTTCCGCCGGGCGACAGCAGATAGCGGAGCTCCTCCGCCAGCCGCTGGGGTGCGAGATGCACGTCGAGCAGGTCCGCGGCGCCGGCCGCGTCCGGCAGGTCGGGATGCAGCCGCAGCATCCTGACCAGCAGCCAGTGCATGTGCACGGCCGAGTGCCAGTCGTAGGCGCCGAAGAACGCCGGATGCGCCGCCACGTGGTCGGCCGCCGCCGGCTCGGGGCCCGTCACCAGCAGGTGGTCGAGCTTGTGCGGATACGGGCGGGTGATGTTCGCGATCGCGACGCGGGCGAAGGCCGATGCGCGGGCGGCGTCGAGGGTCATGCGGTTCCCGGGTCAGGGCCGGGCCGGCGCGGGGGCGGGCAGGCGTCGCTCGTGCCACGCCGCCGCTGCCGATCGGCGGAAAGTCCGTCAGCGCGGCGGGGCCTGCTCGCGCGCCGCCGCGGTCGCACGGAGATCGACGATCGACTGCCGCGCGGTCTGGAGGACGTCCTTGATCCAGTCCGGCCCGGCGATGTCGGCGTGGTCGATGAGGACGTCGATCCGCTCGACGATGTCGTTGTCGCGCTCCGCCGCCACCTCGGGCAGCGTGTTGCAGGGTTTCTTCTCGGCCGCGGGGTCGCTGCCGGGCGTCTGCGGGTCGGCTGGCGGCGCGTCGTTCTGGCGGGGCATGGTCGTCGGTCTCCTTGGCGGGAGTCGGTCAGGGGGCGGTCAGGGGGCGGTCGCGGCCCCGAGGTCGAGTTTCTTCCAGCGACGCTCCTTGATTCGGGCGGCGGCCGCCGCCGACAGCGGTCCGTTGTTGCGGAAGGTCAACGATTCCAAGCCGGGAATGGCAGCGAACTTCAGGGCGGCCGCCTCGGTCATGCCCGTCTCGCGGATCGAAAGCTCCCGAAGGGCGGGCAGGGCCGCGATCACCTCGGCCGTGGCGTCGGTGAGCGTCGGCAGGCTCCAGATGTCGAGCGTCTCCAACTGTCGGGCCGCTGAAAGTTCGGCCGCGCCCCGGTCGCCCACCGAGGCGAGCTCGTGCAGCGCCAGACGGCGCAGCTGCGGCAGCTTTTGGAGCACGGTGAGCGCCTCGTCGCCGACGTCGGGCAGATCGCGCAACGTGAGCCGGGTGAGCGGCAGACCGGCGAGCGCGAGCACGCCGGCGGAGCCGAACCCCGAGCAACGGAAGATCTCCAGCGATTCGAGTGTGCGCAGTTTCGCCAGCTGCGGGCCCGCCGCGCTGGTGATCCCGAAGTCCTGGATCAGGAGCGACTCGAGCGACCGGCTCTCGGCCAGTCGGGCGAGGCCGTCGTCGGTGACCGCTGAGCTGCGGTGCTTGAAGTTCCGCAGTTTGGGGAGCCCGGCGACGACCGCAAGCGTCATGTCGCCGGCCTCCATGTTGCCGCGCAGGTCGAGGGTCTCGAGGTCCCGAAGTTTCGCCAGCCGTCGGCTGCCGAGGTCGTTGAGCCGGGTCTGCATCAGCGTCAGCCGGCGCAGCTTGCCGAGGTCGGCGATCCACTTGATCGCCGCCGGCGAGAGGTTCGTGTTGGAGGACAGGTCGAGTTCGACGAGGTCGGGAAACGCCCGGGCGATCGCCTCCACGGAGGCGTCGCCGAGCACCGTGTTGGTGAGACCGAGCGACTCCAGTCGGGGGCCGGCCGTCAGTTCAGCGACCATCGCGTCGTCGAGCGTCCGGCAGTCGAGAATCTGCAGCCGGCGCAGGTCCGGGAGCGCCGCGAACGCCGCCACGTCGGCCGCGGTCACGGCGGCGCCGTCCTCGATGGCGATGCCGGTCAGGCGGCCGGCGTCGTCGAGGGTGCACTTCGCGGTCGGTCCGAGGGCTTCGAGCCGGCGCCGCACCGCATCGACGTCCTGCGCTGGGCAGGGGGCCGCGGCCCAGACGAGGCAGACGGCGAGGATGAGTCGGCCCGCCCACGACCGACCGTGAGTCGGTAGGGGGCGCCCCTGCCACGTCCCCGGACGTTCGCTCCAGCCCTCCGGGCCTGCGCTCACTGCATGTTCGCTGCGCTCCGGCATCCCTGCCTGCGCTTGCTCCCATAGCCCGGCGACATGGCAGGGGCACCCCCTCCGGTGGCCCGCATCGATCAGACGCCACCTCCTATTCCTGCCGGCCAAACCACGGCATGGTCTGCAGGACCGATGGCAGCGTCGCAGCATGGCGTCTCCCCGTGGCATTCCGCGTCCGTGTCAGGTGTCGAGACGGTAGCCGGCTGGATACTGCGGCTTGATCAGTCCGGCGATCCCAGGCGTCTTCAGGGCGGCGAGGTTGCGAACCTCGAGTTTCCCGCCATCCCACTCGATCTTCTCCCCCCAGTCGCCCATGCCGCCGTTGTTGCCCCCCTTGGCGGCGGCCCAGACGGCGAGATTCCCCAGCAGGACCGTCTCCGTGAGGCCGCAGGCCCGATCGACGAAGTTCGACCTGGCCATCCGCGGCTTGCCCGCCTGTTTGGCCCGGAACAGTTCGTACATGTTGTTGACGTCGAAGCCCTTGCCGAGGTCCTCGCCCGGATCGAAATCGATCTTCGTCTTCTCCACGCCCTTGATTTCGTACTTCGAGCAGTAGTCGTCGAGGCTGAGGAACGCTCCCTTGTCCCCCTCGATGAGCACACCGCGGTCCCCGACCTCGCCGATGCCCCACTTCGCAAACACCTCGGCCGGCGGCTTGTTGCCCTTGCGGTCGTACCACCAGAGCGGAACGGCCGGCCGCCGCTTCGTGGCCGCGAACTCGTAGCGAATGGTGGAACTGGCGGGAAAGCTGTCGTAATCATGCCCCGTGGTCCGGGCCACGACCGTGTCCGGGTCGCGCAGGTCGAGGGCGGCGAACGGCACCGTCAGCATGTGGCAGGCCATGTCGCCGAGCGCGCCGGTACCGAAGTCCCACCAGCCGCGATGCTGGAAGGAATGATAGAGCCCGGGCCAGAATTCCCGCGGCGGCGCCACGCCGAGCCAGTTCTTCCAGTCGACCTGCTCGAGGGCCTTGCCCACCTCGGCCTTCTTCTTGGCCACGAGGTCGGCCACGATCCGGGCCACCTCCTCGGCGGGCACGTCCGCGGCCTCCGTCTCGTCGATCTCCGCCAACGCCTGGGTCTGGTATTTCCGCAGCGTCATCCGCCGGTTCGGGCCCTGGGCCCAGATCGGCCGGTTCGACCAGGCGTGCACGGCGACGGGGGTGCCGAGCAGGCCGGCCTCGATCAACGCGATCGCCTCGCGCGAAGTGGCCAGCGACGTGCCCTGGTTGCCCATCTGCGTGCAGGCCCCCTTCTGCTCCGCCTCGGCCGCCAGCCGGGCGATGAGCCGCGATTCGTACAGCGTGCGGGTCAGGGGCTTCTGCGTGTAGCAGGAGATGCCGAGCCGGAGGGCGTCGAGCGTGATCGGGGCGTGCATGTGGTCCGGCGTGCTGACGACGCAGATGTCGATCTTCGGGGCATGCTTCGCCAGCAGTTCGCGGTAGTCGGTGAACCGCTCGGCCTGCTTGAACCGCTCGGCGTTGCCCTTGCCCTCCAGCGTCTTGCGGTCCACGTCGCAGATGGCGATCACGTTGCCGAACATGGCGGCGTTGTCCGAATCGCTGCCTCCCTTGCCGCCGACGCCGATGCAGGCCACGTTGAGCCGCTCGGTGGCGGAGTCGCTCCACGCCGGCCGGCCGCCGGCGGCGACGAAGTAGCCGGCCAGGGTTGCGGAACCGAGGAAACCGCGGCGGGAGGCCCGAGCCATGAGATGTCCTTTCAGCGCGAGTTCTGTACGGGGAAGCGATCGGGCGGAAATCACCCCCGGGTGTCGCCGGGCCGGGTCCTCCACCTGATCCGACAGCATACATTGTCACGGTCCGGCTTTCCTCCCCGCCGGTGCCGCGGGCCGTTTGACGGTCCCCGTCGAGAGCGGTATCACCAACGGTTCCGGGGCGCCGAGCCGGCCGTCCCGTCCCTCACGTTCGCGGAGCATCCCCATGATCCTCGGCAAGCTCTGGAAGTCGCTCGCGGCCCAGATGAACAAGATCGCCAACTTCTTCTGGACCGCCGACCCGATCGCCCAACTGCAGTACGAATACGACAAGGCGGTCGATCAGATGAAGGAGGGGCGCGAGGGGCTGGAACAGTATCGGGCGCTGGTCGAGCGGGTGACCCGGCAGGTCAACGGCGACCGGCAGCACGTGGCGTCGCTGGAGGCCCGCATCAAGGCGTACCTCCAGGCCGGCGAACGGGAGACCGCCTCGAGGTTCGCCCTCGAGCTCCAGAAGGCGAAGAAGGAACTGGCCGAGAACGAGGCCCAGCTCAAGCTCCACGAGACGGCCTACAACAACAACGTCACCAAGATCAAGCACGCCACGAAGAAACTGAGCGACCTCAAGGAGAAGATCCAGAAGTACGACGCCGAACTGAAGCTCTCGCGGGCCGAGGCGGAACTGGCCAAGCTGGCCACGAGTTTCAACTTCGACATCACCACCGACTTCGGCCAGATCGAGGACGTGATCCAGGATAAGATCGGGCTCAACCGGGCCAAGGTTCGCGTGGCCGCGGACCTGTCCGGCGAGGGGCTGCAGGACATCCAGCGCGAGGAGGCCGTGGAGAAGACGCTGGCCGACCAGGCGCTCCGCGAGTTCGAGATCGACATGGGAATGGTCACCCCCGAAACCGCCGGGGTGAAGGCCGACGACAAGGAGCTCGGCTCCGAGCGGGTGCCGCAGAAGGCCAGCTGAACGCGGTTCGCCACAGGAGCCGCCCGTGAGCAGCGCCCCCATGCCCCCCGCGACTCCCGCTGCCGGGAGTTCGTCCTCCGCCCCGACCTCGCTCGGCACGTCGCCGGCCGCCGGCGCCGCCGGCGCGCTGCCGGCCTGGTGCCCGCCGTGGGCCGAACGGCTCGGCGACGCCTATCTGTCGGGCACGAGCTGCGTGTTCATGCTCCATGGCAACGTCCGGGATCTCGTCCCGGTCACCGCGCAGGCCGCGGGCCCGGGGGCGGACCCGGCCGCCTGGGGCACGGTGCCCGACTTCCTCGCCCGGGAGATGTTCGGCCGCTGGGACATCGTGCTCGCCTACGACGTCGGCCGGGGCCTGCGGCCGCTGGCCGGCCCCGACCCGGCCCGGCTGCGGACCATGGCCCAGTGGCTCACCGAGCGGGTCGGCAACGCCGCCAGCTGGCCCCGCGATCCCGACCAGGCCGTGGCCGCCATCGACGCGATCCTGGAACGGAACCTCATCGACCCGCCGGAGCAGCGGAAGCGGATCGCGGTGGTGCTCGACTACGCCCAGTACCTCGTGCCGGCAGGGGAGGGGGGCACGCGGGCGGCCGCAGGCCGGCTGGTGCGTATCCTCGGCTGGGCCACGAACCCGCTTCTGCGCCGGGTGAACGTCGCGGTCGTACTGCTCGCCGACACGATCGCGGAGGTGCATCCGCGGCTCGTGCAGAATCCGGCCGTCACCGCCATCGACCTGCCGATGCCCGATGCGGCCGAGCGCGAGCGGTTCGCGCTGGCCACGGCGGCGGCGGCGGGCATGAACCCGGCGCAGTTCGACGGGGCGAAGCGGGCGGCGGCCATCGCCGGCGGCCTGACGCTGGAGAGCCTGCGGGCCGTGGTCACGCTCGCGGCCCGGGACAACACCGCGCCGGACGGCCCCGAGTTCGCCGCCCGCAAGAAGGACCTCATCGAGCGGTCGTGCCACGGCCTGATCGAGTTCATCCAGCCGCGGCTCACGCTCGAGGCCGTCGCCGGTCACGCCGATGCCAAGCAGCGGCTGGAGTCCGACGCCCGCGCGATCCGGCGCGGCCAGCTCGAGGCCGCCCCGATGGGCTACCTGATCTGCGGCCCGGTGGGCACGGGGAAGAGTTTCATCGCCGAATGCTACGCCGGCAGCGTCGGCATTCCCTGCGTGGTGCTGAAGAACTTCCGCAGCAAGTACGTCGGGGAGACGGAGGGCAACCTCGAGCACGCCCTCGGCGTGCTGCGCAGCCTCGGGCCCGTCGTCGTGGTGATCGACGAGGCCGACGCGGCCCTGGGCAACCGGCAGAGCGACGGCGATTCGGGCACCTCGGCCCGCGTGTTCTCGATGATCGCCCGGCAGATGGGAGACACCCGCTACCGGGGCAAGATCGTCTGGATGCTGCTCACGAGCCGGCCCGACCTGCTGCCGATCGACCTCAAGCGGCAGGGGCGGGCGGAGGTCCACATCCCGCTCTTTTATCCGCACGACCAGGCGGAGATGGAGGCGATGTTCGCCGCCATGGCGCGGAAGAGCCATGTGAAACTCGCCCCCGGCCTGCCGGGGCCGGTCGATCTCACGCTCGGCCTGTCCGGCGCCGACATCGAGAGCATCGTGCTGGCGTCCCGACGCAAGGGACTGGAGCGGGCCGCGGAGGCCGGCCAGCCGGAACCCGACACGATCGCGGCCGACGACCTGAAGGCCGCGCTCGACGACTTCATGCCGAGTGCCCAGGGCCTGGAGAAGGAGATGCAGGAGATCGCCGCCGTGCTCGAGTGCACCGAGAAGCGGTTCCTGCCCGACCGCTGGAAGGAGCAGGTCGGTCAGCCCGGCGGCCGGGCCCGGCTCCAGGAGCGGCTGGCGGCGATCCGCGAGGTGATCGGTTCTTAGGCCCGCGCACCGGCGCCAGCAGACGTTCGACAAGCGTACGATTCCCCGAACCAAGCGACCCCTGACACCCCCGAGGAGACCGACATGGCCAAGGCGACGACCGACAAGACACCGTGGTTCGATGATGCCAAGGACTCCGCACTGCTGGCGGAGTATGCCCGCAAACTTGATTCGTTCCTCGACGTCGTCGCCGACGGCCGCGTCGACGCCAAGGAACTCGAGGCCCAGGAGAAGCGGGTGGTGGCCCTGATGCGGGAGGTCGAACCGCTGCTCTCCCCCGAGGCCCACGAGAAGGTCACTCACCTGCTCTGCGAGGTCACGGCCTACGACCTGATGCATGCCATGTATCTGGCCGGCACCTCCCGGCCGCACACCCGGTTCCGCGGCTGAGCGGTATCCGTCCACGCCGCGTCTGCGGCTTTCCCATTCAACCCGATTGGAGGCTTCGATGTCCGGTCAACCCAAGGCACCCTTCTGGCTCGCCGTCTGGGCCGTCATTCTCGGTCTCGTCGGCCTGGCGGCCTGGCGCGGCGGCATGCTCGAGCAGTTCGGCTTCGGCCGGCCCGGCGGCCCGCGGCCGTTCGCGGGTCCGGCGGGGCCTGCGGGGCCCGGGCCCGGCGCGGGCGGTGGCGGCGATGGCGGCGGCGGTGTCGAGGGGATGACCGAGGCCCCCGACTTTTCCGTGCCCACGACCGTCAAGGAATACACCTTCAAGCCGGCCGAGCGGCTGCCGCCGGTGAAGGGCGTGAGCGGCTACAAGCCGCTCCAGGACGACACCGTCCGCTTCGCCCTCAACGTCTGGGCCGGCTGGGCGCCGATCATCCGGGCCAACAAGGGCTTCAAGCCGGGCAAGGTCTGGCAGGCCCCGGGGGGCAAGCCCTTCAAGGTCGAGCTCGTCCTCATCGACGACCCCGTGCAGATGCGCGACGCCTACGCGGCGGGCGAGGTGCACATCGGCTGGGCCACGCTCGACATGCTCCCGCTGTTCATCGACAGCTTCGCCAAGGACTCGCGGATCATGCCCCGGGTCTACCAGCAGGTCGACTTCTCCAACGGCGGCGACGGGATCGTCGTCCGTGATTCGATCAAGACAGTCAAGGACCTGGCCGGCAAGAAGCTGGTGATGGCCCAGAACTCGCCGAGCCAGTTCTTTGCCCTCAACATGCTCGTGGCCGGGGGGCTGCAGCCGGCCGACGTGGAGATGGTCTACGTCAACACGGCCTTCGAGGCGGCCGCGGCCTTCAACCGCGACAAGAGCCTCGCCGGCTGCGTCTCGTGGGCGCCGGACATCTACAACCTGGCCGAGGCCAAGGGGAACCGGATGCTGGTCACGACGCTGACGGCCAACCGGCTGATCGCCGACGTCTGGTTCGCCCGGGCCGACTTCGCCAAGGATCACGGCGACAAGATCGAGGCGATCGTCCGCGGCATCTTCGACGCCATGACCGAACTCAAGACGGAGACGGCGCGGGGCGAGGTGGCCCAGCTGATGGCCGACGGCTACACCATCCCCGCCGCCGATGCCCTGAAGATGCTCGGCGACGCCCATTCGACGAACTGGGCCGAGAACTACCAGTTCTTCCTCAACCGCAACAATCCGGCCAACTTCGAGCGGATCTGGAAGCAGGCCTACATGCTCTACCGGCGGATCGGGGCGATCTCCAACAACCCCGTCCCCTTCGACCAGGTGATGGACTTCTCCGTGATCCAGAAGCTCGGGGCGGAGCCGAAGTATGCCGAGACGAAGGACGAGTACACGACCCGGCTGGCGCCGAAGACGGTCCAGCAGATCCGGGCGGAGAACGAGGAGATCCTCACCAACACGATCGTGATCCATTTCTTTCCCAACAGCGCCGAGCTGCGGAAGAAGGTGATCCGGCGGGTGGACGGCAAGGACATCGAGGAGCCTTACGACGCGCGGGTGGACCTCGTGCTCGACGAGGCCGGCGCCCTCGCCAAGCAGTTCGGCAACGCCCGGATCGTCATCGAGGGGCACACCGACGCCTCGATGCGCGGCCAGGTGCCGGCGGCGATGGTCAGGGAGCTGTCGTTGGAGCGGGCCCGGTCCGTCAAGGACGCCCTCGTGGAGAAGTTCAAGTTCGACGACGCCCGGTTCGCGGTGGACGGCCTCGGCTGGGACCGGCCGGCGGACGACGACCATCCCGACAATCACGCCCTCAACCGGCGCGTGGAGATCAAGGTCTACGCCGCGGAGCAGGAATGACGCCGACGTCGGAATCGTCGGCGCCGCAGTCGGCCCGGCCGCTCCGCGGCGAGACGGGGGTGGGGACGGCCTTCCTCTGGGGGCTGACCTGCGTGGCGGCCGTGGTGGCGGCGTGGTTCGCGGCCACGGCCGGCGAGGCGGAGACCAGGTTCATCAGCCCGGCGACGCTGCCGAGCCCGGGAGAGACGCTCAAGGCCGTGCCGGGGGTGTTCGGCGAGCGCCGACTCGTCGCCAACACGCTCGTCACGCTGCGGCGGGTACTCCTCGGCTTCGGGCTCGCCGGGCTCGTCGGCGTGCCGCTCGGCGTCTGGGCGGCCTGCTTCCCCGCCGTGCGAGCGTTCGTGGCCCCGCTCACGATCTTCGGCCGCAACATCCCGGTGGCGGCACTGATCCCGCTGACGTTCTTCTTCTTCGGGATCGGCGAGTTCCAGAAGGTGATGTTCCTGTTCATCGCCAGCGTCGCCTTCGTGGTCAGCGACACGGCGGCCGCCGTGATCGAGGTGCCGGAGCGGTACGTGGACACGGCCCGGACGCTCGGCGCCTCGCGGCTGCAGATCATCCTCAAGGTTCTGGTGCCGCTGGCGGCACCGGCGATCTTCAACTCGCTGCGGCTGTTGTTCGGCATCGCCTTCGGCTACGTGATGCTCGCCGAGGTGGTGAAGCTCGGCGGCGACACCGGCGGCCTCGGCGACCTGATCAACGTCTCGCAGCGCCGCGGCGAGCGCGAGCCGATCCTGATCGTGCTCGTGGTCATCCCGCTGGTGGCCTACGCGATCGACCGGGCGCTGTGGTGGCTGCAGTGCGATCTGTTTCCCCATCGCTACGGTGGCCGGGGCTGGCTGCCGAAGGGGCTGCGCCGGCTGCTGCACGGGGCGGGACGCGGCGCGGAGGGCGGCGCATGAGCGACGCGTCCGCGACGCCCGGCCCCGCGGCGACTCCGGAGGCGGGCGGCCCGCCGCCGGCAGACCGGCCCGCGGCCGTCGAGTTTCGCAACGTCAGCAAGGTCTACGGCCAGGGCACGCCCCGGGAGTACGTGGCGATCGCGGACGTCAGCTTCACGATTCCCGACGTCGTCGATCACGGCGAGATCTCGTCGTTCCTCGGACCGAGCGGCTGCGGCAAGAGCACGGTGCTGCGGCTCGTCGCGGGCCTCGAGCCGCAGCATCCGCCGACGAGCGGCAGCGTGACCGTGCTCGGCCGGCCCGTCGTCGGCCCGGGGGCCGACCGGGGGATGGTGTTCCAGGACTACACGAGCTTCGACAACCGCACGGTACTCGACAACGTCGCCTTCGGGCTCGAGTGCCGGGGCGTGCCGCGTCGCGACCGCGAGGCCGAGGCGGCCGAATGGATCGCCAAGGTGGGCCTCGATCCGCGGCGCGACGGGGCGAAATACCCGCACGAGCTCTCCGGCGGCATGCGGCAGCGGGTGGCGATCGCCCGGACGCTCATTCTCCGGCCCCGGGTGATCCTCATGGACGAGCCTTTCGGCGCGCTCGACCCGGCGACCCGGCTCGACATGCAGGATCTGCTCGTCAAACTCTGGCGGGAAGTGGAGGCGACGGTGTTGTTCGTGACGCACTCCGTCGAGGAGGCGGTGTATCTCGGCGACCGGGTGTTCGTCATGGCGACGACGCCGGGGCGGATCGCCGCCGAGCTCCGCATGCCGGCCGCCGTGGGGCCGGCCCGGGATACGCAGTCGGAGGCCTGGTTCCACGAACAGGTCAACGCCCTGCAGGCCCGGATGGAGCAGGTCGAAGCGGCCGCCCGGCGGCCGAGGGAGTGACGTGACCGTGTTTTCCCGAGTCGGCGCCTATCTCAAGGCCGCGTTTACCGCCCGCTGGAACCTGCTCCTGTTCGGCGGCGGGGTGGCGGCCGCGTTCATCAGCGGGTTTCCGGGGGTCATCCTCCCGCTCGTGGCCGCCGGCGAGATCTACTACCTGGCGAGCATGCTGGCCAACGACCGGTTTCGCAGCGCCGTGGAGGCCCGGGACGTCACGGCCCGGCGGGCAGCCGAGGCGGCCGGGGCCCGCCAGGCCTACGAGCGAATCCGGGCCCGGCTGCCGCGACCGTTGCTGGAACGGTTCGACGAGCTTCGCGACCACTGCCTGAAGCTCGTGGAACTCGCCGGCAGCATCCGCGGCCCGGACGCCAAGGGGCCGGACGGTGGGACGCTGGAGTCGCTCGATCGGCTGCTCTGGGGCTACCTGCGGATGATCTGGGGGGCGGCGAACCTGTCCGAGTTTCTCCAGCACACCGACGACGCCGGCATCCGCAGCCGGATCGCCGACCTGGAGAAGCGGCTGGCGAAGCTCCCGCCGGGCGGGGACGCCCAGATGCGGGCGGCGCTCGAGGACCACCTGAAGACGAGCCGCGACCGGCTGGCCAACATCGAGGAGGCGAAGCGGAAGCTCGACGTGGTGGCGGCGGAGGTCGAGCGGCTGGAGGCCAAGATCGCCGCGCTGGCGGAGAGTTCCGTGGCCACGCGGGACGTCAGCGACATCGCCCAGCGGGTGGACGAGGTGGCCGAGGGGATGCGGCAGACCGATGCCACGATGCGGCAACTGCAGCTGCCGCCGGAACTCGAGGAACTCGACGACCCCCCGCCGCTGTTACGGGAAGAGGCGTGACGCACCGGTTTGACTCGCCCAACCGGCCCGGTGCTGGTCATGCCCCGTCGCCGGACGTTCGCCGATGCCTTCGTGGCATCCGCGAACTCGATGCCGACCGCGCTTCGCCATCCTGGCTGCGCTTGTCGTCACACGCCGGCTCTCAGGGCATGACCAGCCCCGGGCCTTTTTACTGATTCAGGAAAGGCTTCGGGTCGCCCAGGCGAAGCCCGGCAGCGTTGTATCAGAGCCCCGCGGCGTGAATCACCCTGGCGGCTCCACTCGCGGTCTCCGCGAGTGGCCGCCCGCCGCCGCTCCGCGGCGGCCGCGGTCGCCCGGATGTGCGACCGCCCGGCATTCGAGCCGCACCTTGGCTGCGGCTCCGAATGCCCAAGCGAAAACCGGCAGGATGCCGGTGTTTCGCGTGCATTCAGTCGAGCCAGTCGGCTTCTTCAAGCCGTTCGGGCGTGTAGGTGTCGGTCACGTAGCTGATGTCCTTGGAGATCAGCGACTCGACCTCGAGCTTGAAGCCGTTGGCGAGCATCGTCTCGATCTCCTTCTGCCAGGGCTTCTTGCCCGCGAACCACGGGTAGGCCGCGATCTGCTTGGCCCGCTTGATGTCGGTGTCGTTGAGCTGGATCTGGACGCTCGGCGAGAGTTTGCACCGCTGGTAGTCGCGGGAGCGGATCCCGAGAAACCGGGCCTCCGGGATCGCCATCCGCTTCGACTCGTAGGCGAGGTTGATCGAGCCCTGCTTGAGCACCGAGTAGATGTAGTAGCCCCACGGGTCGTTGTCGAGCAGGCAGTAGACGGGGAGCTTGAGCTCGTTGTGGAGCCGGTAGAGCATGCGCCGGACACCGCGCGGCGGCTGGCCGCCGCCGTGGGTCAGGAGGCAGGAGTGCTTCCGCCAGAACTTGTCCTCGTTGAACCGGCGCCAGACCGTGTCCTTCTCGACGTGGAGGATGAACTTCGCGTCGCACGACTTGAACTTGACGATGTCGGCCTCGACGATCGACGGGATCGAGTAGCCGCCCGAGCCCATCCGCGAGCAGTCGATCTCGTCCCCCGAGTCCACCAGGGTGATCGGCCCCACCATGCCGCCGCGGTTGCTGGCGTAGACGTGGAGTTCCTCGCGCAGGCTCTCCAGCGTCACCTCCAGGTCCTCGATGATCGGGTCGCACTCCTCCTGGGTGGCGAACGTCTCCTCGCGGGTGCCCTCGATCGTGTGCTTGAGAAGGTAGTACAGACCTCGGATGCTCGTGGTCTTCTGCTGGTCGATGAGCTGCTTGCAGCCGGTGGCCACCAGCAGGGTCTGCATGTAGCTCTTGGCCTGGGAGAGATTGAACAGCTGCCGGCGGTTGGTCTGCCCCCCCATCTCGATGATCTTCCGCGCCTTGTTGAAGCGGACGTTCGACAGGCTGCGGGTGGGGATGTCGAGCCATGGATCCCGGCGCTTGTCGGCGGCGGCGGCGACCTCGTCGGCCAGTTCGATGATCAGGCCGCGGGTCTTGGCATCGACCGGGGGCAGCCTGCCGGCGGCGGCCTTGGGGGGGCGTTTCGACTTCGGGGGCATGGGCGTTATGATCGGGGCGAGGAACGGACCAACCGGGCTCCGATCCTACACTCCCCCGGGGCCGGCCGCACCCATGCCCAAGTACCTGCTGGCGTACATCCTCGTCGGCCTGCTCATCGCCCTGGGCATCTACGTCGTCGGACGGCCGGACCGGCGTTTCGATCCGGACCGGCCGTAGTCGCGGCACCGTAGACGTGGCCGCCCCGCCGTCAGCAACGGACCTCGTCCGCGCACCCGACCGCCCGACGCAGGAAGTGGGGCCGCGACAGGCCGGCCGCTTCGCCGGTCTTGGCCGGCTGCTCGGCGGCGGGGGGGGCGATCCTGGCGGCGCCGAAGAACTCGGCGATCCGGCCGACCACCGTCCGCTGCTCGGCCTCCGTGAGCTCGGGGAAGATCGGCAGCGCCAGCGTCTCCGCCGCCGCCCGTTCCGTCTCCGGCAGGTCTCCCGTGGCCCAGCCGAGATGCCGGAAGCACTGCTGCATGTGGAGCGGCACCGGATAGTAGATCTCCGTGCCGACGTGATGCGTGGCGAGATGCGCCCGGAGCGCGTCCCGCCGACCGCCGGCCACGCGGATCACGTACTGGTTCCAGACGTGGCGGCCGCGGGACTCGTCGGTCGGCAGCGCGACATGGTCGGCGAGGGCGTACTCGGCGAAGATCCGTCCGTAGCGGGCGGCGTTGGCCTGGCGGTCGGTCGTCCAGCCGTCGAGGAACGGGAGCTTGACCCGGAGGATGGCCGCCTGGAGCGTGTCGAGCCGGCTGTTGATGCCGACCACCTGGTGATAGTAGCGCGGCTCCATGCCGTGCACCCGCAGCAGCCGGAGCGCCTGGGCGAGGTCGTCCCTGGTGGTCGTGAGGAAGCCGCCGTCCCCGGCGCCGCCGAGGTTCTTCGTCGGATAGAAGCTGAAGCAGCCGATGTCGCCGAGGCCGCCCGAGCAGCGGCCGTGCCAGGTCGAGAGGATCGACTGCGCCGCATCCTCGACCAGCGGCAGGCCCGCCTTTGTGGCGATTGGCAGCAGGGCGTCCATGTCGGCCGTCCGACCGAAGAGATGCACCGGGAGGATCGCCTTGGTCCGGCGGCTGATTTTCCGTTCGACGTCGGCCGGTGACACGAGGTAGGTCGTGGGGTCGATGTCGGCGAAGATCGGCACCGCCCCCAGCCGGGTGACGGCGCTGGCGGTGGCGAAGAAGGTGTAGCTCGGGAGGATCACCTCGTCGCCCGTTCCCACGCCCAGCGCCATCAGGGCGAGCAGCAGGGCGTCGCTGCCGGACGCGCAGCTGATGGCGTGTGGCACGTCGAGCGCCCGGGCGAGTTCCGACTCCAGCGCCGACACGTCGGGACCGAGCACGAACCGGCCCGACGCGCAGACCTGGTCGAGGGCGTCGCGGATCCGCTCGCGGAGCGCGGCGTGCTGACGCTCCAGGGCCAGCAGGGGAACGGCGGGCAGGAACTCGGGCTCCGTGCCCGGGAGAGCCGCTGCGGGCGTGGGCGTCTGGCGGATCATCGTGCTGCTGTCTCCATCGAGGGCGTTCGGCCCGGTCGGCGCGTCGGCCGCGGGGCGGGTCGTACGGTCTTCGGAATCGTCATCGGAACGCGCCCGGCTGGAGTGGAAACGACGACTTTTCTGCTTCGCCGGTGCCGGGCCGGCCGCCGCCGCGATGCCCGGTCATCGCGGGGAGATAGGTGTTCTCGCTCGTCCGGGTCAAGGGCAGGGAACAGGGGCGAATCGCGGCCGGCGGGAACGCGGCGGCGGGCCGGGCCGCGGTCCCCCGTGTGTCGCCCAGATTCGCTCGTTTGACACCGTTCGGTCCCGAGCCCTAGATTCGTGTCGAATCCGGGTCCCGTCGGGCGCCGGTGCGTCAGCACCAGCCGGGGATCGTGAGGAGAGACGCCTGGCCGGCCGTACGGTTTACCGTCCGGCCGCCGCGAGCGGGATGGGATCCACAGCGATCATCGACCTCGGCCGCATCGCGCAGCGGCTCGACCTGCCGGCGGCCGGCGTCGAGGCGGTCGTGCACCTGCTCGATTCGGGCAACACGATCCCGTTCATCACCCGCTATCGGCGCGACCAGACCGGCGGCCTCGACGAGGAGCAGGTGCGACTGGTCGCGGAGGCCGTGGCCCGCGCCCGGCAGCTCGCCGATCGCAAGCAGACGATCGAGCGGACGATCCACGGGCAGGGGAAGATGACGCCCGCTCTGGCGGCGCGGATCGCTGCCGCCGAGAGCCCCAAGCAGCTCGAGGACCTGTACCTGCCGTTCAAGCCGCAGAAGCTGTCGTTGGCCGAGGTCGCGAAGCAGCGGAAGCTGGAGCCGCTGGCCCGCGAGATCCTCGCCGCCGATCCCGCCGCCGCCGTCGTCGAGCAGCGGGCCGCGGACTTCGTCGATCCCGACGTCGAGGTCGGCTCCGTGGCCGACGTCCTCCTCGGCGTCGGCCACATCATCGCCCACGAGTTCAGCGAACGGGCCGACCTCCGGCAGCGGCTCCGGGAGATCCTCCACCGCCAGGCGCGGCTCAGGAGCCAGCGGATCGAGCCGGCCGGCAAACCGCTCTCCAAGGACGCGAAGCACTTTCGCGACTATTTCGACTACGCCGAGCAGGTGCAGCGGATCCCGCCCCACCGCGTGCTGGCGATCAATCGCGGCGAGCGGGCCAAGCTTCTCAAGGTGCGGATCGAGGGGCCGGCCGAGGAACTGCAGGCGGCGGCCGAGGAACTGGTCGTGCCCGCGAACCACACCCACGCCGAATTCCTGCGCGGCTGCGTTCGCGACGCGCTCGCCAGGCTGGTGCTCCCCAGCCTCGATCGGGAAGTGCGGCGCGAGATGACCGAATTCTGCGAGGCGCACGCCGTCGGGGTGTTCGCCCGCAACCTGCGAAACCTGCTCCTCCAGCCCCCCGTGTCGGGCCGGCGCGTGCTGGCCCTCGATCCCGGCTTCAAGAGCGGCTGCAAGGCGGTGGTGATCGACGAGTGCGGCACGCCCCTGGAGCACGCCGTCCTGCACATCATCGGCCAGCAGGAGCGGCGGGCGGAGGCCGGCCGGAAGATCGTCGACCTGGTCGGCCGGCACGGCTGCTCCGTCATCGCCATTGGCAACGGCACGGCCGGGCGCGAGACGGAGGCGCTGGTCGCCGAACTGGTCGCCGGCGAGCTGCAGAGCCAGGACGTCGCCTACGTGATGGTCAACGAGGCGGGGGCCAGCGTGTACTCGACCAGCCAGTACGGCCGCGAGGAACTGCCGCAGCACGAGGCGGCGGTCCGGGGCGCGATCTCGATCGGCCGTCGGCTCCAGGACCCGCTCTCCGAACTGGTGAAGATCGAGCCGGCGAACATCGGCGTCGGCCTGTACCAGCACGACGTCAAGGCCCGGCACCTGCATGCCTCGCTCGACCGGGTCGTGGAGAGCTGCGTGAACTACGTCGGCGTGGACCTCAACACGGCGAGTCCGGCCCTGCTGCGGTACGTGTCCGGGCTCAATCAGGCGACCGCCAAGAACATCCACGAGTGGCGGACGCGGAACGGCCCGTTCACGTCGCGGCGGCAACTGCTGGAGGTGCCCGGCTTCGGGGAGGCCGCCTACGTGCAGGCGGCCGGGTTCCTCAAGATCACCGGCGGAGCCGAGCCGCTCGACGCCACCTGGATCCACCCCGAGAGCTACCCGGTCGCGGAGAAGGTGCTGGACCGGATCGGCGGCAGCCTCGCCGATGCCGCCCGCGCCGAGCGGCCTTCGGACGGCGATCTCCGGGCGCTGGCGGAGGAGTTCGGCGTCGGCCGGCTGCTGCTGGCGGACATCATCGAGCAGCTCTCACGGCCGGGCCGCGATCCGCGCGAGGATCTGCCCAAGCCGGTGTTCAAGAAGGGCGTGCTCAAGTTCGACGATCTCGAAGTCGGCATGGAGCTGCTCGGCGGCGTGCTCAACGTCGTCGATTTCGGGGCTTTCGTGGACATCGGGATGCACGACAGCGGGCTCGTGCACATCAGCCAGCTCTCCAGCCGCTACGTGCGCGATCCGCACGACGTCGTCAGCGTCGGGCAGGTCGTGAAGGTCTGGGTGCTGGAGCTCGACAAGGCCCGGCGGCGGGTCGCCCTGACGATGATCTCGCCTGCGGACCGTGACAGGCAGCAGCGACAGCGGGACCGCAAGCGGGGCGGGCAGCCCGACGCCAGGCCCGCGGCGGCGAACGAGCCGACCGGTCCTGGAGCGGCGGGGGCGGCACCGGCGCCGGCGGCCGCGCAGCGCGATCGGGCGCCGCGTCCGTCACTGCCCCCGCGACAACCGCGTCGGGGTGGCGGCCGGCCGCCCAGGGAACAGGGGGCCAAGAGTTACGTGTCGCGCGGGCCGAGCCGGCCGGCAGAGCCGCTCTCGGCGGCAATGCGCGAGGGGAAGGAGCCGCTGCGCACGTTCGGCGACCTGCTGCAGTTCTACGCGGCAAAGTCGGAGGATGGCGGGGATGAGAAGCCCGCTGCCGGTGGGCCGGCAGCCGCGGACTCCCAGGCAGCGCCCGCCGACGAGCCGCCTGACGCGCGGGAAACTATCGTTCGCGAAACGTGATCCGTCCCTTGGTGAGGTCGTAGGGGGAGAGTTCCACCTTGACCTTGTCGCCGGGGACGATGCGGATGAAGTTCTTGCGCATCCTGCCGGCCACATGCGCGTTGACGATATGACCACCGGTGATCTGGACGCGAAATCGGGTGTTGGCGAGGGCCTGCGTCACGACGCCCTCCACCTCGAGGGCCTGCTCTTTTTCCGCCATGAAACGTCCTGGGTCGGGTCGGGTAGGAAACGCCAATGGTAGCGGCCGGGGGGGAGGCGGTCCAGCAGGCCGGGAACGGGCCGGTCAGTCGTCGCCGGCGGCCGGCGCCGAGCCGGAGGCCTTCCAGCGCAGGAAGGCGTCGAAGAAGCCGTCGAGATTGCCGTCGAGCACGCTCTGGAAATTGCCGACGTAATGGCCGGTCCGCTGGTCCTTGACCCTCTGGTCGGGGTGGAGGAAGTAGTTGCGGATCTGCGAGCCGAAGCCGGTCTTGGGCTGCTGCTTGTAGCGGGCGAGCTGCTCGGCCTCGCGCTTCTCCTCCTGGAGCCGGGCGATGCGGGCGCGGAGCATCTTGATGGCCGTGGCCCGGTTCTTGTGCTGGCTGCGCTCGCTCTGGCACTGGACGACGATGCCGGTGGGAAAGTGCGTCAGCCGGATGGCGCTGGATGTCTTGTTGACGTGCTGGCCCCCCGCGCCGCTGGCCCGGAACACGTCCTCGCGGATGTCCTCGTCGCGCAGCTCCACCTCGGCGTCGTCGTCGGCGATCTCCGGCGCGACGTCCACGGCCGCGAAGCTCGTCTGCCGCTTGCCCTCGGAGTTGAACGGGCTGATCCTCACCAGCCGGTGGATGCCGGTCTCCCCCTTGAGGTAGCCGTAGGCCCGTGGTCCCTTGATGGCCACGGTGGCGCTCTGGATGCCCGCCACAGCGTCGTCCTGCCGGTCGAGGAGCTCGACGGTGTAGTCGTGCTTCGATGCCCAGGCGGAGTACATCCGCAGGAGCATCTCCGCCCAGTCGTTGGCGTCGGTGCCGCCGTCGCGGGCGTGGATGGAGACCAGCGCGTCGCAGGAGTCGTGGGGCCCCGAGAGCAGCGACGCCAGTTCGAGGGCGTCGACGAGCTTCTCCAGCCGGTTCGACTCGGCGGCGAGCTCGGCCTCCAGGGTCGGATCCTCGCGGGCGAGTTCCTCGAGCGCCTCCAGGTCGCGGCCGACGGCCAGCGCCTCCTCGAGCGGCTTGAGGATGGAGTTGACGTTCTTCAATTCGGCGACGGTGGCCTGGGCCTTGTCGGCGTTGTTCCAGAAGTCGGCCGCGGTCATCGCCCCTTCGAGCCGGGCCGCGGACTGCCTGCGTCCCTCCCAGTCAAAGAGAGTCTCGCAGTTGGAGGAGTCGATCGCGAATCGCTTCGGCACGATGAAAGAGCGCTGTGTCCATGCGGAGGATTGTACGCGCTGGCGGCCGCGGCGAGAAGCGGCACCCGGCCGGTCACCGGGGCCGCTACCGGCGGTCCACCAGGTTGCCGGGCAGGCGACGCACGATCCGACGCATCTCCAGCACGCCGATCGTGGCCAGCACCTGCGACGCCGCCAGCCCGCTGGCGGCGACGATGTCGTCGAGCGCGACCGGCCCGTCCACACGCAGCGCGTCGCAGGCGTCGAGCACCGTGCGCTCGAGGTCGCCAAGCTGGAGCTCGGCGGGCGACTGCACCGACCGGCCATCGGCCGAGGTGGCCGTCTCGAACAACGGCCCGAGCTCCTCGAGCACGTCGTCGACGCTCTGCACGAGCCGGGCGCCGTCACGAATCAGGTCGTGGCAGCCGCGCGACATCCGCGAGTCGATCGGCCCCGGCACCGCGAACACCTCGCGGCCCTGCTCGCTGGCGATGCGGGCCGTGATCAGCGCGCCCGACCGGGACGAGGCTTCGACGACCACCGTGCCCAGGGAGAGCCCGGAGATCACCCGGTTGCGCTGGGGGAAGCAGCCCGGCGATGGCTCCGCCAGCGGCAAGGCCTCGCCGAGCACCGCGCCGCGGGCCGCCACCTCGGTCGCCAGATCGGCATGCTCCGGCGGGTAGACGTCGAGCACGCCGTTGCCGAGCACGGCCAGCGTCCGGCCCCCGGCATCGAGGGCGCCCCGGTGGGCGGCGGCGTCGATGCCCCGCGCGAGGCCGCTGACGACCGTGTAGCCCGCCCGGGCCAGGCCGCCGGCCAGCTGCCAGGCCACTTTCCGGCCGTAGGCCGTGGCATGCCGGGCGCCGACGATGGCGACGGACAGGCTGTCGCACGGCTCGAGGGCGCCGCGGACGAAGAGGATGCCGGGGGGATCGGCGATCCGCGACAGCAGGGGCGGGTAGCCCTCCGCCCCCTCGGCGACGATCCCGACGCCGCGCCGGCGGCAGAGGTCGATGACCTCGCCGGCCTCCCGATCGGTGGCCGGATCGGCGATCGCGGCGGCGAGTTTTCGGCCGATCCCGCTCAGGGCCGCGATCTCGGAGGCCGGAGCCGCGAACACCGCGGCATGCGAACCGAACCGCTCGAGCAGCATCTGTCGCAGCCGCGGTCCGATGCCGGGCACGCAGGTGAGCCGGACGCGGGCGTGGAGGTCGGGGTCGGTGGCCGCTGTGGATGGCATGGGATCGACGGCGCTGGGGGGAAGGACTGAAAACTGTACAAACGTTCTTAAGGGAGGTTGTATGACACGCCACGGCGGCCGTCAAATGCCCGGCGGAAACGCCCCAGGCCGCGCCGGCCGCGGTCGTCTGCTATCGTGACGGTCCACCCGGGTGCCTTTCATGCCAGCCGCCTCCCCCCGTGCCGCGTCCGCCACCGGCGTCGTGCCGGGCTGCCAGTTCGCCAGCGACAACACCGCGGGCATCTGCCCCGCGGCCTGGGCCGCGATCGAGGAGGCCAATGCCGGCAGTCTCGCGAGTTACGGCAACGATCCGTGGACGGCCCGGGCCTGCGACCTGATCCGCGAACTCTTCGAATGCCCGACGGCCGAGGTGTTTTTCGTGTTCAACGGCACGGCCGCGAACTCGCTCGCCATCGCCGCGATCTGCCAGTCGTATCATGCCATCCTCTGCCACGAGCTCGCCCACGTCGAGACCGACGAATGCGGGGCGCCGGAGTTTTTCTCCAACGGCACGAAGCTCCTCCTCCTCCCCGGGGCCCGGGCCAAGCTCACGCCGGATGGCATCACGCATGCCGTCGAGCGGCGGCGCGACATCCACTACCCGAAGCCGCGGGTCGTGAGCGTGACGCAGGCCACCGAGCTCTCGACCGTCTACACGCTCGACGAACTGGCCGCGATCCACGAGGCCTCCCGGCGGCACGGCCTGCGGCTGCACATGGACGGTGCCCGGTTTGCCAACGCGGTCGCGGCGCTCGACGTCGCCCCGCGCCGGCTCACCTGGGAGGCCGGTGTGGACGTGCTCTGTCTCGGCGGCACGAAGAACGGCATGGGGCTCGGCGACGCCGTCGTCTTCTTCCGGCGGGAGCTCGCCGACGAATTCGCCTACCGCTGCAAGCAGGCGGGGCAGCTGGCCTCCAAGATGCGGTTCATCACCGCCGCCTGGGTCGGGCTCCTGCAAGGGGGTGTCTGGCTCGACAACGCCCGCCGGGCCAACGCCGCCGCCGCCCGGCTGGAACGCGGCCTGCGCGGGATCGCCGGGGTCGAGGTGCTCGGCCAACGTGACGCCAACGCGGTCTTCGCCCGGCTGCGGCCCGACGTCGCCGCGGGGTTGCGGGATCGCGGCTGGATGTTTTACGACTTCATCGGGTCGGGCGGCAGCCGCTTCATGTGCTCGTGGGCGACGACCGACGCCGACGTGGACGCGCTGCTCGCCGACGCCCAAAGCCTGGCCACGCCGGCCTGCTGACGCCCGCTCACCCTCCGGAGGCTGTCATGACACCGTCCCCGTCGTCCGCTTCGAGGCTGTCCCGCCGCGGCGTCGTCGGCGCCGCGGTCGCGCTCGCCACCGTCGCCGCGCCCGCCGCGGCCCGCGCCCGCCGGCTCGGCGACGAGACGATCATCGGCGAGGGGCCCCACCGGTATCGCGTCCGCCACCAGTTCCCGCAGCTCCCGGACCGGTTCACCTGGCAGACCACGCACGGCGTCGCCCTTGATGCGGCCGGCAATCTGTACGTGATCCACGAGGGGCGGAAGGAACGCAAGGACCATCCGGCGATCTTCGTGTTCGACCCGCAGGGAAAGTTCATCCGCGGCTTCGGCTCCCAGTTTCAGGGAGGGGGCCACGGCATCGAGGTGCGGAAGGAGGCCGGTGGGGAGTTTCTCTACGTCTGCGGCTATCAGCAGGTGAAGGCCTTCGCCAAGCTGACCCTCGACGGGGAGACCGTCTGGTTTCGCAAGGCACCGATCGAGGCCGGGGGCTATGCCCCGGGCGAGGACGTTTCGACGACGCGGAACTGGAGCCGGCAGGGGTTCCTGCCGACGAACTTCGCCTTCCTCGACGACGGCGGGTTTCTGCTCGCCGACGGCTACGGGTCGTACCGCATCCACCGCTACGACATGGACGCCCGATGGGTCGGCTGCTTCGGAGGCGCGGGCCCCGGCAAGGGCACCTTCAACACGCCGCACGGCCTGTGGATCGACCGGCGGCCGGGCCGCGAACCGTCGATCGTGGTCACCGACCGGGCCCGCGACACGCTGCAGGTGTTCGCCCTCGACGGAACGTACAAGGAGACGATTCCCGGCTTCGGGCTGCCGGCCAACATCGACACGCTCGGCGGGCTGATGCTGGTGCCGGAACTGAAGGCGTGCGTGACGCTGCTCGACGACAAGAACGCGGTCGTCGCCCGGCTTGGGCAGGCCACGAAGCGGCTCGACGAGATCAAGGACCTGCGGACCAAGCCCGACCAGTGGCGCGACGGCGAGTTCGTGCATCCGCACGATGCCTGCTTCTCACCCGTCGGCGACATCTTCGTGGCGGAGTGGGTCGAGCCCGGCCGCGTCACGAAGCTGGAGAAGATCGCCTGAGGGGTCGGGAGTGGACGTCCTGCGTGGGTCGGGGTTGCCCACGCCCCGTCGCCGGACGTTCGCTTCGGCCATCCTGGCTTCGCTTGTCGTCACACGCCGGCTCTCGGGGCATGGGCAACCCTTCCCTGGCGACCGTCGCGTGCACGGTTGTCGGGCTGTCGGTGGCGCGGTGTCTCCTCGAGTGGACGTGAACGTGGACGTCCTGCGTGGGTCGGGGCTGCCCACGCCCCGTCGCCGGACGTTCGCTTCGGCCATCCCGGCCTGCGCTCACTCGATGCCGACTGCGCTTCGCCATCCTGGCTTCGCTTGTCGTCACACGCCGGCTCTCGGGGCATGGGCAACCCTTCCCTGGCAACCTTCGCGTGCATGCCGCGTGGTGTCTTCAGCCCGCTGCTGCCCCGTCGCGGGATGCGACGGTTGTAGGTCGAGGGAACCCTTGGCGTTCCCACGACCGCTCTGGCATGCAATGGCCAT
>JBIKKQ010000174.1:0-7088 GCA_044360305.1 Pirellulales bacterium
GCTCACTCAGACCGGCCTGCGCTTCGCCATCCTGGCTGCGCTGGGCCGCTCAAGCCGGCTCTTGGGGCATGGGCAACCCCTTCCTGTCCGCTGGGGCAGCGGTGTCTTTTGGTGCGCGAGAATCAAGGGCGAGCCATATCAGTCGGCCGACACCGGCTCGTTGCCGGCCCGCGTGCCGAGCCCGCGCCACACCGACAGATCGACGTCGTTGCCGATCGACCGCAGCGACGAGTCCATCATCGCCACGTTGACGCGGCCCGGATGATGGCTGCGGGCCGTGATCGCGGCGAACGTCTTCGCCGTCGCGCTGCTCCCCTCCTGCCGCGAGTTGTAGTCGATGTCGTGCTCGATTCCGCCGGCCGTGTGTGGCACCCGGGTGTTCGGCGTAAAGACGGTGGTGACGCCGGAATGATGCACGCGGCCATCGGGCCACTCGGTGTGGCCGGTGCAGTCGTTGGTCGCCGCGCCGAGCTTCGCGTCGCCGCCGCTCGTCAGGCCGCTGATGCTGGCCGGATCCGAGGGGGGCGATCCGGCGGGAAAGCCCGCCGGGTCGGAGGTGTTGCGGACGTAGGGGGTGAACGCCTTGACCTCGGCGATGCAGAGCGTCTTGCTCAGCCCGTCGGTGAACCGGCTGTCCTTGAAATTGGAGTTGGGGTGAAACGCGCCGTCGCCCCCGGCGCCCGTGGCCGGGTCGTAGACGAACCAGGTGCCGAAGTTGAAGCCGTAGTTGAACGGATAGACGAAGTTGACGCCGCTCTTCGTGCGAAACAGCAGGTTCCGCTCACTCGGGCAATTGAAGATCGAAATCTTCGCGGTCCGGACGGCAGCCCAGTTCTTCGCCGGGTCGGGCGTGCCCGTCGCCGTGAAGCCGTCGTCCCAGGCCGTCTCGAGGTTGACCCGGACGGCCGTGACGTTCTCCTCGAGGTAGGGGAGGATGCGGCCGAGGATCGACCACGAGCCGTTGTTGCTCGTGAATGTCGTCCCCGGCGTGTGGAGCATGCTCGGCGGAAACTGCTTCCGGGCGCTCTCGTAGTTGTGCACGCCGAGCACCAACTGGCGCATGTTGCTCTGGCAGTTGGCCCGCCGCCCCGCCTCGCGGACGCCCTGCACGCCGGAGAGGACGAGGCCCATGAGCACGGCGATGATCGCGATCACGACCAGCAGTTCCACGAGCGTGAACGCGGTGCGGGCCGGCCGGACGGCAGAGACCCCGGCCGCCTCGGCCGTCACGATCGGCACGTCGGCATCGGCCGGGAGCGTGAACCATTCGTCGGCTTCGGCGGCGACCGCGGGGGCGAGGGAGGGCATGGCTGACTCGACGGGCGGGAGGGATGTGGGGCGAAACGGTGTGACGCACCCGCGTCACGCCGACAAGGAAATGCAAACACCGTGCCACCCGCCGAGGGCCGCGCCCCCGTGCCGCCGAGGCTGTTTTTGCCGGGCGTCCGCGGTGGCCGTCGGCCGCTGGATGCCCGTGGGATGCCCGTGGGACAGGCGTGGTGGTTAAAAAACCCTCGCTGGCGCGGGGAAATTTTCGTCGCCGACGACGTGAGCCAACTCAGTCGTCGATCCCCAACTGGCGGAGTTTCGTCCGCAGGGTGGCCCGGTCGAGGCCGAGAAGCTTGGCGGCCGCCGTCCGGTTGCCGCCGGTGTGGGCGATCGCCTCGCGGAGCAGCGTGCCCTCCAGCACATCGAGCGCCCGGCGGTGCAGGTCGGGCTCGGGCAGCCCGCCGAAGGCTGCCTGCGCCGCCGCCGACCAGTCGCGCACCGCGGCGCCGACCGCCGCCGCCGCCGCGTCGATCCCGGACCGGTCGGCGGACCCCGCGGCGCGGGCCGGCACGGGCAGATGCTCCGGACGCAGGGTGCCCCCGCGGGCGACGACGGCCGCGTATTCGACGGCGTGCTTGAGTTCGCGGACGTTCCCCGGCCAGCGGCGTTGGCGGACGGCGGCCAGAAACTCCGGCGCGATCGCCGGGCTGCCGGCATGCGGGCTGCGGCCCGCGGCGCGGGCGAGAAAATGACGCACCAGCGGCGCGATGTCTTCCGCCCGGTCGGCGAGCGCCGGCATCTCGATGGGAAACACCCGCAGCCGGTGATACAGGTCCGTGCGGAAGCCGCCGCGGGCGATGGCATCGGCGAGGTCGCGGTTGGTGGCCGCGATCAGCCGCACGTCCACCGGCCGGGCCTCGGCCGAGCCCACGCGGGTGACCGTGCGGGACTCGAGCGCCCGCAGCAGCTTGACCTGGAGCTCGAGCGGCGCCTCGCCGACCTCGTCGAGGAACAGCGTCCCGCCGTCGGCCAGTTCAAACAGCCCGGGCCGGTCGCCGGCGGCGCCGGTGAAGGCGCCGCGGACATGGCCGAACAGCTCGCTCTCGGCGACGCCCGGCGCCAGGGCGGCGAGGCTCGCGGCGATGAACGGCCGGTCACGCCGGCCGCCGTGGGCATGGATCGCCCGCGCCGCGAGCTCCTTGCCCGTGCCCGTCTCGCCGGTGATCAGCACCGGCAGGTCGGTGGCGGCGACGAGCGCGATCTGCTTGAACACCTCCTGCATCGGCGGCGTGACGCCGACGAGTTCCACCCCCGGTGCGACGGCGGCCGGCGTGTCCGGGCCGGCGGCGGCACCGCGGTCGGCGACGGCCCGCGCGACCACGGCCGAGACCCGCTCGAGGTCGAACGGCTTCACGAGATAGTCGCGGGCGCCGGCGTTGACGGCGCGGACGGCGGTGTCGAGATCCCCGAACGCCGTCATCACGATGATCGGCGCGTCCGGCACCAGCCGGCGCAGGTCGGGGAGCGCGGCGAGCCCGTCCCGGCCCGGCAGCCGGACGTCGAGCAGGATCACCTCGGGGTGAAACGTACCGCAGGTCTCCAGCGCCGCCTCGGCGCTCGCCGCCACCGCGACCTCGTGGCCGTCGTCGGTGAGCAGTTCCCGCAGGCTCCAGCCGATCGCCGGCTCGTCGTCGACGATGAGGATGCGGCTCATGGATGTGATGTCCGTGCGGCGGTGCCGGCGGCGGCCGGTTCCAGCGCCGGCCCCGGCAACGATATCGCAAATCGCGTCCGCCCGGCGATGTGGCTCCAGGCGAGCGTGCCGCCATGGGCCTCGGCCACGGCCTTGGCCACCGCCAGCCCGAGCCCGATCCCCTCCGGCTTGCCGGTGACGAACGGCTCCGCGATCGAGTCGCGAACCGACTCGGGGGGGCCGGGTCCGGTGTCCTCGACGACGAGATCGACCCTGCCGGCGCCGGCCGCGGCCCGGAGGAGGACCAGGCCGCCGCTGCCGGCGGCGTCGATGCCGTTGAGAACGAGGTTGACGAGCGCGGCTCGGAGCGGGTCGCGCCGGCCGCGGATCGTGAGTCCGGTGGGCTCGACCTCGAGGCGGACGCCGGCGTGGTCGCACCGTGGCCCCGTCAGGTCGCGGATCTCCGCGAACAGGGCATCGACGGCGAGGGGAACGGGCTCGTCAGCCTCCGCCGCCGGCCGGCCGAGGGCGAGCAGGCCGCGGACCTCCTCGGCGACGATGTCGAGCTGCCGGACGGCGACGCCGAGGCTGTCGTCGGCCGCCGCGCCGCCGCCCGGGCAGCGGCGGCGATGGAGCTCGATGGCCAGGCGGGCGCCGGTGATGGCGTTTCGCAGTTCGTGGGCGAAGCCGGCGGCAAGCTGGCCGAGGAGTCGCTGCCGCTCGCCGCCCACGAGCGTGTCGCGGAGCGAGCCGAGGGATCCGCTCATCCGGTTGACGCCATCCACGAGCCGGCCCAGTTCGTCTCGGGGGGGACCGTCGCCGGCGCAGCCCGGATCGTCGAGCCGGCGGCCGAAGTCGCCGGCCGCGATGCGGCCGACGTGCCGCTCGACGGCGCCGATGCGGCGCGCGAGCCGCCCGGTCGTCCGCAGGCCGATCGGCACGAGCACGGCCAGCGTGGCGGCGGCCACGGCGAGTACGGGCCAGGCCGCGTCGAACGCCGTCCGCGCGAGGCTCGCGATCGGCGTGAGCACGAGGACGCTCTCCGGCCGCACCCCCGCCGCCCGCACCATGCCGATCCGGTAGCGACGGCCGTCGAGGACGGCGGTGTCGCCGACGGCCGCGGCGAGGGCCCCGGCCCGCCCGTCGGCGATCGCCGCGGCCGGGAGCGTGGTGGCGTCGGCCGTGCGGGCCGCCGGATTCCAGACGACGAAATGGCTGCCGGTGAGCCGGTGGAGCGTGTCGAGCACCTGCGGCGAGACCGCGACCCGCGAGGCCTGGAGCGCCGCCGCCACCTGCTCCTCGCCGGCGCGGGCGGCCGCGAGGCTGCGCCGCGTCGCCAGCCAGGAGGAGAAGCCGACGTTGGCGAGCACCGCCGCAAGCACCAGACCCGCCACCGGCAGGACGAGCTGGCGCGACAGAGAGGTGACCGTGCCGGGCATCTGCGAATCCGCGATGGGGCGGTGAGCCGGGCACCCCCTGACTCGGCCGCCGTGCATGATCGTACCCCAACGCTGTGCCGGGCGCCCGTGGCCCCCACTCCCAGCCGGCCCGCGATTGACGGGCAGGAGGCAGCCGGTGAACCTGACGTCCCGACCGGCCTGCTGTGGGCTGCCCGGCCGATGTCGGGGCGGTGCGGTTGGTTCCCGCTGCCGGCCGAAGCGTACGATGGTCCGCGGTGTGCCGACGGGGTTCGCCGCGTCCGGCCCGCCCATTCCTGCGGAAGCCCGATGGCCGTGCATGCGCCCGCGCGGGGCTGTGCCCCGCAGATAGCCGCGGCCAGTGAAGACGCGGCCGCCGTCCTCGCCCGACTCGGATCGGCCCCCGAGGGCCTTTCGAGTGGCGAGGCGATCCGGCGCCGGGCGGAGCACGGCCCCAACACGGTCGCCGAACACCGCCGTTCCACCGCGGCGCTGATCCTCGCCCGCGCGGTATTCAATCCGCTCGTGCTGCTCCTCGGAACGCTCGCCGGCTTTTCGTTCGTCGGCGGCGACCCGGCCGCCGGCGGGATCATGCTGGCGATGCTGGTGATCGGCGTCGGCCTGCGGTTTGGCCAGGAGTCGCGGGCCGACGCGGCCGTCGAGGCGCTGCGCGGCATGGTGCGGATCCATGCCACCGTGCTCCGCGACGGCGGGCCGGTGGAACTGCCCATCGAGGACCTCGTGCCGGGGGACGTGGTCCTGCTCGCCGCCGGCGACATGGTCCCGGCCGACCTCCGGCTTCTTGCCTGCACCGATCTGCACCTCGCCCAGGCCGTGCTTACCGGCGAATCGTTTCCGGTCGAGAAGCTGGCGGCGGTCGAGACGGCCGCCGGCCGGCCGCAGCTCGAACTGGCGAACATCTGCTGGCTGGGGACGAGCGTGGAGAGCGGCACCGGCCGGGGCGTGGTCGTGGCCACCGGCCGCGACACGATGCTCGGGGCGATGTCGGCGGCGCTCGAGCCCCCCGAGCCGCCGACCGCCTTCGACGTCGGCATGGCCCGGTTCACGTGGCTGATCGTCGCGATCATCGCCGTGCTCGTGCCGCTGATCTTCCTGATCAACGTCGCCATTCGCGGGGACTGGGCCGGGGCGGCCCTGTTCGCGCTGGCCGTCGCCGTCGGCCTGACGCCGGAGATGCTGCCGATGATCGTGGCCGTCTGCCTGTCGCGCGGGGCCCTGGCCATGGCCCGGCGCCGAGTGATCGTCAAGCACGTCGACTCGATCCAGAACCTCGGGGCCATGGACGTGCTCTGCACCGACAAGACCGGCACGCTGACGCTCGACCGGATCATCCTCGAGCGGCACTGCGACGTCCGGCTCCGCGACGACCCGGAGGTCCTCGCCCTCGCCTGGCTCAACAGCCACTTCCAGACCGGGCTGCGCAGCGTCATGGACCGGGCGATCCTCGCCCACGAGGGGCTGCCCGCGGCCGCGACGGCGGCCGGGCACGAACTCGTCGCGGAGATCCCCTTCGACTTCTCCCGGCGGCTGGCGTCGGTGGTGGTGCGGCTGCCGACCGGCGGCCGGCGGCTGATCTCCAAGGGGGCCGTGGAGTCGCTCGTCGCCCGCTGCACGACGGTCGAGGTGGACGGCCGCCGGGAGCCGCTCGACGGCGCGATGGAGCCGCTCCTGCGGCAGTGCGACCGGCTCGCCGCCGACGGCTTTCGCGTGCTGGCGGTCGCCTACCGGGACGTCGAGCCCCGGCCCGACTACGGCCGCGCCGACGAGCGCGACATGGTGCTCCGCGGCTACGTGGCGTTTCTCGATCCGCCCAAGGATTCGGCCCGCGTGGCGCTGGAGGCGCTCGCCCGCGTCGGCGTCCGCGTCAAGGTGCTCACGGGCGACAGCGAGCTCGTGACCGGGAAGATCTGCCACGAGGTCGGGATCGCGGTCGGCCGCCCGCTGCTCGGCCCGGCCGTCGCCGGCATGACCGACGGCGAACTGGCCGCGGCCGCCGAGGAGGCGACCGTCATGGCCCGGCTCCTGCCCCTCGACAAGGAGCGGATCGTGCGGCTGCTGCGGGCCCGCGGCCACGTCGTCGGCTTCCTCGGCGACGGCATCAACGACGCCCCCGCCCTGCGGGCCGCCGACGTCGGCATCACGGTCGATGCGGCCGTGGACATCGCCCGCGAGAGCGCCGACTGCATCCTCCTGGAAAAGGACCTGCGGGTGCTCGCCGCCGGCGTGGACGCGGGCCGGACCGTGTTCGTCAACATCGTCAAGTACGTCCGCATGGGGGCGAGCTCGAACTTCGGCAACATGCTGAGCGTCGTGGCGGCCAGCGGCCTGCTCCCCTTCCTGCCGCTCACCCCCGTGCAGGTGCTCGCCAACGCGCTGCTCTACGACTGCGCCCAGCTGCCGATCCCCGGTGACCGGGTCGATGCGGAACTGGTGGCCGCGCCGCGGCCGTGGTCGATGCGGCAGATCGCCCGGTTCATCCTCCTCGTCGGCCCCTGCAGCTCGGTCTTCGACCTGCTGACCTTCGCCGTGATGTGGCATGGCTTCGGCTGGAGCGGCCCGGAGGAGCGGGCCCTGTTCCGCACCGGCTGGTTCGTCGAGTCGCTGGTCACGCAGACGCTCGCCATCCACGTCATCCGCACGCCGCGGATTCCCCTGCTCCGGAGCCGGGCGAGCCCCGCGCTGACGGC
>JBIKKQ010000033.1:0-23887 GCA_044360305.1 Pirellulales bacterium
TTCTTATGCCGCAAGCCATTAAACGGGCATCGCCGCCAGACGTTACAGCTTTTTCTCCGGCAGAACGTGGCCTCGTCGATTGGACGCGGCTCACAAGGGTTTTGTTCCAAGTCTTTTTCGGCGAACGACTATGATGACCGAGTGCGAGGGGAAATCGTGGCGTCACCAGCGCGCCGTGATCGAGCACTTCGGTCCATCATTTTGTTCGCCTTCATTCTTGTGATGTGTATTCGTAATACGCCGCAACCAGGTGGTAGCCGATTTGGATTAATGCGTGTTTTTGCTCGTCATCAACATCGCTAACACATTTATCGATCAGCAAGACACATCGGTTCGTTGCCGCGGCGTCAATTGTATCTAACGCTGATTGGGAAAGGGCATTTCCGGCAGAATTTACATAGTCATCCAACTTCTTCCGAAAGTACGTGGAACTTAAGACGTCTTGATCGGTGTTTGCTCCCAACGTGATGGCGATATCGAAGCACGTCTTTCCATATGCAACAAGTCTACCAACAGGGCCAGCCAATTCAATGTCGAAATGTGAAAGAGTACTTCCCATGTTGTGAGAGAAAACCGCGCCCTGTGCATTAAGAAGGTCGCGACAAATCGACAGCCAGTTAACTGATAGGGCGTCAATAGGTTGTGATCCGGATTCAGGTGGTCCACCATCAGGATAGAAAATGTGAACGCCAAAAACTCCGTTCATTGCATTTGTTTCTTGTAAGGCGAACAATCTAATTGATCCCGACTGAGTCGGGTTGAATACGGTTATTTGCCGAATTATTCCAACAGCGGCAGGCAGGGGCAAGACGTTCGAGGCGGGCAACTGCGCAGGAGGTCGTCCACTCCTCGCCTGCCCGGTCGGCGTCCCCGAGCGTCGAAATGGCAAAACCGCGCGGGGGTGTTGACGCAGCGCGACGCGAGGTGTACAAAAAGCCAGCATTGGATCGTCGTGGTTCGTTCTCCAGCGTCGCGTAACGGGGTTTTCATGAGCATCGAACAGTATTGCGCGCGAGTGCAGCAGAGCAGGCTCGGGCGGGTGGATCAGCAATGGTTTCCCATCTGGATTCGACGCTACGCCGAGGCCGTTAAAACGCCTCGGGGACCGCTGCCCGTGTCCCGCGAAGGCGTGATCGGTTTTCTGCGGACCCTTCGGGACCACGGCACGCCCGCGTGGCAACGCCTCCAGGCAACAAGGGCCATCGAGGCCTACCAGAAACTCGTGCTGCGCTCCGAGACGCCGCCGCTGCAGGATATTCGCAGCACCCTCAGTCGGCTCGCCGATCAGGAAAAGAGCGCCCCACACGGCGACGCGGGGCCCGGACGCAGCGACGAGCGGCACCTCGTCGGCATCATCGATCCGAAGGAGCCGCCGATCATCCAGAAGACGCGGCGCGAACTGCGACTGCGGCACCGGGCCTTGGCCACGGAGAAGTCTTACGTGCACTGGATCGAGCGATTCCTGGGGCACTGCGGCACCACCGACCCGCAGCGGTGCAAGGAGGCCGATATTCGCGCGTTTCTGACCACCCTGGCGGTCGAAGGAAACGTGTCGGCCAGCACCCAGAACCAGGCCAAGTCGGCGCTTTTGTTTCTGTTTCGCGTCGTGCTCGAGCGTGATCTCGGCTTTCTCGACATCGCCAGGGCAACCAGGCCCGAGCGTCTGCCCGTCGTGCTCTCGCGGGAGGAAATCGAGCGGCTGTACTGCCAGTTTGTCGGTGTCCGCCGGCTGATGTTCGCCATCCTCTACGGCGCCGGTCTGCGGCACGTGGAATGTCGCCGCCTGCGATTCAAGGATATCTGCCTCGATCAGGGACACATCGTCGTGCGCTCCGGAAAGGGAGACAAGGATCGGATCACCGTCCTCCCCACCGCGGCGCGCGGCATGCTCGAGCAGCAGCTGGCGGCGGTGCGCGCCCAACATGAGCGTGACCTCCGCGACGGGCTCGACGGCGTGTTTCTGCCGCACGCACTGGAACGGAAGTATCCGCGTGCCGGCCGCGAACTCGGCTGGCAGTGGATGTTTCCGTCACGCCAGCCGGCCCGCGATCCGCGGACCGGGGCCCTCCGCAGGCACCACGTTTCGGACGAGCACTTTGGCGGATTTTTCAAGCATGCGCTGCGGCAGGCGGGAATCGACCGGCACGCCGTGCCGCACTCGCTGCGGCACAGCTTCGCCACGCACCTGCTCGAAGGGGGCGCCGATGTGCGCACCGTTCAGGAACTGCTCGGGCACGAGGACGTCAGCACGACGATGATCTACCTGCATGTCATGAACAAGCCGGGGCTCGCCGTGCGCAGCCCCATCGACGCGTTGCCGCCCCCCGACAATGTTCAGCCGGCACGGTACGGAGCCGTCCCTGCCGTCATTCAGAGCAGGCTTTCGAGCAGCAGCCGCATCTTGCGCAGCTCCGCCACCTGATCGACGTTTTCCAGCGGGGGCAGATGGACGCACAACGCCCGCTTGTAGCCGGCCCGCTTCAGCTGGCTGACGAGCTTGTTGTAGTCGATCGAGCCCTGCCCGACCCGCACCTGGAAGGCGTCGGCCTTCGTGTCACGCAGATGGACGTGGCAGACGTTCTTGAGGATCGTCTCCCAGGAAACCGGCTTCTTGTGGCCGAAGATGAAATGACTCGGATCGAGCGCGACGGCCAGGCCGGGGACGTTGCGGCACAGCGAGGCCGTGGTCTCCGGATCCTGGGTCATCCTGCCCGCCTCGGTCTTCACGCCGACCACCAGCCCGAGCTCGGCGGCGATGGCGACGAACTTCCGCAGCCGCTCGATCTCGCCGTTGAAGGGCGTGCCCAGCTCCGACGACTCGACCACCATCGTGACCACGCCCAGCGACTTGGCCAGCCGGCAGCAGGCCTGAAACCGCTCGTAGAGTTCGGCGTTTTCCGGCGCCGCAAACGACACCGCCACCGGCCGGAGCCGTTGCAGGTCGCTGCAGGCGGCGATCGCCGCCTCCTGGTCCGCGGCAACCCGGGCCGGCTGAAGATGGCCGCCGGTCTCGTGGACGTCGAGTTCCACCGCCGTGAACTCCAGTTCGGCGAGCCGCTCCATCGCCTGGGCGAGCGGCAGGGCGGGAAAACACTCGGTGCTGACGCAGACGAACACGATGCCTGGCTCCTCGCTTCCGGCGGGGCGATGCCGTGCCCCGCGAACACGCCAGCGTAGCGGGCCGGCGCGAAACCTGGCAACGCCAGCCGCCGGCCGGCGTGCCGCGCGCGGCCGGCTCGCGTAGACTGTCGCCGCCGGCCCACGGTTTGGGCCGAAACCGGATACCCATGACAGAGACCGCAGGCCCGCCGCGGAGAAGAACGATGGAGATCGAACGCCAGCAACAGCCCACCCGCGTGATCCTCGAACAGGCCAGCCCGTGGAGCCGGTGGAGCGGCCGGATCGCCTGGACCATCGCCGGCGTGGCGCTGCTTTCCGCCATCGGCAGCGCCGGGGCGTTTGCCCGCTATTTCCAACGGGACAGCCGCGTGGTCGAGAAATACCACTCCCTGGCGCGGACGGCGGCCGCCAAGGTGGCGATCGTCACGCTCAGCGGGCCGATCATGGGGGGCGAGGGCTTCATCCGCGCCCAGATCGACCAGGTGGCCGACGACGAGGCGGTGAAGGCGATCGTCCTCCGGGTCGATTCCCCCGGCGGCACGGTCAGCGGCAGCGACGAGATCCATCACCGGCTCGCCGACCTCGCCGGCAAGCGGAAGCTGCCGGTCGTGGTCAGCATGGGGGGCATCGCCGCCAGTGGCGGGTACTACGTGGCCATGGCCAACGGGGGCCGCGAGGACGTGATCTTCGCCGAGCCGGCCACGCTCACCGGATCGATCGGCGTCATCATCCCGCACTTCGATCTCTCACAGGCCATCAAGCGGTTCGACATCCGCGACGACTCGATCGCCAGCGGTCCGCTCAAGGAGATGCTCAGCCCGACGAAGGAACGGCCGCCGGAAATGGCCGAGCGGGAGCGGAAGCTCTTGCAGGCGCTGGTGGACGACATGTTCGTGCGGTTCAAGGAAATCGTCCGCGCAGGCCGGCCGAAGCTCGACGCCGAGGCGGTGGACAAGGTCGCCACGGGTCAGATCTTCACCGCCACACAGGCCAAGGAGGCCGGACTCGTGGACCGCATCGGGTTTCTGGAGGATGCCGTGGCCCGGGCGGTCGAACTCGCCGGGCTGACCGCCGAGACGGCCCGGGCGGTGAAGTACACGAAGCCCAAGGGGCTGCTCGACGAGATCGTTGGCGGCGGCTCGGGGGCCGCGAGCCGGCTCTCGCTGGAGGCGTTCGCCGAACTGACCACGCCGCGCGGCTGGTATCTGTGCAGCTGGGCCCCCGCAGTGGTGCGGAGCGAGTGACCGGTTCGCCGAGCGCCGCTCAGGCCGGAAACCCGGCCGTGCCCGCGACGACCCGCTCGCCCAGCGCGGCGACGGCGGCGAGGTCGGCCGACGTCGGCTGACGGCCCGCCGCGCGGGCCAGCGCCAGCCGGCACCAGACGTCGGCCGCCGCGATGGCGGGAGAGTCGCCAGACGCATCCGCCTGGCCCGAGGCATCCGCGTGGTGGGCGACGGCGACCACGGAGACGAGCTCGCGGGCCGACGCGGCGAGCATCCCCACCTCCAGTTGCAGGTCCGCGAGCCGGGCCCCATGCCGGCGGATCGCCCGGTCGATCCGCACCGCCACCCGGGCCAGATCCCGCCGGCCGCGCCGGGCATGTGCCCGCAGCCGGGCATCGAGAATCGTCGCGTCGCGGCCCGCGCCGGCGGCGACGGCGAGCCGCCACCCGAGCCAGCCGCCGGTCCGGCGCAGCGGTCGCGGGTCGGCCGCCAGGCACGCGAGCGGATGCCGCCGCGCCAGCCCCTTGAAGAGCGCCAGCCCGAGCAGGTCGCTCTCCCCTTCGTAGACCGTGACCGCGAAGTGGTCGTGCAGCGCGTCGCCGAGCGGATGGCCGACGAGAAACGCGCGGCCGCCATGAATGCCCAGCGCGTCGATCGCCCCGTCGCGGACGCACGTGCTGGCGGTGATCTTCGCGGCCAACGCCTCCAGTTCACCCGACTGCCCGGCGTCGATCGCGGTCGCCGCCCACGCTGTCAGCGCTTCGCAGGCCACGATGCCCGCCGCGATCCGGGCCAGCCGCCCCTGCACGAGCTGCCGGCTGCCGATCGGCGCCGACCAGGTCACCCGGCGGCGGGCATGGTCGCGGGCGTGTCCGAGCAGCAGCCGGAGCGTGCCGGCGGCCTGGGCGGCGAGCCCGATCCGTCCCCGATTGAGACCGTGCCAGACGATCGCCATGCCGTCGCGGTCGGCGCCCGCGTCGAGCAGGTCGGCGGCTTCGATCTCGAAACCGCTGAACTGGAGACCGGCGTTGTGGGCGTGCCGGAGCGGATGCAGGGCATAGTGCCGGAGCCGAAACGTCGCCGTGTCGGCGTCGGGCAGGCGAACGAGGGCCACGCGCAGGCGGCCGTCGAGCGTGGCGAGGAGTTTGACGAGCCTGCCGTGGACGGCGTTGGTGATGAACATCTTCGTGCCCGTGAGCACGAGCCGGTCGGCGCGACGTTCGATCACCGCCCGCACCGCGGCCAGATCGCAGCCCGCCTCCGGCTCGGTGCCCCCGAAGACCGACAGCGGTTGGCCCGCCGCCAATCCCGGCAGATGCCGGGCCCGCTGCTCGGGCGTGCCGAACGCCGCCAGCGCCGACACCGCGCCGATCGTCGAGTGGACGGCGAGCATGCCCGCCGCGGTCGGGCAGTCGGCCGCCAGCCGGGTGATCGCCCGGGCGAGATCGCCGACCGTCGCCCCCACGCCGCCAAACTCCGCCGGCACGGCCAGCCCCCATAGCCCCGCCGCGCCGACCGCGGCCTCGGCCGCCGTGGAAAATTTGCCGACCGGCGCCGGCGGCGGATCGGCCAGCGGCGGCTGCGGCTCGGGAGGCCGCGCCGGCGGATCGTAGAGCCGGCCGCCGGCACGCAGTTCGGCGACCGCGGCGGTCGTGCGCGCGAGCACCTCGGCGACCGCGTCGTCGATCGGCAACGCGGCGCGGTCGGCCGCCAGCGCGAACCCATCCCCCGCGCCGGCACCGGCCGCGACGTTCCAGACCGCTGCCGAAAGCCACGAATCTTTCTGCCCGGCAGGCGCGGCGCCCGCTGCCGCGCCGGACCGCTCCGCGGCCGCGCCACGACGGCCGTCGGCATTGGGCACGACGCACACCGGCCCCGCCGGCCGCGGCTCGGCCGCCGCGGCGATCCGCGCCGCATGGTGCGCGGCGATCACCCGGCGGACGATCTTGAACGACTCCGTCAGCTCGCCGCTGCCCGGCTCGAACGGCCGCGTCACGAGGACGGCCCGGCGCACCCGCCACGCCCGGGGCAGGTGCCGCTGCCGGGCGGCGATCCGCCGGCCCAGCCAGGCGAGCACGCGGGGATGACGCACCGCGCCACGTTTGGAGAACACGCGCGCGCCGAGCTGCGACAGCGCCGCGCGGAGCACCGCCGGCTCCGGCACCACGATCGCCACCGGCCACGGCAGGCCGTCGCCGACGACGCAGACCTGCGCGACGGCGTCGTCCTCGGCGAGGGCACGCTCGACCTCGGCCGGAGGGAGCTTTACGCCGCTGGCGAGGACGAGCGTCTCGCGCAGCCGACCCACGATCCGCACCTGGCCGTGGTCGTCGATCTCGGCGAGATCTCCCGTCTCGATCCAGCCGTCGGCCGGCCGCCGATCCGGAGCCGGCCCGCCAGCGCCGGCGTCGGGGGGCGCGAGGACGCCGCAGGCACGGCTCGGCGTGCGCACGAGCAACTGCCCGCGCGAGTCGGGACGCTCGTCGATGCGGACGTCGATCCCGGCCAGCGGCGGCCCAACCGTGCCCGGCCGCGCGATCCGCGGATTGGCGACCGCTACCACGGGACCGGCCTCGGCGAGTCCGTAGCCCTCCACCAGCGGCACACCGGCGGCGGCGAAGCATTCGGCGGTCCGCCTGCGGAGCGGCGCGCCGCCGGAGACGCAGGCGCGGATGCCGCCGCCGAGCGCCTGCCGGAGGTCGGCAATCCGGCCCGACCGGACGCCGCGCTCCAGCCGCTCGAACGCCACCGGCACGCCGAGCATCACGGTGGGGGGCAGCGCGCGGCAGGCATCGAGCAGCCGCGTCCGGTCGCGGACCACGTTCAGGCACCCGCCGCGTACGAGCGTCGTGTAGAGATCGCCGGTCCGGGCCACCGCGTGGCTCAGCGGTAGCCAGGAGAGCCGCACGTCCCGCGGATCGTCGAGAAACACCTCGGCCGCCGCCGCGGCATTCGTCGCCAGCGACCGCTGCGAGTGCATGAAGCCGTGCGGCAGGCCGGTCGTTCCCGACGACAGCAGGATCGTGCAGCAGGCATCGGGATCGCGGTCGGCGACGCGTTGATCGAGCTCGGCGCGGATCGCGGACCGGTCGGCGGCCAGCGGTCGCCAGTCTGCGGCGTCCACGGCCGTGGGGATGAGAAGCCGCGCGGCGTCGCCGCCATCCCACCGTCGCGTTGCATCCGGCCCGGCCAGCGCCAGTCCTCGCGGATCGAGCCAGGCGACGAGGCGGCGCAGTTCCGCGGCGTCGCTCCCCGCATGCAGGGCCACGTGGACGACGCCCGCGAGCAGGCAGGCGAGATCGACGACGATCCATTCCGGCCCATGCGCCGAGACGTGCGCCAGCCGGTCGCCGGGCCGCAGGCCGGCGGCCTCGAAGCGGCGCGCGAGCACGACCGCGGCCGCCGCCAGTTCGGCCCAGGTGAAGGCCGCGGGTAGGGAGGGCCCGTCGGCCGGCGAGCCGGCGGCGTCGGTCGCCCCTGCGGCTCCGGCGTCGGCGACGCGCAGGCCATCGACGACCGCGCGCCGGTCGGGGCTTTCCGTCACCCGCGCGGCCAGGAGCGCGACGAGCGAGTCGGGCATGCCGGGCACGGACGCCGGCCGCCGATCGATCGCCGCGGCGGGGCCGGCAAGGAGCGGGTTCATGGGCGGTTCACTCCGGCCGCTCGACGAGGACCGCGATCCCCTGACCGAGACCGATGCACATCGCGGCCAGGCCGAGCCGGCCGCCGCCCGCCGCCAGCGCGTGCACCAGCGTGGTCACGATCCGGGCGCCGGTGGCGCCGAGCGGATGGCCGATCGCCAGCCCGCCGCCACGGACGTTCACCCGGGCGGGATCGAGACCGAGCTCGTCGATGCAGTGGATCGCCTGGGCCGCGAACGCCTCGTTGATCTCGACGAGATCGACGTCGCCGAGGCCGATCCCCGCCGCCGCGGCCCGGCCGAGGAGTTTTCGCGTCGCCGCGATCGGGCCGGTCCCCATGGCGGCCGGCGGCACGCCGACCACCGCCGTGGCGACGACGCGGGACAGTGGCGCGAGCCCCTGCCGGCGGGCCTCGGCCCGCGACCTCACGAGGATCGCCGCGGCGCCGTCACTCAGGGGCGCGGTCGTCGCCGCGGTGATCGTGCCGATCCGCGGCAGGAACACCGGCTCGAGCGCCGCCATCCCTTCGAGGCTCGTGTCGCGCCGGATCGACTGGTCGGCCGCGGCCTCGACGGCGGCGCCCTGCTCGTCGTGGCCGAAGACGCGGACGATCTCGTCGTCGAACAGCCCCGCGTCGTCGGCCCGCGCCGCGCGGGCGTGGCTTTCCAACGCGTAGGCCTCCTGCCGGCGCCGGTCGATGCCGTGCGCGGCGGCGAGATGCTCGGCCGTCAGCCCCATCGAAAGCATCCCCCGGCTCGAACGGGCGAGGGCCCGGGGATGGATGTCCACGGCCGACTCCATAGGCAGGTGGTGCATGTGCTCGACGCCGGCGACCACGTGGACGTCCTCCGCGCCCGCGGCGATCGCGTGGCAGGCCTGGGCGAGCGCCTGGAGCGACGAGCCGCAGAGCCGGTTGACGGTCGTGCCGGCGACGGCCAGCGGCAGGCCGGCCATCAGCGCGGCGGTGCGGGCGACGTTGCCGCCGAGCTCGCCGCGCTGCTGCGTGGCGCCGACGATCACGTCCTCGATCGTCGCCGGATCGACGCCGGACCGCTCGACGACGGCGCCGATCACGGCCGCCAGCAGCTCGTCGCCGCGGACGTGGCGGAACAGGCCGCGTTCGGCATGCGCCCGGCCGATCGCCGTGCGACAGCAGGCGACGATCACCGGCGTCGTGTCGGGGCTGGCGGCGGATGCGTGGGGCATGGCGGTCTCGATCTCGACGGGCGATGGTTCGGCGTGCGACGGTCGGCGGGGCGTGTGGGGGTGCGTGTGTCGGGTGGCGGCGATTGCCCGTCAGGTGGTGAACCGGCCGCCGGCGGCCGCGACCGCGCGGAGCCGGGGCACGGGGTGCATCCGCGGGCCGAGGTCGGCCAGCGGCTCCAGCCGGCGGACGATCTCCGCGGCGCCGAGCGTGTCGGCCCAGGCGAGGAGGCCGCCGCGGAACGGCGGAAACCCGAGGGCGTGGATCACCGCCAGGTCGATGTCGCGGCCGTCGCGCACGATCTCCTCGTCGAGGGCCCGCAGCGCCTCCTGGAGCATCGGCAGCAGGAGCCGGTCGGCGATCGTGCGGTCGTCGCTGCGGCGCGAGGCCACGGCGTAGCGGGCGACGAGTTCGCGTCCCTCGTCGTCGGGGCCGAGGGTGCGCGGCTTGCCGCGCGAGGTGTCGTAGCGGTAGAAGCCGGCGCCGGTCTTGTTGCCGAGCCGGCCCGCCTTGACGAGCGCGGGGATCACCGGCGACGCCTCGATCCGGTCGCCGTAGGCGGCGTTCATGACGAGGCCGGCGTAGAACGCGGTGTCGAGGCCGATCAGGTCGTAGAGCTCCAGCGGCCCGAGCGGCATGCCGAAGCCGCGGGCCACGCGGTCGATCCGGCGCCAGTCGATCCCCTCGCGGACCAGTTCCACCGCCTCGTGAAGATACGGATTGAGGATCCGGTTCACGAGGAAGCCCGGGCTGTCGCGGACCACGATCGGGCACTTGCCGAGCCGCTTCGCGTGGGCCACGACGGCGGCGACGGTGGCGTCGCTCGTCGCCGGCCCGCGGACGACCTCGACGAGCGTCATCCGCCGGACCGGATTGAAGAAATGCATGCCGCAGAACCGGGCCGGGTCGGCGAGCGACTCGGCCAGCCGGGCGATCGGGTTGGTCGAGGTGTTGGTGGCGATGATCGTCGTCGGCGCGACCGTCCGCTCGATGTCGGCGAGCACCAACCGCTTGACGTCGGTGCGTTCGGTCACGCTCTCGATGACGAGGTCGGCACCGGCCGCCGCGCTGAGCGCCGTCGAGGTCCGCAGCCGGCCCGCCAGGGCGACGGCGGCGGCCGGGTCGGAGGCGCGCGTGGCCCGGTCCCAGGCCGCCTCGGCGAGGATACCCGGCACGCCCCCCTCGATCGCGGCCGCGTTCGTGTCGCACAGCGTCACCGGCAGGCCCGCGCGGAGATGGGCCGCGGCGATGCCCGCCCCCATGATGCCGGCGCCGACGACGGCGGCGGAGGCGAGCGGCGGGCCGTCTGACTCGCCGGCGATCGTCGTCACGCCGCTGTCGCGCCGGTTGCGCTCGCCGATCTGGAAGACGCGGAGCAGCTGCGCCGCCACCGGCGTCCGCGCCAGCGAGGCGAACGCCGCCGACTCGATCTGTCCGGCGGCCTCGGCGTCCACCTCGGCGCCCGAAAGAATGGTCTCGAGGATCCGCGGCGGCGCGGGATAGTGGCCGCCGGTGCGGCCGAGGATGACGGCGGTGGTGGTGGCCGCCAGAAAATCCCGCTCGGTCGGATCGAGGTCGATCGACGCGGCCTGCCGCCGGCGCCGGGCCGCGATCCGGTTCCCCGCCCGCCAGGTGTCGATCAGCCGGCGGGCGGTTTCCAGTGCCTGACCTGCCGGCACGCAGGCATCGACGAGGCCGGCCCGCGCGGCGGCGATGCCGCTGATCGGCTCGCCGGCCGCGATCAGTTCCACGGCCGGCCCGGGGCCGATGAGCCGCGGCAGGCGGACGGTGCCCCCCCAGCCCGGCAGCAGCCCGAGTTTGACCTCGGGAAACCCCAGGGACGTGTGCGGCGCGGTCGTCGCCACGCGCAGGTCGCAGGCCAACGCCAGTTCGAGCCCGCCGCCGAGGCAGACGCCGTCGATGATCGCCACGCTCGGCCACGGGGCGGTCGAGAGCCGGCCGAACAGCCGGCGGCCGGCAGTGCAGATCGCGGCGATCTCCGCCTCCGGCAGGCTGCGCAGCGTCTCCAGCCGGGCGACGTCGGCCCCGGCGAAGAACGACCCCGGCCGGCCCGACATCAGGACGAGCCCACGCAGGTGATGGCTGCCGGTCAGGCTCGCCAGGTCGTCGAGCGCGGCCGTCAGGTCGGCGATCACCTGGGGCGTGATCACGTTGTGCCGGTGGTCGGGCACCGTGAACGTGAGGGTGGCGAGTCCGTCGTCGAACCGCTCCAGGGTGACGGTCGCGGGGGCGGTGGAGGGGGGCGGCATGGGGAATTTCGCCGGTTTCGCTTGCCGTGAGGCCGGAAACCGGTAGTGTATCGGGGTCCGCCCCGGTGCGGAGAGGCCCTTTTCAAGCACGGATGCCGAGGTCGTCGATGTCGTCCAGATCCTCCACGTCGCCCGTGGCCGTTCACCCCCGCAGTCAGGCGGCCTGGCCGGCCGGCCAGGCCTGCCGCATGCTCGAGGATCGGGGCCTGCCGGCCCTCGCGCTCGCCTGGGCCGCGGTCGTGGTCGTGGCCGTCGTCGGCCGGCTCTGGCAGCCGGAGTGGAACGGCGTGCGGCTCTGGAACGTGACCCCGCTCGTCGCCGTGGCCCTCGCATCGGGGGCGCTGTTCGGCAATCGATTCGTGGCCGCGGCCGCACCGCTGGTGGCGCTGGCGATCAGCAACGTGTTCGAGCCGTCGTACAGGAGCGTTGTGGTGGCCGCGGCGGTTTATGCGGCGAGCGCCTGGCCGGTGCTGCTCGGCGGCTTCGTGCGGCGCGGCGGCTGGCTCGGGGTTTTCGGCGGGGCGGTGGCCAGTTCGCTCGTGTTTTTCGTCGTGACGAACTTCGCCCATTGGGCGGTGATGGGTGACTACACGCTCGATTGGGCCGGATTCGTCGAGTGCTATCGGCAGGCCCTGCCGTTCTATCGCCCGATTGGGGACGTCGTTTGGAGCGTGGCGCTGTTCGCCGGCATCGCGGCGCTGACTGCGGTCGCCGGTCGGTTCGACGCGGCCTTCGGCGGCCGGCCGGTCCATGTGCGGGTGCCCGGTGCCGGTGCGAGCGAGGCTCCGCAGGGCCGGCTTGACTGACGGGCAGGCCGGTTGAGAATGCAATCGCAGCCCAGTGCTGCACATGTCGCGGGAATGGCGGAATTGGCAGACGCGCCAGGTTGAGGGCCTGGTGGTAGTAATACCGTGCAGGTTCAAGTCCTGTTTCCCGCATTTGATTCTTTCGTCGGGGTGATCCAAGCGGCAGACGATGAGCAGTTCCGAGCAACCAGCCGCCGACGATTCCGCGGCTGCCGAGGCCGCGGCACCGCGGCGGATCCCGATCGGCACGCAGCGGCCCGGCGTCAAGCCGCCGTCGCTGGCGCCGAAGTACCAGTACGTCGGGACGACGCCGCCGGCCGCGGAGCAGGCCGCCGCCGCGACACCCGCGGCCGGGGTAACCGAGCCGGAGGCCGCAACCGCTGACGCGGTCGCCGCAGCACCGGCCGGCGCGGCCGTCGAGGCACCGGCAGCGCCGACGCCCGCGCGTGGCGGCGACGGGGACGGCAAGCGGGACCGCGGCGGCCGGCGCGACCGGCGCCGCGACTCCGGTTCGAAGGCCGCCTTCACCGACACGCTCCCGCCGTCCCGCCGCGTGGCCGTGCCGAATCTCCGTGCGGCCCTCGACGACGAACTGGAGGCCGACTTCGCCGCGGCCGTGGCCGGCGTCGAAGTGGACGAACTGCTCGCGACTTCCACGGCGGCCCGCGTCGATGCCCCGATCGAGCCGGGGACGCGGGTCACGGGTCGGGTCCTGTCGCTCGGCCCCGACACGGCGTTCATCGACCTCGGGCTCCAGCGGCAGGGAGCGATGAAGCTCGCCGGGCTGATGGAGGCGGGCATCGAGATCCCCGAGGCGGGGCAGTCCGTCGAGGTCTCGGTCGGGTCGCGGAACGAAGAGGACGGCCTCTACGACGTCGCCCTCGCCAACCGGGCTGTGGCCATCGAGGACTGGTCGCAGTTGCAGGCCGGGATGGTCGTCGAGGCCAAGGTCACGGCGGCCAACAAGGGGGGCCTCGAATGCGAGGTCGCGGGGCTGCGCGGCTTTATGCCGGCGAGCCTCGTGAGCACCTGGCGGATCGAGAACCTCGAGGAACTGGTCGGTCAGACGCTGGATAGCCTGGTGACGGAACTCGTCCCCGAGGCCCGCCGGCTCGTCCTCTCGCGGCGGGCGGTCATCGAGCGGCAGGCGGCCGACGCCAAGGCCAAGCTCCTCGAGACGCTGGAGCCCGGCACCGAACTCGACGGCATCGTGCGGAGCGTCCGTGAGTTCGGCGCGTTCGTGGACATCGGCAACGGCGTCGAGGGCCTCGTGCACGTCAGCGAACTCTCCTGGGACCGGGTGGCGAACCCTGCCGACGTTCTCCAGCAGGGGCAGAAGGTCCGCGTCGTCGTCAAGAAGATCGACCGCGAGACCGGCAAGATCGGCCTCTCGGCCCGCGACCTGATCGAGAGCCCGTGGAAGCATGCCGCCGACAAATACCACGTCGGGTCCACCGTCCGCGGCACCGTGAGCCGGATCGCCCAGTTCGGCGCCTTCGTGCGGCTGGAGCCGGGGGTCGAGGGGCTCGTTCACATCTCCGAACTGGCGACGCGCCGGATTCGCAGCGTCGGCGACGTCGTCCGCGAGGGGGAGCCGGTCGAGTGCCGCGTGCTCGCCGTCGATCCCGACGAGCAGCGGATGTCGCTGTCGATCAAGGCGCTTGCTCCGGCGCCGTCCGGCGCAGCGTCGGTGGAGTCGGAGCCCGAGGAGCCGGCTGCCGACGAGCCCGTGGCCCCGCCCGCGGCCCCGAAGCGGACCGGACCGCTCAAGGGCGGCCTCGGCGGCCGGTCGGACGGGGCGAAGTTCGGCCTCAAGTGGTGACGACCGCGGAGCCTCGCGCCGCCTCCTCCTGACCGCTTCAGGAGCGGCCAGTAGACGCACAACCCCCGGCAAACCGGCTGCAGACAGGTATTTCCGCCGCCCCGGGCCGCAGGTACCCTTCCTGCCCGTCCAAAGTCTGCAGGCTGCCCGGGCCGGGCCAGGCCAGACCGGGCCGGCCGCGACCATCGACCGCGGCCATTCGAGCGACGAGGCGGGTGGCCCGGCGACCGACGAGGAGGAGGGCGACACGATGATCTCGTACGCGCAGAACTTCGAGGATGTGGTGCTCAACCGCGTCTTCCACGGGGTGGCCAACGGCCGCTACGTCGACATCGGGGCCTGGCACCCTGCGCTCGACTCGGTGACCAAACACTTCTACGACCACGGCTGGTCGGGCGTGAACGTGGAGCCGGTGGAGCGGTTTCACGCGGGCTTCGTCGCCGCCCGCCCGCGCGACTGGAACCTGAACGTCTGCGTGGGGGTCGAGGCGGGCACCGTCGAGATGCAGGAGTGGGGCGACACGGGGCTGGCGACCATCCGCGACACCCTCGATCCCGCCGCCCTCGCGCGGCTCGGCTACGCCGGCACCACGCGCAAGGTGCCGATGACCACGCTCGCCGACATCACCCGGCAGCTCGACGGCCGGGATGTGCAGTTTCTCAAGATCGACGTCGAGGGGGCCGAGCGCGACGTGATCCTCGGCGGCGAGTGGCGGGCGTTTCGCCCGCGGGTGATCGTCATCGAGGCGATCAGGCCGAAGCTGCCGGGCTCCGACCCGCACTCCTACGAGCCCACCTGGCACCAGTGGGAGGGGCTGCTGTTCGGCCACGGCTACGAGTTCGCCCTGTTCGACGGCCTCAACCGCTTCTACTACCGACGCGAGGAGCCCGCGCTTCGCGGGCCGCTCTCCTATCCGGCCAACGTGACCGACGGCTTCCGACTCGTTCATGGCCATTGCCTCGCGAGTTCCGCCCCGGCGGCCTGACACCCACCCCGGAGCATGCCATGGACATCTGGTACGACGTGACCGGGCTGACGGGCTGGACCGAGCCCTTCCTGACCGGCATTCAGCGGACGACGGTCGGCTTGCTCGACGGCCTGCTCGCCCACGGGGTCGGCGTGCGGCTCACCGCCTTCGACGTCCGGCAACGCCGCTTCGTGGCTGTGGGGCGGGACGCCCTGCCGGCGGTGGCCCGGGGTCTGCCCGAGGGGATTGCCGCCGTTCCAGACGCCGCGGCAGCGCAAGCCACGCACGATCGGGCCACGCACGCGCGACGCCGCCGCGTTCGCGATGCCCTCTTCGGCACCACGCCGGCCGCCCGCGAACTCCGCGGTGCCTTCCGCACATGGCGGCGGGCCTCATCCGACCTGGCCGCGGGCGGACGCCGCTGGCTCCGGACGCGGCTCTCGAATCGCGGACCGGCGAGTGCCACGAACCCGGCGGCCCCGGTGGCGATCGGGAACGGCCCCTTCGCTCCGGGCGACACGCTCCTCTCCATGGGCTGCACGTGGGCCACGGCCGGCCATGCCGAGGCGGTGGCCCGCGGACGGGCCCGCGGCGTGCACGTCGTGCGGATGATCTACGACCTCATTCCCGCCATCAAGCCGCAGTGGGTCATCCCCGCGCTGTGCAGCGACTTCGTCCACTGGGCGCGCGGCGTGCTCACCGAATCCGACCACGTGCTCACGATCTCCGAGTTCTCCCGGCGGGAGATTCTCCGCTACTGCGACGAGTGCGGATTCGCGGTGCCGCCGATCACGGTGGTCCGGCTCGGCGACGTGATCGACGCCGCCGAGGGGGGCGAGCCGCCGCCGCTGCCGCGGTTCGTCCCGACGCGACCGTTCTTCGTGTGCGTCTCGACGCTCGACGTCCGCAAGAATCACCGCCTCCTCTACCAGGCATGGAGCCGGATGGCCGAGGCCGATCCGGATGCCTGCCCCGATCTGGTGTGCATTGGCAGCATGAATCTCCTCGTCGCCGACCTGCTCCACGAAATGCGCCACGACCGCATGGTCAACGGCCGCATCCACCTGCTCTCCGACGTGCCCGACAGCGAGCTCGCCTGGTACTACGCCGCCTGCACGGCCACGATCTATCCCTCTCGGTACGAGGGCTGGGGACTTCCGGTCGCGGAGAGCCTCGGCCGCGGCAAGCTCTGCCTCGCCTCGAACGCGACGAGCATTCCGGAGATCGACGGCGACCTTCCCGTGTTTTTCGATCCGCACGATCCCGGCGCGCTGGCCGGCCTCGTTCGCAGGGCGCTCGACGAGCCCGCCTGGGTGCGGGACCGCGAACGGGCGATCCGCGCGTCGTTCGTGCCCACGCCCTGGTCGCACACCGCGGGCCAGATGCTGGCCGCGGCCCGGCCGGCGCCGGCCGCCATCCGCCGGTCCGCGTGACGCCCGGCGGCGCCGTTGCTAGCGCGGCTCGATCCGGCGCTTGCCCATCCAGGGCACCAGCGCCGCCGGCACGGTGACCGAGCCGTCGGCGTTCTGGTGGTTTTCGAGGATGGCGATGATGCCCCGGCTGATGGCGATCGCCGTGCCGTTGAGCGTGTGGACGAAGTGCGTCCCCTTTTCCCCCGGTTTGCGGTAGCGGAGCCCGAGGCGGCGTGACTGGTAGTCGGTGCAGTTGGAGGTGCTCGTCACCTCGCCCCACTCCCCCGCCGCGCCGCGGCCGGGCATCCAGGCCTCGAGGTCGAATTTCCGATAGGCCGGGCCGCCGAGGTCGCCCGAGGGCGTGTCGATGACGCGATAGGGGATGTCGAGCCCGTCGAACAGCCGGCACTCCAGGTCGAGGAGCAGGTCGTGCATCGCCGCGCTCTGCTCGGGCGCGGTGAAGGCGAACATCTCCACCTTCGTGAACTGGTGGACGCGATACAGGCCGCGGGTCGCCCGGCCGTGGGCCCCGGCCTCGGTGCGGAAGCAGTGGCTGATGCCGCAGAGCTTCAGCGGCAGTTCCTCCGGGGCGAAGATCCGCTCGTGGAAGGCGCCGCCGAGGGTGATCTCGGCCGTGGCCACCAGCGACAGGTCCGAGCCCGTGATCGAGTAGATCTGCGACTCCGGCCCGCGCGGCATGAAGCCGGTCCCCTCGAGGATCGAGTCACGGGCCAGGTCGGGCGTGGTCATCACGGTGAAGCCCTCGCGCTGGAGAACGTCGATCGCGTACCGCTGCAGGGCGAGCTCGAGGAGCACGGCGTCGTTCTTGAGGAAGTAGAAGCCGTGGCCGGCGACGGTGGCCCCGGCCTCGAAGTCGAACAGGTCGAGGGCGGCGCCGAGGTCCACGTGATCGCGGGCCGCGAAGGAAAACGTCGGCAGCGGCGTGGCCCCGCGCCGGATCTCCACGGCCGCGTCCTCGCCGCCCACCGGGGCGGCGGGGTGGGTGAGGTTGGGGATCGTCCGCAGGATCGCCTCGCTCTCGGCGGCGATCTCGCCGGCCTTGGCCTCCAGGGCCGACACCTCCTCGCGCAGCCGGCGGCCCTCCGCCTTCTTCGCCTCGCGGGCGGCGGCGTCGGCCGCCTGGCCGATCGACTTGCTTACCTGGCCGGCCTGCTGGTTGAGCCGGTCGATGTCGGCCTGGAGCTGGCGCCGCAGCCGGTCGAGGGCGGCGAACCGGGCCACATCGGCGGCGGAGCCGCGGGCCCGGCAGTTGGCAGCGACGAGATCGACGTTGTCGGCGACGAAGCGGCGGTCGAGCACGGCATTCTCCGGGGTGGCTGCGCGGGGCGGGGCGGCCGCGCGGGGGGCAGCGCGTATACTGCAGGTCCTGCCGGGGCGTGGGCCCCCGGTGGCCCGAAGTGTGCCAGACCGATGCCCGATTCCGCCAGTGCCGCCGTCGCCGAGCCCGCGACGACCGTTCCCGCCGTCCAGCCCCGCCCCCGACCGCGCCGCCAGCCCCGCTATCACGTCGTCCTCTGGAACGACGACGACCATTCCTATCACTACGTGGTCGCGATGCTGCAAAAACTGTTCGGCCATCCCCAGGAGCGTGGCTTCAAGCTGGCGCAGGAGGTCGATCGCAGTGGCCGGGCCGTCGTCTTGACGACGACGCGGGAGCATGCCGAACTCAAGCGCGACCAGATCCACGCCTTCGGCGCCGACCGGCTCGTGGCCCGCTGCAAGGGCTCGATGCAGGCGTCGATCGAGGCGGAGGCGTCGTGACCTGACCGGCCCGCGGCGAGCCCGGGGTGGCCGGCGGTGGATCGAAGGGACCGGATGACCGACCGCTCCACACCGTTCGACATCTTCCGCATCGAGCAGGAGATCAGAGCCCGGAATCCCGCCGTGGTGTTCGCCAGCCCGCGGACGCTGCGCCGGGTGATCCGGGCGGAACGCGGCCTGCCCGGCTTCTGGCCGCGCATCCCCCATCGCGACATCGTGGTCATCGCGGCCCGGCGGCTGGCCGAGATCGCCGCCGACTTCTGGGCGTTTCCCGCCGACCTGCCGGCGACGATTATGCTCATCGCCCGGCCCGATGCCGACCGGTTCCAGGCGGTCGGGCTCGAACCGCTGCTCCGGGCCTACTGGCGGCTCGTGTTTCACGCCCTGCTCGACGCCCGGCTCGCGGCGCTCGACGCCGCGGATCGGCGAACGATCAGCGCAGCGATTTCCGCCGAACTGCGGGCCGAGGCCCGGGGCGTGCTCACGCAGGAACTTGCCATCACCGGCGAGGCCACGGACGACGAGGTCGATGCCGAGTTCGTCGCCACGTTCCTCGACCTGCGGGCGTTCGCCCCCGACTCCATCCACGCGTGGTTTCCGTCGATCGAGGATCCCGACACGTTCGCCGACGCGGTTGGACCGCCGATCGGGGCCGGGGAGATCTTCGCGACCAGCCGTCCACCGGGCTTGCCCGAGAGCGACGACCCGGCCGCGCAGCCGGCCGGCCTCCCTGCCAATGCGGGCCCGGCCGATCGGCTGCGGCCGTGGGTCCGAGTCTCCGCAGCGACCCTGCGCCGGCGGGCGGAGCGATCTGCCGCACGGGGCAATATGGTGCGGGCGCTCCTCGATGAGTTCCGGGCTGAAGCAGAAGGGGCAGGGGAAACCGGCGATCGGACCGCGGCCCGCGCTGACCTCGTCGCCGGATTCGCCCGGCGGTTCGCCGCCGCGGCCGGCCTGGACGCCGAGGCCGTGCCCGACCTGACGGCGCTCGTGCGGGCGCTCCTCGCCGCCAGCGGCGGCTCGGCCTGGTCGGCACCGGCCCGGCTGCTCTTCGACATGCAGAAGGTCTGCGTCGATGCGGAACGGGAGAGTTACCGCACGCGGCTCGTCGCCTGGTTGGCGACCGCCGGCAGGACGGCGCTCACCAAGCCGCTTCCCTGCCAGCGGCTGGTGTCGATCCACAGGCACGCGGTCAAGGCGGCGGCCCGGCTCGCCCGACTCGGTCCGGCGGCCGGCCTGCCCGCCGCCGGCGTTGAACGGCTCGCGGCGGCCGTCGCCTCCACCGCCCGTGCGGCCCGCGGCAGCCTGCAGCCCCGGGTCGAGGCGGCGATCCGCGGCGCCGGGCTCGTGCCCGGCTGCCTCGTCGAGGAGGCGGCCTTCGACACGCTCGTGGACGAACTGCTCGACGGCATCGTCGATCGGGGCTTCATATCGTTCGGCGACCTGCGCGACGCCGTGTCGCGGAACCAGCTCAAGCTCCCCGACCTCGCGGGCGTCGGCGAGTGGCTCGGGGGCGACCAGTTGTTACGGGCCGACCAGGCGCTCGGCATTGCCCTCGACGGCGCCTACCGGCCGGCGCCGGCCTACCTCGCCGGCCTGCAGCGGTTGAGCGCGCCATTTTTCGGCGTCGGCGCCGGCCGGCTTCTGACCACGCACCTGCTCCTGCCCTTCGGCGCCGCCTGGATCCTGCTGCGTGGTGTCGAGCACGTCGTCGAGCCGATCAGCGAGTATTCGCTCGGGGAGGTCTGGCACCTGTACACGCCGTGGCGGATGCTGGCGATCGGCGGCCTGCTCTGGGCGCTGATCCACGTGCCCGCCGTCCGCGTGGGGCTACGGGCGGCGCTGCGGCTGGCCGGCGCCGCGATCTACGAACTCGCCGTCGGCCTGCCCGCCAGACTGCTGCGTCTGCCGGCCTTCGCCGCGTTCCTCCGCAGCCTGCCCGTGACCTGGTTTCGCCGGCATCTCGCCGGCCCGCTGGTGGTGACGTTCGCCGCCTGGCTCTGCCTCCCGCACCACGGCGGGACGATCTCCCGCAGCACCCCTTGGCTGCCGCCGCTCGTGTTCGCGGTCGCCACGGCCGTGCTCAACTCGCGGCTCGGCCGGCAGGCGCAGGACCGGGTGGTGGAGGGGATCGGCCGGGCCGTGCACCAGTTTCACCTCCACGTGCTCACCGGGCTCGTCGGCTGGATCCTCGACATCTTTCGCGGAGCCGTGGACGTGGTGGAGGGCACGCTCTACGCGGTGGACGAGCAGCTGCGGTTCCGGTCGGGCGAGTCGGCCGCGGCGCTGGCGGTGAAGTCGGTGCTGGCCGCGGTCTGGTCGGTGGTCGATGCCGTGGTTCGGTTCTGCGTCACGCTGCTCATCGAGCCACAGCTCAATCCGATCAAGCACTTTCCCGTGGTCACGGTGTCGCACAAGCTGCTCGTGCCGATGATTCCCGTGGTCGCCGGTCAGCTTGTGGCCGCGACCGGGATGGAGAAGGGGCCGGCGCTGACGCTGGTAACGTTCGTTTCCACCTGCATCCCCGGCGTGTTCGGGTTTCTGGCCTGGGAGCTCAAGGAGAACTGGCGGCTGTATGCGGCCAACCGGGCGGCGACGCTGCGGCCGGTGCAGGTCGGGCCCCACGGCGAGACGATCCGACGCCTGCTCCTCCCCGGCTTCCACTCGGGCACGATCCCGAAACTGTTCGCCAAGCTGCGGCGCGGTCTGGGATCGGCCCGCGGCTCCGCCCGGCGGCGGGCCGGGCTGGCGGAGCATCACCTGCACGGCCTGGAGGTGGAGGTCGGCGAGTTCATCGAGCACGAGTGCCTCGGGCTCGTGCGTCGGGCGGCGGGGTTCGAGGCGACGGCGTTGCGGGTGGCCGACGTCTCGCTGGCGGTCAATCGGATCGAGGTCGCCGTGGCGGCCGACGATATCGGGTCGGACCCGCTCGTGCTGACGTTCAGCCGCCGAAACGGTGAGATCGTGTCGGAGGTCGGCGCGGCGGGCTGGCTGGCGGCGCTGGACGAGCCGCGCCGCGCGGCCGTCCGGCTCGCGATTGCCGGGCTGCACCGACTGGCGGGAGCCGACCGGGCTTCCGCGGCCTACACGGTGGCGGAGAGCCGACCGGCCCCGGCTCCCGGCAGCGACGGGCTGGCGCCGGTCGATCCATTCCCGTGGGCCGAGTGGCGCGACGCCTGGGATGCGGCACTCGATTGACCTCCGACGACAATGAGACTACAGTGACTACATGATTACAAACCTCCGGGAAGCCAAGGCGCAGCTCAGCATGCTCGTGCAACGGGCGGCGGAGGGCGAAGAGATCATCATCACGGTTCACGGCAGGCCGACCGCTCGCATGACGGGGGTGACGACTCCTGCCGGTTCGGCCATCGACGCTCGTGTGTGGATGCACGAACTCGCCGTCGAAGCCGAAACTGCCCGGTGTGGGGACGTTCGCGGAACCCGGCAGGAGCACTGGGACGATCTGCGGGCCGATCGAGGGTGACCACCGATGCCGGTCACCATGATCTCTCCCTTGTATTGGGACACGTCGGCCCTCCTGAAGTGCTATGCCCCGGAACCCGACTCCCACGCCTTCCGCACGCTGTTGTGCGAACGCCCGCGGGTCGTCATTTGCTTCATCCACAGGATCGAAATGGCGTATGCGCTGCGGCAGAAGGAGAGTCGCGGCGAGATCCTGCCGGCGGCAGCCGGACATTTGACGGCCCGCTTTGACCGCGATTCCGATGCCGGTCGGTATGTCGTGCTGCCGTGGGGCGCGGATCTGGTGAAGGCCGCACGCGAGGTTCTCGAGCATGCGGCTTCCATGCGGGAACCGGTCGCCATCCGGACCCTGGATGGAATCCACCTCGCAGCGGCACGCGCCGCCGGTCTGCCGGGCATCGTGTCCACCGATGGAAGAATGCGGACGGTGGCCGCAGCCCTGGGGTTCGACGTCGTCGATCCCTAACGTGGCGGCACCCCGCGTAGCGAGCCGGCCCAAATGCGAACGGCCCGGACCACTCGCGATGGTCCGGGCCGTTCTGTTTTCATCAGGGGGCGTCAGGCCGCGATCACTCGCAGCAGGGCACCTCGCGGTACACCGTCTTCGGCACGCACCGGGTCACCGTGTAGGCGACCTTCTTCGGCACCAGCCGGACGACCTCCACCGTCTTCGTGAAGTGCACCGGCTGGGTGACGCAGACGGGAACCTGCTTCGTCCGCGTCTCCCGCACCATCGTGCACACCTTGTAGCACTCCTCGCGGGACCGCTCCTCGCGGACCATCTTGCAGACCCGCGACGTGCAGGTCTTCACCCGCTGCTCCGCCACCATCGTGCACACCTGGTAGGTGCAGGTGCGGACCTGCTCCTCCGGCACCATCCGGCAGACCTTGTAGCAGCAGGTGCGGACCCGCTGCTCCGGCACCATGCGGCAGACCTGGTAGGTGCGGACCCGCTGCTCGGGCACCATCCGGCAGACCTGGTAGGTGCAGGTGCGGACCCGCTGCTCCGGCACCATGCGGCAGACCTGGTAGGTGCGGACCCGCTGCTCCGGAACCATCCTGCAGACCTGGTAGGTGCAGGTGCGGACCCGCTGCTCGGGGACCATCCGGCAGACCTGGTAGGTGCAGGTCCGCTGCTCCGGCACCATCCTGCAGACCTGGTAGGTGCAGGTGCGGACCCGCTGCTCGGGCACCATGCGGCAGACCTGGTAGGTGCGGACCCGCTGCTCCGGCACCATCCTGCAGACCTGGTAGGTGCAGGTGCGGACCCGCTGCTCGGGCACCATGCGGCAGACCTGGTAGGTGCAGGTCCGCTGCTCGGGGACCATCCTGCAGACCTGGTAGGTGCAGGTGCGGACCTGCTGCTCGGGCACCATCCGGCAGACGCGGTGCGTGCGGACCCGCTCCTCCGGCACCATCCGGCAGACGGTGTAGGTGTAGGTCTTGAGCCGCTGCTCCGAGACCATCGTGCACACCTTGTAGCACTGCTTCTCGACGACGGTCTCGGCGACGTTGCGGACGCACTCGATCTCCTTCTCGTGCACCTCCGGCACCCAGACCTTCTTGGTGATCGTCCGCGGCGGGCACTGCTCCTCGATCGTGCACACCTTGCCCGGCACGAAGCACTTCCGGCCGGTGCAGGGGTCGCAGACCCAGCAGCCGGGCTCGCGGATCCGGCGCGTCACCACCGGGCCGGGGACCTCGCAGGTCTCCGTCTCCCAGCGGCCGCTGCAGACCTTCACGGTCTTCGTGTAGCGGACGGGCTTGCAGACCGTGCGGCAGACGTCGCGCTCCCGCGTCTCCCAGACCGGCTTGCAGACGGTGTACGGAATCTCCTTCGTGCACACCTCCTTGACCGGCTTGCAGACCGTGTAGGTCTCCTGACGCTCCTCCCAGACCGGCTTGCAGACCGTGTAGGGGACCTCCTTGGTCATCGTCTCGTAGACCGGCTTGCAGACGGTGTAGGTCCGCTCGCGGGTTTCGTAGACGGGCTTGCAGACCGTGTAGGGGATCTCGCGGCTCCGGGTCTCGTAGACCGGCTTGCAGACGGTGTAGGTCTGCTCGCGGGTCTCGTAGACGGGCTTGCAGACCGTGTAGGGGATTTCCTTGGTCATCGTCTCGTAGACCGGCTTGCAGACGGTGTAGGTCCGCTCG
>JBIKKQ010000175.1:0-6990 GCA_044360305.1 Pirellulales bacterium
CGAGCCACTGCGCGGGCCGCAGCCGCTCGCCGAGCACGAACACGCCGAGGAGCACGCTGAGGAGCGGATTGAGGAAATACCCGAGGCTGCTCTCGATCATCCGTCCGTGGGTCACGGCCCAGACGAATCCCAGCCAGTTGGCCGAGACGAGCGCCGCCGCGATCGCCTGCCGGAGGAGCAGCCCGGGCGTCGTGAAGGCTGCCCGGATGCTCCCCGCGTTGCCGGTCAGCCAGACCAGCGGCATAAGCACGAGGATCGACCAGATCACCCGGTGGGCCACCAGCTGCGTGGCGGGCACGCCGCCGAGGTGCTTCCAGTAGACCGGCAGCACGCCCCAGAGGATGAAGGCCGCCGCGGCGTGGAGGTATCCGATGTTCACGACGGCTGCGCGGGGGGCGGGGCGGGAAACGACCATCATCGCGATCCGCGGCCGGCGGCTCAATGTCGCCCGGCATCGGCCGGGCGCGCACGACGGCGGGCCGGGCGACCCTGTTCGCCCGACCCGCCGCTTGTGCTCACGCGTCATGCCGCCGGCGCGGGGCCGGCGGAGCCACGATCAGCAGCCCTTCTTGCAGCCCAGCAGGCCCTTGTGGGCCTTGCCGCAGCCGCCGTTGCTGCCGTTGCTGCCGTTGCCGCAGGCGTCACCGGCGTCGCCGGCCGGAACCTGCTCCTCGACGCAGCGGTTCACCGTGGTGCACACCTTCTTCGTGACCTTCTTGGGCACGCGGACGACGTACGACTCCGTCTTCGTCTCGCAGACGTTGTCGCTGACGCACACGCTGTAGGTCTCGGACTTCTGCACCGGCACGTTCACCGTGTAGCAGACTTCCTTCGACCGCTTCTCGGCCACGCAGCGGTTCACCGTGATCTCACGGGTCCGCGTCTCGCAGCGGCTCTTCGCCACGCACACCGTCTTGGTCCGGGTCTCCGGAACCATCTTGGTGACGCAGTAGTTCGCCGAGCGATCCTCGCACCGGGTCTTGTGCACGCAGACGGTCTTGGTCCGGGTCTCCGGAACCATCTTCGTGACACAGTAGGAGCGGGTCCGCTCCTCGCACCGGCTCTTGCTGACGCACACCGTCCGGCTCCGCTCCTCGCAGCGGAACTTCTTCACCTTGTAGGAGAAGGGGACCTGCTCGCACTCGGTCTTCCACGTGGTGACCTCGATCTCCTTGGTCTCGCACGTCGGGACCCACTTGCGGCAGCAGACGACCTTCGGGCAGCAGGGATTGCCGGCGGCGTCATACTTGCCGTTCGCCGAAATCTCCTTCGCCTCGGTCACCCAGTGGCCGCCACGGCAGGTCACGGTCTTCGTGCCCTTGACCGGCACGCGCTTCGAGACCGTGCGGAAGCCCGTCATCTCCTCGAAGTACGGGACCTGCACCTGGTAGGACTGCTGGATCTGCTCGGTGTACGGCACGTTCACCTTGTAGGTGGCCGTCCGCTCCTCCTTGACCGGCACCATCACCGTGTAGGACTTCTCGACCTGCTCGGTGTAGGGCACGTTCACCTTCCACGTCCGGGTCTTCTCCTCCTTGACGGGCACCATCACCGTGTAGGACTTCTCGACCTGCTCGGTGTAGGGCACGTTGACCTTGTACTCCACCGTCCTGGTCTCCGGCACGTTGACGTTGACGGAGTACTCGACCGTCTTCGTCCGCTTCTCCGGCACCATGACCGTGAAGTTCCGCGTCCGCTCCTCGATCCGGGGCACCTTCTTCGTGACCTGGAAGGAACGCTCACGGACCTCGGTCCCCCACTCGGTGACCTCGATCTCGCGAACCTCGGGCACCTTCTTCCAGCGCTTCACCGTCCGCATGCTCGCGCCGGCATCGTCGGCCGCGGCAGCGGGGGTGGGAGCGGCGGCAGCGGCGCCGTTGACCAGCACGGAACCGTCAGCCTTCGCGGCGGCCGGATCCTCGCCGCGGACGAACGCGCCGCCGACGCACACGCCGGCAGCCGCCACCCACGGCAGAAACTTGAACGTCAATCGCTTCTTCACGGAAACCTCCAGAGGGAAATGGAACTCTCGACCGTTGGGAACACGTGTTCCAGGCGCCGCGCGGCCGCATCCCAGTCGTTGGATGCCCGTGCTGCAGCCCGGTGGAGTCGGCCGTCGGTCATGGCCCCCAGGCCAGGAACCCATCCGTTGAGTTCCCGCGACCGGGAGGGTTTGCGCCGCCGACAAACTCCGGTCAGAAGATCGTGCTTTGCCGACCGAAAAACTCAGCCCGGATCACCAACGTCGGGTCGTTCTGATTCTGCCGATGGTGCCGGTGGCCGCTGGCAGCCGCTCCCCATCGGTCCCCCTTCGCAGCACGTCTCGAGAATCGCCCCGCACCGCCGGCAGACGAGCTTGGCGCGGATCTCGTGCGTCTCACCCTGGCAGATCGGGCAGCGGGGCTGGTGCATGCGGGGCAGTATACGGACCGTGGTCGTCGAGGAATCGACCCACGACCGCGGTGAACTCCGCGGGGGCGTCGGCATGCACCCAGTGCCCGGCCGCGGCGATCGTCTCGATCGTCGCCCGGGGAAACAGCCGGCCGATCGCGGCGGCGTGACGGGGCCCGAGGTAGTCCGACCGGCCTCCCGCCACGAACAGCGTCGGGCCGGCATAGGACCGGTCGGGCGGAATGTCGGGGAACCCGCGGATCGCTTCGAAGTGCCGTTCCAGCGCGTCGAGGTTCACGCCCCAGGCCATCCCGGCGGGTCCGGCGACCAGATTCTGAAGCAGAAACGCCCGCACGCCGGGGTCGGTGACCACCGTGGCGAGCGCCGCGTCCGCCTCGGCCCGCGTCCGGCAGGCCGCCAGCGGCACGCTTCTCATGGCCTGGAGGTAGTCGCGCGGGGCGGCCTGCGACACCGCCGGCGCGATGTCGACGACGACCAGCCGGGCGACCAGGTCCGGCCGGTCGAGGGCCAGCAGCATCGCCACCTTGCCCCCCATGCTGTGGCCGAGGACGGCGGCCGGGCCGCCGTCCCGCGTTTCGATCAACCGGGCGACATCGGCGGCCATGTCGGGGTAGGTGTGGGCGTCGGCCCACGGGCTCGAGCCGTGGTTCCGCAGGTCGGCGCAGATCACCCGCCGGCCGGCCGCGAGCCCCTTGGCGACGGTGGCCCAGTTTCGCTTCGCTCCCAAGAGCCCGTGGAGGATCACCAGCGGCGGTCCCTCACCCTTGTCGCTGCACGCCAGTTCGACGGTCGGCCCGCTCTCCACGTCCGTCACGGCCTCGTCGGCGCCTGGCCCTTCGGGTCGCCGGGAGGCGGGGCGATGCCGGCGTAGGGATATTTGGAGACCGTGTCCCAGGCAAGTTTCTTCAGGATCGCGGTCTGTTCGGGAGTGAAGTCGGTTTTCAGGTCGAGCCCCTCGGGTGACATCCGGTACAGGGCCGCAAAGTGCATGTACTGGCCCAACTGACCGGCCAGGGCGCCCTGGTGCGGCATGATGTCGCCGCGGAACACCTCCGCATGGTTGACCACCCCGGGGAACTTCCCCGCCTTGATCATCTTCCGCAGCGCGAGCATCGCGTCGCCCAGTGGCACGAGGATCAGGCCACGTCTGCCGGCCTTGGCGTTGACCTCGTCCGCCCAGGCCTCCTGGCCCTTGCGGATGTTGTCCATCGTGGCCTGCAGTTCATCGAGATCCGTGTCGTTGTACTCCGCGGGCGATTTCACGCCTCGGCCATCCCCGCAGAGCCAGGGCATCTGCACCTGAATGCGGAAATCGGGGTTGGTCTTCGACCCCGCCGCGAGCAGCGACGGGATCCGTTTCCAGAGGTCGCTCGGGCCGGACGGCGGAGGGTCGGTGTGACCGATCACCACGGCGTCCACCTCGCCGCGCTCGAGGCAGGAGAGGAAATTCTCCGGCACGTGCAGGTTCTCCCCGCGGATTCGTTGATGCCCGGTGATGCCGGCGGCCGTGCACAGCGGTCCGCTGTCTTCGGTCTGCCAGCTGTTGCCCCTGTTCAGGACGCGCAGGCCCGCGGGGAGGGCCTGCACACCGGCGGTCGCGGCCGGCTGCCGCGCCGGCTCGTCGGCGCCGGTGGCGCCGACGACGATCAGGCACGCCAGCATCGGCAGCCCGTACATCGTTTTGAACATCCACCGACCCTGACCCGCCGTTCCACGGTTCATGTGTCGCTGCTTGCCGGAAGTCACGGTGCTCGAACGCCACCCGGCCAACCGCGCCAATCAGGCGAACCCGCTTGGCCGCCACGTGGTCCCGGTCCGACAGTGTACCCGGCTTCGGACATCGGTGCCTCGCAGCCGGCCTATGCGGCCCTGCGCCGCGGCCTGGCCGCCGCTCGCCACGCCTCGACGGCGACGAGGACGGAATCGAGCACATCGAAGGCGTTTTTCTCGCCCCGATCGAAAGCCTCCACGGCGGCCTTGATCTCCGCGAGCACGAGAATGGCGGCCCGGGCGGGTTTGGGATTCCTGGTCGATGACATCGCAACCTCCATGTCTGTGATTCGGCCGACGCCTCATGCCCGGCCACGTTGACCACCATAGCGGGCCGTGGACGCGGGCTCTATCACCAGACGCGCCCCGTTCCGGCTTCGAGGTGTGCGCTTTGTCACCACACGTGCGCGCCGGGCTTTCCGATCCACGGTGAGGTAGACTCAGTCTCACGAAGCCCTGGAGAGGCGCGGCCGCTATTCAGCGTCCAGGGCTGATGCGGCTCCTAACGACGGCGGGGCGGCTATGGACGGAGCCACATTATCGCCCTATCCGCACTACTCGTGGCTCGCGCACTGGATCGCGGTCCGCCCGCCGAACGCGTTCGCCTTCCACGAAGAGCGGCACGTCGGTCACCGGCTGTTGCTGACGACCGCCGGTGAGGCCCGGATCACCTGGACCAGCCGCGGCAACGAGCAGACGTTTCGGTCCGCGGCGGGCGACATCGGGTTCTATCCCCGGGACGACGCCACGCACGGCCAGGCGATCACGGCCGCCGGGGGTTACGAGGCCTACGCCGTCGGCATGCCCGAGCATCATCTGCGCGAGTTGGGCACATCCGACGGCGTGCGCGGGAGGCAGGCGTTCCACGCCATGCCCGTGTTCCGCGATGCCGTGATACAGGCCAGCCTGCTCCGTCTGGCCGAAGGGAGCGGATGCCGGCAGATTTCGGAAAATATCGGCGACGAGATCGCGGCCCGGCAGATCGTCATCCGGCTCAGCGCGCTCGTCGGGGGCAGGCCGCCCGATTGGCAGCGGGACGCGAGCGTGTTCACGCCGGCCGTCATGCGGCAGGTCGTCGAGCACGTTGACGCGCACCTCGCCGGCCACCCGACCCTCGAGCAAACAAGCCGCTGCTTCGGCCTGTCACCCAGCCATTTTGCCAGAAAATTTCAAAGATCGACCGGCCTGAGCCTGAATCGGTTCATCAATCGGCGCCGGATCGGCCGCGCCCTCGCCGTACTGGCAGCCGCCGACACGCCGCTGGCCCAACTGTCGCTCGACCTCGGGTTCTGTTCGCAAAGCCACTTCACCCGGTTGTTCCGCGGCCTCACCGGCATCACGCCCCTCCGCTTCGGCCGCGGCCGGGCAGCGCCGGATCACTGATCGCGGGGCTCGGCCGTCGGCGGACGCGCGGAGGAACGCGACATCGCGCCGGCCCGCCGGCTCGCCGCGCTGTTAGAGTGTCCGTCGAGATCGTCTCACGGCATCACGACAGCAACACCTGGGAACCCGTTTCATGAGCGAGCACGGCACACCGGCCGATTTTTCCAAGCAATTGGCCCAGATCGCCCTGGCGATGCAGTCCGAGCGGACGGGGCACACGCCGAAGGCCGTCACCGTGGTGGCCAGCGATGAAACGGTGGTCCTGACCCTGCATGAAGCGTTGACACCCGCCGAGAGGATTCTCGCCAGCACCGAGAGCGGGGCGGCCAAGGTCGAGCAGTACCATCGGGCGCTGTTCGCGGTGTCGTGCGACGAGTTGCGAAAGGAGATCCAGCGGCTGACGGGCCGCAAGGTACGGGAGGCGGCCGTCGTGGTCGAGCCGGCCACCGGCGCCATCGTCCACGCGTTCACCAGCGGCACGGTCGTGCAGATTTTTCAACTGGAGCCGCACGGCGTGGCGACGCACGTGTCGGCCGGCCTGCCGGCCGAGCGCACTCCCACCGCCCCGCCGGCGGGCTGACGAACCGCGGGCCGGAGATGGGCGCCCTTCGAACGCGTGCTAGCGGCGGTCGCCGGCGGGCGGCTTCTGTTTCGTGTGTTTCGTGCCCGGCTCGGCCAGCAGGCTTTGCAGCCGGTCGGTGACGAGGTCGTCCCGCTTGTCGTGCAGCCGGTCGATCTGCCGGTCATACCAGGCGACCGACCGCTGCCTGCGGTAGGCGAGATGCTCGGCGCGGGTGTCGATCTCCGCGGCGATCGCCTCGCGCAACTGGGCCTCGAGTTTTGGCCGGTTCTTCTTCGCGCCGGTCATCCACCGGGCGACGAGCAGGTCGATGCGGGTTCGGGCCTGCCATGCCCGGAGCTCGATCTCGTGGAGCCGCTCATCCTTCGCCCTGCTCGCTTCGAGGGCCAGCACGGTGCGGTCGAGGTCGGCGAGGGCCGTGGCATACTCGGCGGGTTTTCGCTTCTCCAGCCGGGCGAGGAGTTCGGCGAGTTCAGGCTGGTGACGGCTCACGAAGCCGCGCACCCGCTCCGCCCGGGCGTCGTCGTCCGTGGCGGAGGCCGCGGCCGGTTTCGTCGGTGCGGCCGATTCAGGTTCCGCCGGCCCGGCGGGCGCGGCCTGTCCGGCCGTGGGGCGTTCCTCGCCAGCGACCGCGGCCCGCGGATGGCGGATCGCGACCGCAAGCATCGCGCAGGCGATGGCGAGCGTGGCGATGCGTGCCGTGTGCATGATTCGTTCCTCGGGGAAAAGTTTCCGCAGTTCGCCGGAAGCCGTCGGCAGTTCAGCCCTCGTCCGGTGCCGGGGGCTGCGCGGCGTCGTCCGTCAGGGCGGCCACGAGCCAGGCCGGCGGCATGGCGCCACCGTCC
>JBIKKQ010000034.1:0-23656 GCA_044360305.1 Pirellulales bacterium
CGTCGCGGCCGAGTTCCTGGCGCTTGCCTACGACCAGTCGCTCGACGCGCTGGCCGCCCACGCCTGGCCGGGCGACCTGATGGGAATGTTCCGCCGTGAGTCGAGCTGGCTGAACATCTCGTTCACCAATCGCGGCGAGGGGTTCAATCACGTCCTCGGTCACTTCGACGTGCCGCAGGTGGGTGTGCCGCAGATGACCTACCGCGTGCTGCGGGATCCCTTTGGCACGCCGGCGATGGGATGGGAGGGCGGCTTCGGCGGAGGCGGCATCGGCGGAGGCAACGGCGGCCGGATGCTCATGGGGATGCGGCAAGGGGCGAAACCCGGTGCTGAGTTCGAAGCCTTTGCCATGGGTGCCGCAGCGGGACCCGGGGCCCCGAGCAAAGCCTTGGGCAATACAAACGTGGCCCGTACCGGACTAGTCGATGAAGCCGACAAACTCCAGGCGGGCGACCCACAAGGCCCCGGTGGCCCGGCGGTCCCCGCCGCCGCGGCCCCGCCGCCGCGCAAAAACCTCGTCGAGACGGCGTTCTTCCTGCCGACGCTTTCGAGCGGCAAGGACGGCGTCGTGTCGATCGAATTCACGCTCCCCGACACGCTTACGACCTGGCAGTTCAAGGGCCTCGCCCACGACGCCGCGCTGCGCAGCGGCACGATCGTCGATACCTGCGTGTCGGCAAAGGACCTGATGGTGGAGCCGGTCATGCCCCGGTTCCTCCGTGAGCGGGACGTCGTGCAGATCCCGGTGAAGGTCAGCAACACCTCCACCGGCCGGCTCGCGGGGACGGTGAAGTTTGCGCTCGCGGACGGCCGCACCGACGCGGACCGCAGCGGGCTCATCGACGGCCCGCGGGAGTTGCCCTTCGACTTGGCCGCCGGTGAGTCGAAGCCGGTCGTGTTCACCGTGAAGGTGGCCGACGGCACCGAGACGCTCCGCTACCTCGCCACCGGCTCGGCCGGCAAGGCCGCCGACGGTGAGGAGGCGTTTGTCGTCGTCCTGCCGCGGCGCGTGCTCGTGAGTGAGTCGATCCCAGTCACGATCCGCGGCCCGGGCGTGCGAAAGGTGTCGCTCGACCGGCTCGCCCAAAGCGCCGGCACGGACATCCAGAGCCAGTCGCTCGTCGTTCAGGCCACGTCGAACCCGGCCTGGTACGCCGTGCTCGCGCTGCCCTCGATCATGGAACAGTCCGACGAGAGCACCGAGACGCTGTTCACGCGGCTCTACGCCAACTCGCTCGCCCGGCACTTGGCCACGAGCGACCCGCGGATCGGCCGGGTGTTCGAGCAGTGGAAGGGCACGGCCGCGCTCGAGAGCCCCTTGGAGAAGAACACGGATCTCGTCAAGACGCTGCTCGCCGAGACGCCCTGGGTGCGCGACGCGGTGGACGAGAAGGAGGCCCGGGCCCGGATCGCGCTCCTCTTCGACGCCACGCGGGCAGGCAACGAGACGCAGGCGGCGGTCGCCCGACTTGAAAATCTCCGCAACGGCGACGGCGGCTGGCCCTGGTTCCCCGGCGGGCGGACGTGCGATTCCGTCACGCTCGGGATCGTGGCCGGGTTCGGCCGGCTGCGGGCCGCGGGCGTGAAGATCGACGTCCAGCCGGCCCTCCAGACGATTCCCTGGCTCGACGGCCGGCTCGTCGAGGAGCGGAACTGGGCCCTCAAGGCCTGGAAGGACAAGCCGGAGGATATCGTGCTCACGCCGACCGGCGTCTACGCCCTCTACGCGCGGAGCTTTTTCACGAAGGACGTTCCGCCGCAGGGCGAGGCCGCGGCGGCGATCCAGTGGGCCTTCGACGTCGCCCGGAAATGCTGGATGAAGTTTGACGGCCGCCTCTCGCAGGGGCAGTTGGCGATCGCGCTGGTGCGCTCCGGCGACAAGCCGACGGCGCTGTCGATCATCGACAGCCTCAAGCAGCGGGCGGTGGACGCCGACGTCAAGCCAGGCGACGAAAAGGAGTCGTGGCAGGGGATGTGGTGGCGGGACCCGCACCCGGGCTGGTGGAGCTGGCACTACGCCCCGATCGCGTCGCAATCGATGATGGTCGAGGCCTTCGACGAGGTGGCCGGCGACAAGGACTCGGTCGAAGCCCTGAAAGTCTGGCTCCTGTCGCAGAAGCGGACGAGCCACTGGCGGGGTAGCCGGGCGACGGCCGACGCGGTCGGCGCCCTGCTCGGCCGCGGCGACGACCTGCTCGCCTCGCAGGAGCTCGTCACGGTGGACGTCGGCGCCGAGCGGGTGGAGCCGGCCAAGGTCGAGGCCGGCACCGGCTTCTTCGAGGAGCGGTTCACGCGGCGCGAGATCAAGCCCGAGATGGCGAATATCACCGTCACGAAGAAGGACAAAGGTGTGGCCTTCGGCGGCGTCCACTGGCAGTACCTCGACGACATCTCGAAGGTGCCCGCCGCGGGCCGCGAGGAGCTTTCGATCGAGAAGCAGTTGTTCATCAAGCGGATGACGAAGGCCGGGCCGGAGCTCATCCCGGTGCCAGCCAAGGCCGGGGTCCCGGCCCCGGCGGGGGCCAAGCCCGGCGACGGCGCCGAGGCCAAGGTCGAACTCGGCGACGAGATCGTCGTCCGGCTGGTCGTGAAGAGTGACCGCGACTACGAGTTTTTGGAGCTGGCCGACCACCGGCCGAGCCTCACAGAGCCGGTGGACGTGCTCTCCGGCTGGCGGTACGGCGACGGTGCCGCCTGGTACGTGGCGATCCGCGACACCGCGACGCAGATGTTCTTCGAGCGGCTGCCGCGGGGCGTGCACGTCTTCGAGTATTCGCTGCGGGCGGCCCACCGGGGCACGGCGTCGAGCGGCTTCGCGAACATCCAGAGCCGCTACGCCCCCGAGTTCAATGCCCACTCGGCGAGCGTGGCGCTCGAGGTGAAGTAGGCGGTGGCGAACCATGAACGTGCGTGTGCCGATCGTCGCGATGCTGGTGCTGGCCGCGATGCCGGCGGCCGGGGCGGCGGATCAGCGGCGGCCGTCCGGCCCGTCGGCGCCGCGGGCCGACACCAATGCGATCGAGACGCTGACGCCGGACCAGGCCCGCGGCCTCGTGGCAGGCTTCAAGGGAGTCGAGGTCACGATCGCGGTCGGCGGACCGCGGGAAGGCGTTGACGGGCCGGCCAGCCGCGCCGTCGGCCTGCCGCTCGACGGCCTGAAGACGATCGATGCGGAGACGGCGGCGGCGCTGGCGGCGTTCCCGGGCACGAGCCTCCACCTCCGTGGGCTGACCGTGCTGCCGGCCGACTGCGGCGGGGCGCTCGCCACGTTCAAGGGGCGGTACCTGCTTCTGGACGGCCTGACGACGCTCCCCGCGGACACCGCCGCGGCACTCGCGGCGTTCAAGGGCAATGCCCTGCACCTCGACGGCCTGACCGTGCTCGACGCCGAGGCGGCGACGGCCCTGGCGGCGTTCGCGGGCCTCCGCCTCGAACTCGACGGTCTGACCGCGATCGATGCCGAGACCGCCGCCGCACTGGCCCGGTTCGGCGGTGCCAGCCTGCATCTGAACGGCCTGGAGCAGATCGATGCCAACGTGGCCGCAGCGCTGGCCAGGAGCGCCTGCCTCCGCCTCGATGTCGGCGGCATCGCCCGGCGGACCGCGCTCGACACTCCCGAGTCGGTCGCGGTTCTCCGCCTGCTGTCAGCCCCGTGCGTGACGGCCGACGGTAGGCTGCACCTTCCCGCCCTCGCCAGACTCTCCCCCGCCGTCGCCGAGGCGCTCGTCGCCATGGATCAATGGAGCGGCGACCTCCCGGGGCTGACGGCCTTCGAGGCGGCCGACTCGGTCGCCGTCGCCGCCGCCCTCGCCACCCGCAAGGGGCGGCTGTCGCTCCCCAAACTCGCGAAGATTTCGCCGCGAACGCTGACGGCCCTGATCGTGAAGGAGGACGTCGACATTCCGCGGATCGAGACGCTCGAGCTCATTCCGGAGCCCGACGGCGCCGCGACCGACGATTTCGTGATCCCCGAACGGTTTCAGGAGCGACAGCGGCGCCTGGACCGGTAGCGAAGGGGCAACGGGGCGGTGGAACGATGACTGGCCAAAGGAGACGCAGGATGACGAGCCGATCGACGACCCTGGCCCTGGGGCACGCCCCGGGCTCTCCCGCAGTCCGCACGTCGTGGACTGCCGCCCTGGCGACCGTGGTGGCGATCGCGATGGCCGCCGAAGCCGCGGCGACAAGCTGGAGACACATTCCCCTTCGCGATGCGGTCCGGGAAGTGGATGTGATCGTCCGCGGCGAGATCACGGCCCGGGAGCCGCTCGATGAGCAGCACGAAGTCCTCGTGGTCCAGGTCGCTGCCGTCCTCAAGGACGGCGACTCCCATTGGGAGGAGAACGCAAGCATCCGGTTGATCACCCAAAGGGCAACGCCCGTGGGAGCCCGCGAGTTCAAGGAGGGTGATGACGGGATCTGGCTCGTTCAGAAAGTGAAGGACAGCGACGCCTACAGGCTTTCCCTTCACCCCGTGTATGTCCATCCGGCTGCCGCCGCACCAGTCATCGAACTCCTCGTGGCGGGAAAGACCGACGCCGGCGAGGCGATGCCAAAGCTCCTCCGCGAGGCCGACGGCCGCGTCCGGCAGGTGGCCCTCAAGGAAGTGTGCGGCCCGCAGGCTCGCGCGGCGGCCCTGCCGCTGTTGCTCGAGTGGGCCGGCGCGCCCCGGGACCGCGACGAAGAGATCGGCACCAATGTCCGCGGCCTCGCCATCCACGAGCTCGTCAAGGCCTGCGACGACGACGGGCGCGGCGTGCCGCCGCAGGCCATGCAGGTGCTCGACGGCGTGTTGGCCCGCGAGCCGGAGAAGACGGAATCTGCCTGGGTCTTCGCGCAAGCTTGCAACGCGGCGTCCGCGATCGCGAAAAAGCATTTCGGATTCGAGCAGGCAGGCGCCGGGGGGCAGTTTGCCGCCCAGGACTTCTACCCGGCGGAATTGCGGTATTTCGGCAACCCCGAGGCGATGCAGGCCGCCGCCCCGCGCCGGGAAAAAGCCCGGGCGGCGGTGCAGTCGCTCCGTGCCTGGTGGGCCGAGAGGCCGAGCGATAGGCCGTGATCGTACCGGTCCGGCCGTGGTGCAGGCAGCACGGTGGGCAAGGCCGCCGATGAGGGCCGACTGGATGTTTCGGGCATCCAGCATGGCGACGGCGTCAGCCAGCGTCGGCCACAGGGCTGGTTCCACCGGTCACCTTGTCGAATCATCGGAAGAAATGGACCTGGCGAAGGCGATCGCGGAGTGAATCCTGCCAGCTGCGATCGTCCACGTGGCTTGCCGTGAAGCAGTTACACGGCCGTTACCCACCCATCGGGCCGGGGCACCGATACTGTCCTCCGTGCGGCCGTGCCGAACGGTCCCGGCAGCCGCTTCCTGCAGGAGTCCCCGTCATGTTCAGCCACGCATTCCGCCTGCCCGCGGCGGCGATCATCCTTTCCGCCGCCATGCCCCTGGTCGTGCCGGTCAGCCGCGCCGACGAGGGCAATCCCCGCATCGACTACCAGCGGTTCGCCGCCGGCGTGGCCGAGGTGGAGGAATTGCGGCACACCCGCCGGATCGGCGAGGATGCATTTCTGAAACTGGCGGCCGAGCCCAAGACCGTCGTTCTCGACGCCCGCAGCCGGGAGAAGTACGACCTGCTGCACGTCCGCGGCGCCCGGCACATGAACTTCTCCGACATCACCGCGGCCGAACTTGCCAGGGTCATCCCCACGAAGGACACCCGCGTGCTCATCTACTGCAACAACAACTTCGAGAACGAGGAGCGGGCCTTCGCCGCCAAGACCGCCGGGGCGGCGCTCAACGTCCACACCTTCAACGTGCTCCACGCCTACGGCTACACCAACGTCTACGAACTCAAGCCGCTGCTCGACGTGCGCACCACGAAGATCCCGTTCGCGGGCCGGGCGGCGGACGGCCGGGGACAATACGCGAACCGATGACCGCCGAAGCCCGCCGTGTGCTCGTGGTCGAGGATGACGCCGCCATCCGGCGTGGCGTCGTGACGGCGCTCCGCTTCGCCGGCTACGAGGTGCTCGAGGCCGGCGACGGCCCGCGCGGCCTCGCCCTGGCGGAGTCGGCCGAACTCGACCTCGTGCTCCTCGACGTCGTCCTGCCCGGCGGCGACGGCCTGGAGATCCTGCGCCGGGTCCGCGAGTCGCGGCCCACGCGGCCCGTGATCCTGCTCACGGCCCGGGCCGCCGAGGACGATCGCGTCGAGGGCCTGACAGCCGGCGCCGACGACTACGTCGTCAAGCCGTTCGGGGTGCGCGAGCTGCTCGCCCGGGTCGAGGCGGTGCTGCGCCGGTCGCCGGAACGGCCGCGGCCGGTGGAGGTGATCGAGTGCGACGGGCTGGTGATCGATCTGGCCCGGCGCGAGGTGCGGCACGCCGACGGCACGCGGAGCGAACTTTCCGAGAAGGAGGCCGAACTGGCCGCGTATCTCGCGGCCCATGCCGGCCGGGCGATCAGCCGCGAGGAACTGCTGCGCCGGGTCTGGCGGCTCGACCCGCGGGGCGTGGCCACGCGGACGATCGACATGCACGTCATGCGGCTGCGCGAGAAGTTGCGGGACGATCCGGGCTGCCCGCGCCGGCTGCTGACGATACGCGGCCAGGGCTATGCCTGGGCCGCGGGGGAGGCCGCGACATGAGCCCGCGTCGCGTCTGGATCGGCTACGTGGCCTGCCTGCTGGGCGTCTGCCTGGCGCTGGCGCTATTGACCCGCCGGGCGCTCGACGCCGATCGGGCCGAGGCCGCGGCCCGGCACGAAGCGGCGGTCGAGGAGAACGTGCGGCTCGCCCTGTGGCGGATCGACTCCGCGCTCGGGATTCTCGTGGCCCGCGAGACCGCCAACGTCGGCGGCCGGCGGGATGTCGTGCCGCCTGTGCGCGACGCATTCGTCATCGATGGTGCCGGTCGCTGCCGCGTCGTCGCGGGCGCGGCGGGCGAGGCCGGCCGGGTGCCGTTTGCGGCCGAGGCGCTGGCGGCGCGACTGCCCGGGCCGGACGCCGGCGGCGGTGGGCAGGCCGCCGTCGATCCCGGCCAGTTGGCCGACCTGCCGGTGCAGCAGATCCGGGCCGGGAACGACTTCAAGGCCCGGCAGACCGCCAATCTCCAGCAGCAGGTCCTCGTGCAGGAGCAGACGACCGCCCCGGTGGCCGATGCACCTCCGCTGGCGCCGTTGACGGCGGTCTGGGTCGGTGACGTGCTCGTGCTCGCCCGGCGGGTGGCCGGGCCGGCGGCCCCGGTGGCGATCGAGGGCTGCGTGCTCGACTGGCCGGCCCTGCGGACCGAACTCCTCGGCGCGATCGCCGACCTCCTGCCCCGTGCCGATCTTCAGCCGGCGGCCGAGGCCGATCCCGTCATCGACCAGCGTCTGCTGGCCGCGATCCCCGCCCGGCTCGTCCCCGGAGACATCGCGCACCCGGCCGCGTCCGGCTGGTCGCCGCTGCGTGGCGCGCTCGTCGCGGCCTGGGGGGCGATGGCCGTCGCCGCGGCGGCGACGGCCGCGCTGCTGGCGAGCGTGCTGGCGCTGGCCGAGCGCCGGGCGGCGTTCGTGTCGAGCGTCACGCACGAGCTGCGGACGCCGCTGACGACGTTTCGGCTGTATTCCGGCATGCTCGAGGAGGGGATGGTGCCGCCGGACGAGGTCCGGGGCTGTCATGCCACGCTCCGCAAGGAGGCGGACCGGCTCACGCACCTCGTGGAAAACGTCCTCGCCTATGCGGGCCTGGAGCGTGGCCGGCATGCCGCCCGCAGCGGCCCGGTCGCGGTGGTGAGGTTGCTCGAGAGCACCGTCACCCGGCCGGCGGAACGGGCCGCGGGTGCGGGGTTCGCCTGGCGGCTCGACGTCAGTCCGGACGCCCAAGCGGCGGTCGTCGTCGCCGATCCCGCGGCGGTCGAGCAGGTGCTGTTCAATCTCGTGGACAACGCCTGCAAGTATGCCCGCGGCGGCACGCCGGCCGAGATCGAACTCGCCGTCGGCCGGGGCGGCACGCAGCTGACGCTCGCCGTGCGCGATCACGGACCGGGGATCGTGCCGCGCGAGGCGGCCCGGCTGTTCGAGCCGTTTCGCAAGAGCGCCCGTGACGCGGCGGAAGGGGGGGCGGGCGTCGGCCTCGGACTGTCGCTGTCCCGCAGGCTCGCCCGGCAGATGGGGGGCGACCTCACGAGCGATCCCCCCGCCGACGGCGGCGCCCGGTTCGTGCTCACGCTGCCACTGGCAGGGCCCGCCGCCCGGCCGAACGCCTGACCGCCGGCCGGTCAACGCTCGCCGAGACAATGGCCAGCGAGGGCGAGCCAGCCGAGGATCAGCAGGCTGCCACCCAGCGGCGCGATCATGCCCCACGGCACCCCCAGCCAGCGCGGGCCGCCGATCACGAGCAGGTAGAGCGAGCCGCAGAACAGGAGCATGCCGGCCGCGAAGCACCAGGCCGCGGCCCGGAGGAACCGGGTCGAGCGGCGCTGGAGCAGGATGCCGCAGCCGAGCAGGGCCGCCGTGTGCACGAACTGATAGTCCACCGCCGTCTCGAAGTCGCGGAAGTATTTCCAGGATGCCGGCACCTCCATCCCCGCCACGGTCTTCGCGGGCAGGTCGCCGTATTTCCGTTCCAGGAATTTCGTGTCGTTGAGTCCGTGGGCACCGAAGGCGCCGAGGGTGACGGCCACGGCGCCCGACAGGGCGGCGGCAATCAGGCAGGTGCGGGGCGTCATGGGGATGTCTCCGTGGGGGCTTCGGGGTGCGGGGCGGCGCCGGCCGGCGCGTCCGCCCGGCGGCGCGAGTCGATCCAGATGGTCACCGGCCCGTCGTTGACCAGCGCCACCCGCATGTCGGCCGCGAACACGCCGCGTTCCGGTGGCCGGCCGGCGGCGGCGCCCAGCGCCGTCGCAAACCGCTCGTAGAGCGGCACCGCCTCGTCCGGCCTGGCCGCCCGGATGAAACTCGGCCGGGTGCCCCGGGCCGTGTCGGCGAGGAGCGTGAACTGGCTGACGACGAGCGTCGCGCCGCCGATGTCGCGGACACAGCGGTTCATCCGCCCGGCCTCGTCGGCGAAGATCCGCAGGCCGGCGATCTTCGCGGCCAGCCAGTCGGCATCGGCGGGCCCGTCCCCCTGTTCGACGCCGACGAGCACGAGCAGGCCGGCGTCGATCCGGCCGACGGTCCGGCCGTCGATCGTCACGCCCGCCTCGCTGACCCGCTGCACGACCGCCCGCATGACGGACAGTGTAGTGCCGGCCGAGCGAACCCGCCGGGGCCGGGCGGGCGGACTCGCGCCAGTGCATGAACTCCTGGCTGCGGACAAACGTGGACGCCGTTTCGCCGGCGGAGGAAGCCCGACTACAATAGGCCAAGAGTCGCCACAGGCGCGGCACTGAATCGCGGTATTGTGGCGTACCATCCCGATGCGTTCGCTGAACACCCTAACGCGAGCGGTGCCGGCGGCCGTCGCCAGCGCGTGCCTGTGGGCCGCGTCCCCGGCCAGCCCGGCCGACGTCGCCGATCCGCGCGGGCTCGAGGTCTTCAGGACGCACCTCCGAGAACTCCTCGCCCACCGCTGCGCGGGCTGCCATGGCGCGGGAAGCGTCGAGGGGGAGTTCGACATCTCGACCCGAGAGAAACTGCTCGCCGGGGGGAGCAGCGGGCCGGCCGTCGTGCCGGGCAAGGCGGCGGAGAGCCGGATGTACCGGCTGGCGGCCCGGCTGGAGGAGCCGCACATGCCCGAGGAGGGGGATGCGCTGAACGCCGAACAACTCGGCTGGCTCGCCGAATGGATCAATCGCGGCGCGCCCTTCGACAGGCCGCTCGTCGACCCCGCCGACCGCGGCCCGTGGACCGACCGGAAGGTGAGGCCGGAGGCGCGGGAGTTCTGGTCGTTCCGTCCCCTCGCACCGGTCGAGCCGCCCCGGCCGGCGGACCCACGGGGCTGGTGCCGGAACCCGATCGACCGGTTCGTCCTCGCCGCCCAGCAGCGGGTCGGCCTGATGCCCACGCCAGAGGCCGATCCGCAGACGCTCCGGCGCCGGCTCGCCCTCGACGTCACCGGTCTGCCCGCGACACCGGCGGAGATCGCGGCCTTCGTCGCCGACCCGACCGATGCGGCCTACCGGCGGGTCGTGGACGACCTGCTGGCGCGGCCCGCCTTCGGCGAACGTTGGGCGCAGCACTGGCTCGACGTCGCCCGGTTCGCCGAGAGCTTCGGCTACGAACAGGACTACGACCGGCCGTTCGCCTACCACTACCGCGACTTCGTCATCAGGGCCTTCGACGACGACCTGCCGTACGACACGTTCCTCCAGTGGCAGATTGCCGGCGACGAACTGGCACCGGGCAACGTCGAGGCGTTGAAGGCCACCGGTTTCCTCGCGGCCGGTGCCTTCCCCACGCAGCTCACCGAGAAGGAGTTCGAGACCGCCCGCGCCGCCGAGCTCGACGACATGGTGGCCACCTGCGGGACGGCGATGCTCGGCATCACGATCGGCTGCGCCCGCTGCCACGACCACAAGTTCGATCCCCTGCCCCAGGCCGACTACTACCGGCTGGCGGCGACGTTCACGACCACCATCCGCTCCAACATCGACGTGGAGGTCGATCCGGAACGGCACCGGGCCGCCCTGGCCGCCTGGCAGCAGCGGCTGGATGCGGCCGAGGGGGAGGAGGAGTCCAAGCGGATCGCGGCCGAGAAGCCGAAGCCGGAAACGATGAAGGTGCTCGTGGCCGGCGAGAATCTGCCGCGCATTCCCCACCACGCCGACGAGCGCGGCTACCCGCACTTCTACAAGGCGACGCACTTTCTCCGGCGCGGCGACGTGAACCAGAAGGAGGGCGTGGCGGATCCCGGCTTCCTCCAGGTGCTCGTCCGCGATCCTGCCGGCTCCGCCCGCTGGCAGCTGCCGCCCCCCGCCGGGGCGAAGTCGAGCCATCGCCGGGCCGCCCTCGCGCGCTGGATCACCGACGCGGACCACGGCGCCGGCCAGCTCGCGGCCCGGGTGATCGTCAACCGGCTCTGGCAGCACCATTTCGGCGCGGGTCTGGTCGCCACGCCGAGCGATTTCGGCCGGCAGGGGGATGCCCCTTCGCATCCCGAACTGCTCGACTGGCTGGCGGGGGAACTGATCCGCGGCGGCTGGAAACTGAAGCCGTTGCATCGGCTGATGCTGACGAGCGCCACCTACCGGCAGTCGAGCGGGATCGATGCCGCCAAGGCCGACATCGACCCGGCCAACCGGCTGCTGTGGCGATACAACCGGCGGCGGCTCGAGGCCGAGGCGATCCGCGACACCTTCCTGGCGGTCTCCGGCGCGCTCGATGCCAGGCTCTACGGCCGCGCGGGCCGCGACGAGTCGGTGCCGCGCCGCAGCCTGTACCTGGAGATGAAGCGCAGCCGGCTGCCGCTTTTCCTGCGGACGTTCGACGCCCCCGACTTCATGACCGGCGTCGCGAAACGCTCGAACACGACGACCGCGCCGCAGGCACTGGCGATCATGAACGGCCCCGCCGTCCGTGCCTGGGCGGAGCGGTTCGCGGACCGGATCGTGAAGGACGCCGCAGAGCTGCCGCCGCTGCCGGCAGGCGGGCCGGCCGGCTCCGGCAACGCCGGCGGAGCCGTGGCCGGGGACGCCGACGGCGACGCGCGGACGATCCAGGCGGCCTACGCGCTGGCGCTGGGCCGCTCGGCCAGCGCGGCGGAACTCGGCGACGCCGCCGGGTTTCTCCACGCCCAGCGGCAGGCCTACGGTGGCGGGTCGAATCCCCGGGCCGCGCGACTGGCACTCGCCGACTTCTGCCAGGTGCTGATGGGTCTCAACGAAACGCTCCACATCGAGTGAGGTGCGCGATGCGAACGGGTCACGATGCCCCCGAGGCCCGCGGACTGCTCCTGCCCCGCAGGCGACTGCTGGCGCGGGCCGGAGCGGGATGCGGCATGCTCGGTCTGGCCGGCCTGCTGCACGACGAGCAGGCGCGGGCCGGCGCGGGGCCGACGACCGGCGGCGGTCCGGCCGAGAACCCGCTCGCTCCGCGGTCGGGCCACTTTCCGGCCCGGGCCAAGGCGGTGATCTGGCTGTTCATCAACGGCGGCCCGAGCCATGTCGATACGTTCGATTACAAGCCGGAGCTCGCCGCGCGGGACGGCCAGCCGCTGCCGGGCCTCGATCCCCAGACCGGTTTTTTCAAGGACGCGGTCGGGGGCCTGATGAAGAGCCCGTTCGAGTTCCGACAGCACGGCGAGAGCGGCGCCTGGGTGTCGAGCCTGTTTCCGCATCTGGCGCGGCACGTGGACCGGATGGCCTTCCTCAAGGGCTGCTGGACCGATTCCAACAACCATGCGCCGGCGCTGGTGAGGATGAACACGGGCGCCACCCGGGTGGGCTTTCCCTGCACCGGCAGCTGGGTCACCTACGGGATGGGCAGCGAGAACCACGACCTGCCGGGGTTCGTGGTGATGTACGACACCAAGGGGCGCGGGCTGCCCAAGGGCTACGCCCAGAACTGGGCGGCGGGCTTCCTGCCCGGCGTGTTCCAGGGCACCGGCATCGACACGGCCGGGACGCCGATCCCGAACCTCGCCCGCCGCGAGGGGATGACCGACGCCCAGCAACGGGCCCAGTTCGATCTCGCCGCCCGGCTCAACGGGCGGCACCTGGCCGACAGCGGCCCCGACGCGGCGCTGCAGACGCGGATCGAGAGCTTCGAACTTGCCTATCGGATGCAGATGGCGGCCCCCGAGGCCCTCGACCTCGCGACCGAGACGCGGGAGACCCACGAGCTCTACGGCCTCGACGATAAGACCTGCGGCCATTTCGCCAGGCAGTGCCTCATCGCCCGGCGGCTGGTCGAGCGCGGCGTGCGGTTCGTCCAGATCTACTCGGGGGGCGAGGAGAACCAGCAGAGCTGGGACGGCCACATGGACATCAAGGGCAACCATGCCGGCTTCGCCGCCGAGACCGACCGGCCGATCGCCGGTCTGCTCGCCGATCTCGCCCGGCGCGGGCTGCTCGACGAGACGCTCGTCATCTGGGGAGGCGAGTTCGGCCGCCTGCCGGTCGCCCAGAAGGCGGCCAAGCCCGGCCGCGACCACAACCCACACGCGTTCACCGTCTGGATGGCCGGCGGCGGCGTGCGCGGCGGCGTGACGCACGGCGGCACTGACGATATCGGGTTCAAGGCCGTGGAGAACCGGGTCAGCGTCAACGACCTCCATGCCACGATCCTGCACCTGCTCGGCATCGACCACACGCGGCTCACCTATCGGTTCAACGGCCGCGACTTCCGGCTCACCGACGTGTCGGGCGTGGTGGTCCGCGACGTGCTGGCCTGACGCCGCACGACGAATTCACGTCGGCCAGTTGCAGGTCTGCCGTGCCACCCCGTATCGCCCCGCCGGCTCCCGCACGGTGGCGGATGCACGCCGCATCAGGCAGGTCCCCATCCGGCCTTGGCGGTCGGTGTCCGCGGGCCGTATCCTGTCCGCGTGGGTGGTTCCAGACCATCCGGCGCGGCCGGACCCGGCCGATCCACCATGGTCGTATCCCGCGTTCCGAGGGAGTCCGCCCGATGCGTCGCGCCGGCTTTGGTCTTCTGTTTCCCTTGCTCGTCGCCGTCCCGATGCTGCTGGCCGCGGTCGTGGCCGGGGCTGGCGATCCCGTGTCGGTTGAACTGCCCACCGTGGGGTCGATCCGCAGGCTCGATCCCCGGCTCGATCAGTTCGTCGCGGCCGACGCCCGGATCGAGGTGCTCGGCATGGGCTACGACTGGGCCGAGGGACCGGTGTGGGTCAGGGCGGGCGGAGCGGTCCCCGGCATCGACGTCGATTCGCTGCTCTTTTCCGACGTCCCCCGCAATCGCATCCATCGCTGGCGGCCCGGCCACGAGGTGGAGACGTTTCTCGAGCCGAGCGGTTTCACCGGACCGCGCAGCCTCGCCGACCGTCAAGGATCCAACGGCCTGACGGCGGATCGCGAGGGGCGGCTGATCGTCTGTGAGCATGGCGACCGGCGGGTCTCACGGCTCGAACGTGACGGCGGGAAGCAGACGCTGGCCGCCGCCTGGGAGGACAAGCGGTTCAACAGCCCCAACGACGCCACCGTGCATTCCTCCGGGGCGATCTACTTCACCGACCCGCCCTACGGCTTGCCGAAGCAGATGGAGGACCCGAACCGGGAACTGGACTTCTGCGGCGTCTACCGGCTCGCCCCGGACGGCCGGGTGTCGCTCCTCTGTCGGACGATGACCCGTCCCAACGGCATCTGCCTGGCGCCAGACGAGAAGACGCTCTACGTGGCGCAGTCCGATCCGGAGCGGCCGATCTGGAACGCGTTTAGCGTCCAGCCCGACGGCACGCTCGACGCCGGCCGGCTGTTCTTCGACGGCACGGCGCTGTTCAAGGAGCGGCCCGGGCTGCCGGACGGGCTCCGGGTGGACGAGGCGGGCAACGTGTTCGCCACCGGACCGGGGGGCGTGCTCGTGATCGCCGCCGACGGCACCCATCTGGGCACGATCCTCACCGGCCAGGCGACCGCCAACTGCTGCTTCGGCGAGGATGGTCGGACCCTATTCATCACCGCCGATTCCCTCCTCTGCCGGGTGCGACTCAAGACCCGGGGGCCGATGCCGGGCGTCCGTTGACTGCTCATCCTCAGGTCAACAGTTCGGCGAGCGGGCCGCATGAGCCGCGGGCGCCGATGGCGTTGAAGGTGTCCCGCGGCTTCCCCGCGGCGTGAAGCAGCGTGCAGTAGAGGGCGTTGATCGCCGGGTTGGTCTTGGCCGACTTGCCGGACAGGGCCCGAATCGGAACGTCTCCCGTCGGCTTCAGTCCCTGGTCACCGCCGCTGATGGGATAGGCCAGATACTGGCCGGCCTTGATGGATCCACCGAGGTTGCCGACCAGGGCGAAGGGCCAGTTCTCGCCGGTGGTGTGCTGCGTCTCGGCGCAGTCGCTGGTGAACACGAGCAGCGTGTTGTCGAGCATCGTCCCCTTGCCCTCGGGAACGGCCTGCAGCCGGGCGAGGATGCCCGCCGCCTGCCTGGCGAGATGGTTGTGATACCGGGCCAGCACTTCCATGCCCGTCAGCTTCAGGTCGGGATCGGGCTGAAGATGACCGATCGTGTGGGTCTTCATCTTGCTGATGCCCGTGTAGGCGGTGTTGATCCAGCCCACTCCCGAGGAGATCGTCACGGTGTTCGTCAGGCCCGCCACCAGCGCCGCGGCGGCGACGTCGCACTGGGCCGCCACGATTTCCGTCATCAGCTCGGGCGGCTTGTCGGGCATTTTCGGGGCGTGCCGCGCGAGTTCGCCGCTCGCGAACCGGTCGGAGAGCTTCGCATCGCGGCCGGAAAGCGACTCCAGCGCGGCGAGATGATAATCGAGCTGCTCCCGCTCCGGCCCGGCGATCCGCGGCCGCAGCCGGCGGACGTCGCCGGCAACGAAGTCGAGGAGGTTCTTGCGGGCGAGGAAGTCGTTCCGCGTGGCCCCGATCCGGCCGAACAGCGACTCGTAGGCCAGTTCGGGCCGACACTGCACGGCGTTCGGTGTGCCCGGTCCCGTCGCCGAAATTCCGTAGGCCGTGGTCTGGCTGCTGCCCGCGAGAATCCCCAGCACGAGGAGCGGGACGATCGACGGGTTGACCTTCGAGATCGCCACGTCGATCGTCTCTCCGCCCGGCACCGAATTCCCGCCGATTCCGGACAGCGCCGCGTAGCCACTGCCGTGGCCGAAGGCGCAGTGCCGCCCCTGCAGCCCCTGGACCAGGGTCAGCCGGTCGAGGAACGGGGCGAACGGCTCGATGTCGAGCGGCAGTTCGCAGCCGGCGAGGGGCGTCGAGGTGACCTCCTTGGCTCCCAGCGCCACCCCTTTCGGGATCGCCCCGCCCTCGTTCCAGCCGTTGTCGAACGTGAAGAAGATCACCCGCTTCGGCGGCACGTGGGTGCCGGCCGCCCGCGCGGCCACGGTCTGCAGGAACGGGGCGAGCAGCAGCCCGCCGGTGCCGGCGGAGATCCCCTTGAGGAGCGTGCGGCGGTCGAGCATGGGGAGCCTTTCCGGGTGGGAGAAAACGTCAGCGGGTTGCGGAGGAAGCGGTCGGTTGCGGGTCTGCCGCCGGGGCCTGGCCGGGCGTGCGATACAGGAATGCATCCGACGTGAGCAGCGACGTGAGCAGGGCCCGCATGCTCCCACCGCCGTCGCGGTAGGCGCGGTGGGCGGCCACGAGGCACGGTCCGTCGGCCAACGTCTCGTTGCGGCCGAGGAAGAAGCGGAACACGTGCCGCACGAAGACCTGCTCGACGCGTTCCGATGCCGCCAGCCGGGAGATCAGTTCGTACGGATCCTTCACCGGCCCGTCGAGCCGGGGATCACCGCTGTCCTCGACCATTCCGGTCGTGTCGAGCCGGCCGACGAGCCGCATGGTCCGCAGGGCGTTGGGGTTCTTGGCCCGGGCCGCGGCGGTCTGCTCCACGTCCACGACGAGCTCGTCGGTGCGATACTGCCCGAAGTGGTCGAACTGCTCGAACGGCAGGCCGAGCGGATCCATCAGCCGATGGCACTTCCAGCAGAACTCCTCGCGGGTTCTGGCCATCCGCTCCCGCAGCGGCTTGTCCGGTTCGTCGGGCAGTTTCGCATCGACGCCGATCGGCACGTCGGGAATCCGCCCGCCGAGGAGCCGCTCGCGGATCCATCGGCCGCGGTGAATCGGATGGTTGTCGAAGTTGGCCGACTGGGCCACGAGCCAGGTGGGGTGCGTCAGGATGCCCATCCGCTGGCCGGCCGGCATCGCGAACCGTTCCAGCGCCGCCCAGCGTGTCAGGTCGAAGTCGGCCGGCTTGCCGAGGCCGTAGACATGAAGGAGTCCCTCGCTCTGCAACGACGGGGGATCGATCTTGTACTGCTTCGCCTCGCCGTCGAACGGCTTGCCCTCCTTCGCGGCCCGGTCCGCGTCCCGGGCCTTTCGGGCCAGGGTGCGGTCACGGTGCGTCGCGTACCCCTTGGCACCTCCGAAGTTGACGAACCACTGGTCAGTCGTCAGCAGGGTCTTGAAGACCTCGGTGTCGCTGGCGAGCGTCGCCTTGACGATCGCATCGATGTCGCCCACGATGGCGCCGTACCCCTTGGGAATCCCATGCTCCTGGAGCGTGGTCTGGCACTTGAACACGTCCGTCGCGGCGGGGTGGCCGAAATACTCCCGGAAGAAGGTCACGATCCTCGGCTTCGGAAGGGCGGGATCGGTGAGCATCCGTTCGACCTGGGCCCGGACATCCTCGCGGGAGGCGAGGCGTCCGGCGGCGACGGCCTCGGCGAGCGGCTTGTCCGGCTCCCGGTCGGCGAGCGTGTGGGCGAGCGACCGGGCCAGCTGGGGAGGCGGAATCATGGCCCGCGGGCCGGCGGCGGACTCCTCGATCCGATACATCAGTTCCGGCCGGCAGAGGACGGCGATCAGGCACTGACTGACGGCGACCTTCGGCTCCGAATCCTGCAGCCGGGCCAGCAGGAAGTCGGTGTACCGCTGCCGGTCCTCGTCGCCGACGGGCACCGGGAGCACCTTGGCGAACATTTCAGTCACCGCGGCCTGCGCCTGCGCGGAGGTCGTCTCTCTGCCGGCGGCGATCACCGCGGCACAGTGCCCGGCCCGGTTCCAGTCGCAGGTGTTGACGAGCGCCTGGCAGAGCCGCAGGTGGGCCTCGATCTCGGACTCGCCGACGCGATGCGCGGTCGTGTAGTCGTTGAAATTCCACTGTTGCTGCAATCCCCACGGCGGATTGATGTCCTCGTTGCGATCGAAATCCCAGTCGAAATGTGGCCCACCTTGCCCGGTGAATGGGAGCCGGGCCTTGAAGCCGTCGCGAATCCGTCGCATGAGCTCGCGATACCCACGCGGCGACAGTCGCCACACGCGGCTGGGGGTCGCCGACTCGCCGGCCGGCCCGGCCGAAAACAGGGCGTCGTGATCGACCCAGTTGCCGTTGTCGGACCGCAGCGACCGCTGCTCGTCGAAGGCCATGCCGCCGGCCTTCAGGGCGGCCCCGATCCAGCCGGTCGCCGCCCGGCGCTGACCGGCGGTCGGCTGCGTCTCGTCGGCGGGGGGCATGGAACCGTCCTCGATCCGCTCGAACACCTTCTTCCAGGTTGCGAGCTGAGCCGCGTCCGCCGCTGCCGTCAGCCCGTGCACCGACACGTCCCCCTCCGGATCGTCCGGGCCATGGCAGCGGACGCAGTGGGCGTCGAGCAGCGGCTTCACGTCGCGGAGGAAGTCGGCCGTGCGATCAGCCGCGGCCGCGTGATCGGCCGTCGCGAGCAGGACGACCAGGAAGCAACCGCCGGCGAGAAAGGACCGGCCGACGGCTGTCAGGCGACCAGACCCGAACGCATCGGACCGCGGCGTGTGCACGGGAGGACCAGCGTGGATGTGGCGCGACGGATATGAAAGATATCGTCTCGCCAAACCTTAAACTACATCCTCACCCGGGCCCGCGTCAAAAAACCAGCGCATGAGCCGGGGAAAACCGCGCGTTACGGCCTGGTCGGGGCCGCAGGGCCGGGTGCCGGCCGGACTACGGGAGCGGCACCTGGGCCGGCTGCATCAGGTAGCCGATCAGGTCACGGATCTCGTCGGCCGACAGGGAGTCAAGCATCCCCTCGGGCATCGGCGACTGCCCGGTCACGGTCAGTTCCTCGACGTCGGCCTTGGGGATCGTCCGCGTCTCCGTCGGCGTCACGAGCGTCAGCGTGCGGTCGTCCTTCGCCGTCACGAGCCCGCTGAGCACGCGGCCGTCGGCCAGCTCCACCACCGACATCCGATAGTCGCGGGCGACGGTGCCACTCGGATCGATGATGTTCTCCAGCAGGTAGTCGATGTTGGTGCGGTTACCGCCGGTGAGATCGGGGCCGATCGCCTCCCCCGCGCCGAACAGCCGGTGGCAGCGGCCGCAGTTGCGGTCGTAGAGCAGCCGTCCGCGCGGGAGATCGGCTCCGGCGAGCACCTGTGGCGTGAGCTGCTCCTTGAGGCCGTCGATCCGCCGACGCTTGTCGGCCGCCGTCTCACGGACCGCGCCCCACTCGCGCTCCAGCCGGGCGTTGACGGCGGCGTCGCCGAGGGCCCGCATCTGCCGCAACTCGTAGGCCGTGATCGCCGACCGCGGGATCTTTCCCGCCGCGACGGCGTCGAGCAGGGCCATGGCGAACGACGGCCGCGAGGCGAGGATGGCGACGATTCGCGGCCGGCCAGCGCCCCGGTCGCGGTCGAACGTGGCCACGATCGCCCGGGCTGCCTCGGCGTCGTCGCTGCCGGCGAGACCCTCGGCCGCGATCGCCGCGAACCGGCGATCCCCCGCCAGCCGCAGGCAGATCTCGCGGACGTCGTCCTTCTGCCGCACGAGCGCCTCCAGGGCCGACCGGCGCAGGCCCGCGTCGGCCTGTTCGTCGAGAACGAGCCGGCGCAGGTCGTCGAGCGCCCGACCGTCGCCGAACACCGCCGACAGTTCGCGGACGACCGCGGCGACCGGTGATTCGCCGCCGCCGAGCCGGGTGACGACCGCGTCCCAGGCGGCGGGTTTCGGCGCCCGGCGCAGGCCGGCGAGCCCGGCGGCGATGCCCTCGATCAGGTTGCGTTCCACGTCGGCGCCGGGGAGCGCCGCGACCGCGGCCACCAGCCGGTTCACCCCCGCGGGCTGGCTGTCGATCAGGCCGGCGAGCCGGCGGGCGATGAGCCGCTGGGTCTTCGGCCAGCGGGCGGCGAGGGCCAGGTCCGCGGCCCGGGCCGGATCGCGGTCCACCGTCGGCATCAGCCCGTACCAGACGAGGAGCGGGAGGTTGTGGTCGGCGGCGTCCTCGGGCCGGGCGAGGAGCGCAGCGGCGACGTCGGGGCGGTGCTCGAGCGGGAGTCGCTGCAGCGTTGCGGCGACCGCCAGCCGGACGAGGCCGCTCGTGTCGTTGGCTGCGACGCGCCGCAGATCCGCCGCGACCTGCGGGGCGGCGGCCGCGATGCGGGCCGCCTCGGCCGGCGTCGAGCGGGCCGGCGCCAGCATGCCGTCGAGCGGCCAGTCGTCGGTGACGAGCCGCACGGCCCAGGCGCGGAGGTGCTCGTCTTCGTGGTCGAGCAGTTCGCGAAGCAGCCCGGGGTCGCAGCCTCCGCTGGCATGCAGCGTGAGCAGCGCCCGGCAGGCGATCGGGGGCGCGGAGGTGCGCACGATCCGCCCGAGCGCCTCCCGCGCCTGCGGCAGGTCGGCCGCGGCGGCCGGCGTCTGCCCCGCTTCAGCCTGGCGACTGCGTTCGGCGAGCAGCAGCCGCGCCTGGCGGGGAAACCACTCGTTGGCATGCGTCATCAGCTTGGCCAGTTCCACGCAGCTCAGGCCACGCAGGTCGGCCGCGGGACGGGCCGCGGGCCGGCCGGGGGCTGCATGGGCAACGTGGGCGACATGAAAAATCCGGCCGCTCGTCCGGTGCACGCCTGTGGTCTCGTGGCACTCGCCGGTGTCGCTCCAGTCGAGCGCCAGCACGGAGCCGTCGGGGCCGTAGCCCAGTTCGATGCCGCGGAAGAACGGGTCGCGGGAGGCAAGCAGGTCGGCGCCGTGCCGGGCAACGTAGCCGCTCCCCTCGCGGACGAGGATCTCCTGGTTGGCCCGGCGGCCGTGGAAGTTCCAGGTGAACAGCCGGCCGCGATATTCCTCGGGCCAGTTGTCGCCGAGGTAGATCATCAGCCCGCTGTGGGCGTGGCCGCCGCCGAGGTCGTCCGCGGCGCCGTCGCGAGACTTCTGCCAGCCGCCCTTGGTATCGAAGTGCCAGTGGTCGGCGTGCATCTCGATCGGCTCGAAGACGTGCGGGTTCGGGTCGAGCGTGCCGTGCCGCGGATAGCGGGCGCCGGGGATCATCTGCCAGAGGTGGCCGGTGACGGTATTGATGAAGAAGCCGTCGCCGAACGCGTTCCAGTCATGCCCCCAGGGGTTGGTGGTGCCGTGGCAGACCACCTCGAACCGGCCGCCGTGGACCGCATACCGCCAAATGCCGCCGTCGATCCGCACCCGGTCCGCGTCGGGTGTTCCCGGCGGGCCGACACGGCCCGGGCAGGCGCCCCCCGCGCGGCCGTAGAGCCAGCCGTCGGGGCCGAACCGCAGTCCGTTGGCGAAGTTGTGGTGCACGTCGGTGACGTCGAAGCCGTCGAGCACGACCCGGGCCGGGCCATCGGGGACGTCGTCACCGTCGGCGTCAGGGACGAACAGCAGTTGCGGCGGGCAGAGCAGCCAGACGCCGCCGTGACCGACCTCGACACTCGTCAGCTGCCGCAGGTCGTCGAGAAACACGCGCCGCTCGTCGGCCCGGCCGTCGCCATCCGTGTCGGTGAAGACCAGCACCCGATCGCGGAGTCGGCGCTCGAGGCGGACGGGGGCCTCGGCGTAGGTGTGGTTCTCCGCGACCCAGAGCCGGCCGCGCGGATCCCAGGCCATGGCGATCGGATTGAGCACGTCGGGCTCGGCGGCGAACACCGAGACGCGGAATCCGTCCGGCACGCGCATCGTCGCGGCCGCCTCCGCCGCCGGCAGCGGACGGGCGGCCGTGTCGCGCTCGCTGTCGAACGGGGCGGGAAACGGATCGGCCGCCCGGCCAACGGGAGACTGTTCGCCGCACAGCAGCCAGATGCCGACAAGCGGCACGGCGAGCAGCATGGACTTCCGGACAGACCGCATGACCCGCTGGATACTCCGTCCCGTGCGGCAGCGATTCGCCACCTGACCCAGATTATAGACGGCTTGCTTTCGGGCAGGCGGAGGCCGTCACTCGTCCGTCGGCGCGGCGACGGCCCAGAGGTTCTTCTGCGAGGCCACGAACAGCGTACCGTTGGCCGCGGTGGGCACCGACCAGACGGGCGTGCCCAGTTTGAGGTCGGCGACGTGCCCGCGTTCGCGGCCGGCGCGGAGGATCGTCAGCCCCTTGCGGGTGCCGATGAACACCTTGCCGTCCACGACGAAGGTGCTCGACCAGATCTCGTCGCGGGTGTCGTGGACCCAGACGAGACTGCCGGTTTTGGCGTCGAGACAGTGCACCTTGCCGGCGTGCTCCGCCGCGTAGACGAGCCCGTCCACGATCGAGACCGTTGACAGCGACCGGCCGATCCCGAGGTACTGCCAGACGCGGTTGGTCGCGGTGACGTCGCCGCGGTCGCCGTCGAGGGCGATGCAGGAGAGCGCGCCCCGGCCCGGGCCGTGGACCGGATCCTGGCCGATGCCGACGTAGATCCGGCCGTCGTGGATCACCGGCGTGCCGATGACCTCGCACGGGCTGACGAGCATGCCGTCCTTGTCGAGCTCCTTCTTCGCGCCGCGGACGAGCGCCCAGTAGTCGATCGGCACCCCGCCCCGCGCCCGGTAGCCGGCCGGGTTGCAGTCGAACTTCCAGAGCTCTTCGAGGATCGCCGGCTCGGCCCCTGCGGCGGCGTCGGCCGCCAGCGGCTCGAAAGCGTGGCAGACGCCGTCGCCGGCGGCATAGATCACCTGCGGCCGCCCGCCGACGTTCGCCAGGGCCGGCGACGACCACTGCCCATGAAACACGTCGGCGCTGATCGTGCCGTCGTCCCGGGCCAGCAGCCGGCCCGTCCGCTTGTCGAGCACGATCAGCGACGGCGCCGTCGGCAGCACCACCTTGCCGTCGTAGACGCCGTTGGCCGTGCCCACGTAAAGCTGCCCGCCGACGACGAGGATCGAGCAGTTGGCGGCGTCGTGCGGGAACACCGGCAGGTCGCGGAGCATGTCGAACCGCCAGACGATGTCGGCGTCGGCCGGGCCGAGCTCGAGCGGCGCGGCCCCGGCGGGCACCGCGAACGACGCCTCGTCGGTGAACGGCCCCGCGTTGCCGTCGGCGAGGCCGCCGACGTCGAGGCACACGACCTCGCAGCGGTTGGTGACGAGGTACACCCGGTCGCCGTCCACGGTGGCCGTCGAGCAGATGCCGAGGTTCATTTCGTCGAAGTCCTCGCTCACCTTGGAGCGGTCGATCTCCAATCGTGGCACGACCAGCCGCCAGACGAGGTCGCCGGTCCGCTCGTCGAGGCACATGAGCACGCCGCCGCGGGTCGGCCTGATCCGCGGGTCGTCGATGTCCTCGTCGTTGGTGCCGATGTAGATCCGGCCGTCGGCGATCACCGGCGCGGAGTAGTTTTCGCTGCCCAGCCGGGCGATGAACCGGACGTTGCGGGCCGTGGTCGGGTCGAAGCCCAGCCGGGTGCGGGTCTTCCGCCCGGGATTGAACGTGTCGGGGATGCCGGTCTCGGCCGCGGCCATGTTCCGCGCATCCGTGCCCCCCCACTGCGGCCAGTCCTCGGCCCGGACCAGCGATCCTCCGACGCAGATGGCGAACACACCCAGGATCGTCGAACGCATCGCTCTCCTCGTCGTGCGGGGCGGAACGGGAGTATTGTGGAAGGTCGCCGGGGGCCGGTCCAGCGTTCGGCGGACCGGTTGCCGACACTCGCCCGCCACGACCATGCCCGATCCCGCACGACCGTCAGAATCCGCTGCCCCGGACCGCCGGGCCGGGATCCTCGTGGTCGGGACCGGCGCGGCGGGGTTGTTCGCCGCCATCTGGGCCGGGCGGACGCTGCGGCAGACGGGGCGGCAGGTTTCCCTGCTCGCCGTGGACGGCGCCCGCCGGCTCGGCGCCAAGATCCTCGTGGCCGGCGG
>JBIKKQ010000035.1:0-23650 GCA_044360305.1 Pirellulales bacterium
GCGGTCGCGGCCGCGCCCCCGCGCGGCGGGCCGCGGCCGGCGCCGCGGGCCGTGGTTCCCACCCGACCCGAGATCACACCCCCGGTCGCGGGCTCGGCCGATCCACCGCCGGCGCGGACCGGCTCCGGTCGCGTGCCGACCTGGGCGGCGGAACTCGAGGAGCGGCGCCGGCTGGTCGAGCCCGCCGTGCGCGCGGCGGAGCTCTCGATTCCCGAGGGGCGTCGCGGCGCTGGCACGCTCATGTTCCTGCTCGATCTGGCCGCCTCCGCCGACGCCCGGGCCGTCGTGCTCCTCCCCTGCCTGATGGGCGGCGACGCCGACGGTTTCGTCGGCCGACCACGGTCGATCGTCATCGGGCCGGACGAGATCGAACTCGGCGAACTTCCCGCCGAGGAGCGCCGGATCATCGAACAACTCGCCGGCGCCGCCGCCGTCGGCGAAGGTGTCGGCGTCGAGCCGCTCGATCGCAGGCGGATCTCACGGGTCGTCGTCGGCGCCCATGCCGCGGCCGCGCACGTCGCGCTGCTCTGCGAGACGGGCCGGCTCGTGCTTCAGCCGGAGCCGCGCCGGCAGCCGGAGCACGTCGTGGCGCTCACCTGGGACGGCTCCCGGCCGTGGGAGTTCGCCTTCGTCCTCGAGCCCGACGACGAGGACGTTCGGCCGGCCCGTGGCCTGTCCGGCACCGGCGAGGACGACGTCCTGCCGCGGCCCGCCAAGGCCACGCTCAGTGGCATGCTCGTCCGTGGCAGCCAACGCAAGGGGCTCGACGCGCCGCGGGCCATCCTGCGCTGCGGGCTCGTCGTATTCGCCGACCGCATCGCCCGGCTCGCCCTTCCCGACCCCGGCACTGCCGGGGCGTCCGTCACCGGCTGGATCGACCAGTTCGAGCGGCGCGGGCCGATCCCGCTGGCGGGCGGCCAGGTGGACGGCCTCATCGAACGGCTCGCCGGGCTGGCCGACGTTCCCGCCGTCGTGCTTCCCGCGTGGACAGGCTGGCGGATCGAATCGGGCGCGCCCGTGCCCAAACTGGTGCTCGACGATTCGCCCACGATCGTCAGCGACGAGGAGCCGGGGCCCGCCGCCCGGCCGGCGCGCCGCCGGAGCCAGCCCCGGGTGCAGCTTGCCGGCCGGATCTGGTTCGACTACGCCGGCATCCAGATCGCCGCCGACGATCCCGCCGGCGGCGCGGCCGATCCGGCCCGGCGGATCTTCGTCCGTCGCGACCGGTCCGCCGAGCGTGAGGCGCTCGCCGTCCTGCCGCGGCACGGCGTCACGCCGCCGCGGGGCACGCCCCTCGACGAGGCCGCCCCGTCGCACCACGTGGAGATCGCCCGCGGCCGGCTCGACGGTTCGGTGGCCCAGCTCGCGGCCGCCGGGGGGGCCGTCGAGGTGGCCGGCCGGCGGTACCGTCCGGCGGGGAGCGTGGCCTGGAACGTGACCAGCGGCATCGACTGGTTCGAGCTCTCGGCGGAGGTGGACTTCGGCGGCGTGGGAGCCGATTTTCCCGCGCTCCTCGAGGCGCTGGCCCGCGGCGACCGGGCGGTCGAACTCGCCGACGGCTCGGTCGGCATCATCCCCGACGCGCTCGCCGCGCAGTTCGCGCCGCTGGCCGCGCTCGCCCAGCGGCACGACGGCCGGCTGCGATACGGCCGCATCCAGGTGGCGCTGCTCGACGCCCTGCTCGCCGGCCAGCCGCGAACCCACGTGGACGAGGCGTTCGAGAAGCTGCGGGCGGAACTCGCCCGCGGGGAGCGGCCCGAGGCCGAGGACGAGCCCGCCGGTTTCCGGGGCACGCTCCGTCACTACCAGCGCGAGGGGCTCGGCTGGCTCACCTTCCTCGAGCGGCTGGGGCTCGGCGGCTGCCTCGCCGACGACATGGGCCTCGGCAAGACGATCCAGGTGCTGGCGATGTTCGTCCGCCGGCAGGCGGTCGTTCGCGAGACGGGGATCGCGCACCGGCCGTCGCTCGTGGTCGTGCCCAAGAGCCTCGTCTTCAACTGGATCGAGGAGGCGAAGCGGTTCGCGCCGGAATTGCGGGTCGTGAACCTGACCGGCACCGCGCGGACGGAGGTCCTCGACGACCTCGCCGGCCAGGACCTGGTGATCACGACCTACGGCACGCTGCGGCGCGACATCGTCCGCCACCGGGAGATCGAGTTCGACTACGTCGTCCTCGACGAGGCGCAGTCGATCAAGAACGCCGCCAGCCAGGCGGCCAAGGCCTGCCGGCTGCTCCGGGCCCGACACCGGCTGGCGCTCACCGGCACGCCGGTGGAGAACCATATCGGCGAATTGTGGAGCATCTTCGAGTTCCTCAACCCCGGGCAGCTCGGCAGTGCCACCCGCCTGCGCCGCTTCCTCGCCGACGGCCGGGGGAGCGCCGAGGTCGTGGCCCGCGCGGTCCGCCCCTACCTGCTGCGGCGGACGAAGGCCCAGGTGCTCTCCGACCTCCCGGAGAAGACCGAGCAGACGCTGTTCGTGGAGCTGGGCGAGGAGCAGCGCAAGGCCTACGACGAGCTGCGCGAGCACTACCGCCGGGAGCTCACCGGCCGCATCGGCCGGATGGGGATCGGTCGGTCGCGGATCGCCGTCCTCGAGGCGCTCCTCCGGCTCCGGCAGACGGCCTGCCATCCGGGCCTCGTGGACCACGCCCGCGGCGGCGATCCGGCGGCCAAGCTGGAGACGCTGCTCGAGCAACTCGACGAGGTGCTCGACGAGGGGCACAAGGTGCTGGTGTTCAGCCAGTTCACCAGCTTCCTGGCGATCCTGCGGCGGCAGCTCGACGAGCGCGGGATCGTCTACGAGTATCTCGACGGCCGGACCACCGACCGCCAGGCCCGGGTGACGCGGTTCCAGGAGGACCCGGACTGTCGGCTGTTTCTCATCAGCCTCAAGGCCGGCGGTCAGGGGCTCAATCTCACCGCGGCCGACTACATCTACATCCTCGACCCGTGGTGGAACCCGGCGGTGGAGGCCCAGGCCGTGGACCGGGCCCACCGCATCGGCCAGACCCGCCGCGTGTTCGCCTACCGGCTCATCGCCCGCGACACCGTCGAGGAGAAGATCGTGGCCCTCCAGGATCGGAAGCGCGACCTCGCCGAGTCGATCGTCCGGGCCGACGAGGGGATGATCGCCAGCCTGACGGCTGAGGACGTCGAACTGCTCCTCTCCTGACGCCGGCGGGCGGCGCCCTCATTCGAGGAGGAAGACGACGCTGACGCTGGAGGTGACGCTGATCATCCCCGCCGCCAGCATCTGATCGTCCGGATCCGCGGCCGGGCCGGCGGCCGACTGGACGACGTTTTGCGACACTCCCTGATCGAACCGTCGATCGAAGGAGGACCGACCCGCGACGCCACCCCCGGCCACCTCCTGGATCGACTGCGGCTTGCCGACCTTGGCGTTCAGTTCGCCCGCCAGGGCCACGGCCTTGTCCCGCGCGGCCCGGATCGCCTTCTGCCGGGCGAGATCGCGGTGCTTGCGGAGCTCCGTGGTCCGGATCTCCACGTCCTGCACCCGCTGCGCCCCGTGGTGGAGGAGGCCCGCCAGCAGGGCGTCGAACTTCTCCACCTCGCGGAGCCGGACGACGAACCCGCGCCGGGCGTCGAAGTGCTCCGGCACCAGCGACTCGACTCCCCGGTCGTTCCGATACTGCGGCGCGATGGCGATGAAGTCGCTGCGCACGTCCTTGCCGTCGACGCCGGATTCGGTGAGAAACGCGAGCACCGCCGCCGTGCGCTTGTCGCACGCCTTGACGGCCTCGTCGAGGCTGCGGTTTCGGTCCTCGACGGAGAACCGCAGGTGCACCTCGTCGGGAACGACGCGGATCTCCGCCCCCGCGGCGACGGCGATCGTCCGTTGGGCGGGCGCGAGCAGGAATCCCTCGGTCGGGTCGCCCCGGCCGATCCGGGCCGCGACGACGAGCAGGAACAGGATCAGCGATCGGCGAAAGACCATGGCGGGCCTCCTCGGTGGAGAGACGAGTGAACGACCTCGGGACAGCCGGGAAGCATAGGGGCCGCGCCGTGCCGGCGGTGTCACGGCCGTGTCACGAACCGCCCACAAGCCGGCCGAGTGGCGCGAGAGCCTCACCAATTTCTCACGCTTTCCCGTTCGCCGGCCCGCGGCGATACTACGGTCCCGGCGCGGGGGTGCGCCGGATTCCCGAATGCTCCGAGCACCATGCCGAACCAGGGTGAGCCCGCCAGGCCGGCCCCCGCCAAGGGGAAGGGCGTCCAGCCCGACCAGGACGCCGCGCGAATCCTCGTCGTGGACGACGAAGAGGATCTGCTGGAACTGGTCCGCTACAACCTCACGAAGGAGGGGTACGAGGTCGAGTGCGTCGACTCCGGCGAGGACGCGCTGCGGTCCGCCCGGCGCCAGCCCCCCGACCTGATCGTGCTCGACCTGATGCTGCCCGCCGTGGACGGCCTGGAGGTCTGCCGGCGACTGAAGTCGGAGACCAAGACCCGCGAGGTGCCGATCATCATGCTCACCGCAAAGAGCGAGGAGAGCGACATGATCGCCGGGCTGGAACGCGGGGCCGACGACTACATCGCCAAGCCGTTCAGCCCGCGGGTGCTCACTGCCCGCGTCCGCGCCCTGCTGCGCCGCAAGGAAGCGCAGCGCCGGGCCGAGCAGGAGACGACGATCGACGTCCACGAACTCTCGATCCATCCGGGACGCCACGAGGTGACGCTGGCCGGCGCGCCGCTGGAACTCACGTACACGGAGTTCGCGCTCCTGCAATTCCTCGCCAAGCGGCCCGGCTGGGCCTACACCCGCACGCAGATCGTGGACGCGGTCAAGGGGGAGGACTATCCGGTGACCGAGCGTTCCGTGGACGTGCAGGTCGCCGGCCTGCGCAAGAAGCTCGGTGAATTCGGCTCCTACATCGAGACCGTGCGCGGTGTCGGCTACCGGTTCCGGGCCTGACCTTCCATCTGCCGCGGCTCCAGCCATGCCCCGTACCCCGCTCGTCTGGCAGATCTTTGCGGGCTGGTGCGGCCTGACCGCCGCGGTCCTCGCCGGCTGCTTCTGGCTGGCATCGGTCCAGCTCGCCCGGCTCGCCGACGAGGCCCAGCGCCGCCGGTTGTTCGACGTCGCCGACCGCGTGTCGCGGCTCCTCCCGGCGGACGACCAGGTCGATGCGGAGGCCTTCCGCCGGGCCGCCCGCGAGCATCGGCACGAGCGGATGCTGATCACGGTCGTCGGCCCGGACGGAACGCTGCTGGCGACGACCGCGGAGGAGCTGCGTTCCGGGCCGGTGACCGACGCCGAACCGGAGGTCGTCGAGGCACGGCGGACGGGACAGCCGGCAGCCGCCAGCCGCTACGACCCGCCCACTGGCCGCCGGCTGCTCGCCGTCGCCGTGCCGCTTGGCCCGGCCGGGGGCGAGCGGTCGATCCTCCGGATCACCGACAGCACCAGCGGCCTGGAGACGGCGCTCGGTCGCGGCCAGCGAACGCTGCTCGTCGGCGCCGTCGCCTGCGGGCTGGCCGCCCTCGGGGCCGGGTATCTCCTCGCCCGGCGCACGGCCCAGCCGATCGCAGACCTGACCGCCGCGGCGGGCCGGCTCGCGGCCGGCGAAGTCGAGGCCCCGCTGCCGGCCACCGAGTCGGCCGAACTGGCCGGCCTCGCGGCGGCACTCGGGGTGCTCCGCGAGCAGCTCGTCGAGCGCGGGATCACGATCGGCCGGCAGGGGACGCAGCAGGAGGCGGTGCTCGGCAGCATGATCGAGGGGGTGCTGGCGATCGACGCCCGGCAGCGGATCGTGGGGATCAACCGGGCCGCGGCCGAGCTGCTCGGGCTCGATCTGGAGAACGTTGTCCGGCGGTCCCTGCAAGAGGTGGTGCGGAATCCCGACCTGCGCCGGTTCGCGCTCCGGGCGATCGACTGCCGGGAGCCGGTGGAGGACGACCTCGTGCTTCACGGCGCCCGGGAGCGGACGATCCGCCTGCGCGGCACGGCGCTGCGCGACGCCTCGGGGGAGGGGGGCGCGGTGATCGTGCTCAACGACGTCACCGACGTGCAGCGGCTGGAGAACGTCCGCCGCGACTTCGTGGCCAACGTGTCGCACGAGCTCAAGACGCCGATCGCCTCGATCAAGGGGTTCGTGGAAACGCTGATCGACGGGGCCGCCGACGATCCGGAGGCGAACAGGCGGTTTCTCGGGATCATCGCCCGGCAGTCCGACCGGCTGGCGGCGATCATCGAGGACCTGCTCGCCCTGTCCCGGATCGAGCAGCGCGAGGGGGCGGGCAACCTGCCCCTGGAACCGGCCCGGATCGGCGACGTCCTCGCCGCCGTGCTCGCCGACTGCGAGCCGCGGGCGGCCGACCGGCGGATCCGGCTGGAGTGCGACTGCCCCGAGGAACTGGAGGGGGAGGTCAATCCGCCGCTCCTCGAACAGGCGCTGATCAACCTCGTGGACAACGCGATCAAGTACAGCGATCCAGGGAAGACGATCTGGCTGGCGGCGGCCGCGGAGCCCGGAGCCCACGGGCCGTCGGGCAGCCTGGTGATTCGGGTGCGGGACGAGGGCTGCGGCATCGCCGCCGAGCATCTGCCACGGCTCTTCGAGCGGTTCTACCGGGTGGACAAGGCCCGCAGCCGCAGCGAAGGGGGGACGGGCCTCGGGCTGGCGATCGTCAAGCACATCGTCCAGGCCCATGCGGGGACCGTCGCGGTCGAGAGCGAACCGGACGTCGGCACGACGTTCACGATCCGCCTGCCGCGTCAGCGGGGCGAGGCGATCCAAGCGTAGCTGGGGAGCATCCGGCCGGCGCGGAGAGGCACGCCGCGCGGATTGGAGGGGCGGCCGGTGGCGATCGCCTGGCATCCAGGCTGAGCGGCTCTCGTCGGCTGTCGGTTGCCTGGCGTGGTCGTGGGGCTTTGTCCCCGGCGGCACGTCCGCCGCCTCACAGCGTCAGACAGCTCCCCGACAGGCCTCGGTTCTCGACGATGGCGACGATCGCCTGCGCCGTCGCATCGATGGCCGGAGTCGGCTCCGGGCCGCTCTCCGCCGCCACGCTTCGCAGGACGCAGTTCACCCGGACGGCGGCACCGAGCACCGCGTATTCCACGGCCAGCGCCCGGATCAGCGTCGGCACGGCGGCCTGGCTGGCAAGCGAAGCCGTCTCGCCCCGGGACACGGGATCGGAGCAGCCGGCGGCCGCCAGCACGATCGCGCCCCCGTCCGGCTGCCGCGCCATCAGCCGGCCGGCCTCCGTCGCCGCCACGCAAGGGCCGACCACATTGACGTCATAGTGGGCCCGCAGGTCGTCGGCCGTGAGCTCTTCGAGCGTCACCGGACGGTGCATGCCCGCGCAGCCGACGAGCACGTCGAGCCGCCCAAAATGGTCGGCGATGCGATGCACGGTGGTGCGTGTCGCCCCCTCGTCACGGAGGTCCGCCGTCACGGCCAGGCTGGGCAGGCCCGCTGCCGTGACCGCGTCGGCGGCGGCACGCGCGGCCGCCAGGCCGCGGTGACCGTGGATCGCTAGCGAATACCCGCGGCCGGCGAGGCCGCGGACGACGGCCATTCCGAGCCGGCCCGTGCCGCCGAGGACGACCGCCACCCGGCCCGTCGGGGCCGCGGCACCGCGCAGATCGAGGGCTTGCAGAGGCTCGGACACGGATCGCCTGCTCGTCGGGGTTCCTGTGGCCGCGTCACGCCGGCTGCGGTCGGGCGTGAAACGCGAGGATCTGCTCCCAGGCCTCCAGCGGCGTCTCGGCGTAGGTGAACAGGTCGAGGTGCGCGTCGGCGATCACGCCGCAGTCGGCGAGGTGCTGGAAATCGACCACCTTCGACCAGTAGTCGCGGCCGTAGAGGATGATCGGCACCGGCTGCATGCGATGCGTCTGCCGCAGGGTGAGCGTCTCGAACATCTCGTCGAGCGTGCCGAAACCCCCGGGGAAGAGCACGACCGCCGCCGCCCGGAGGATGAAATGAAATTTCCGCAGGGCGAAGTACTTGAACTGGAAGCACAGCTCCGGCGTGATGAACGGATTCGGCTGCTGCTCAGCGGGGAGCTTGATGTTCAGCCCGATCGACTTGCAGCCGACGTCGAAGGCCCCGCGGTTGGCGGCCTCCATGATCCCCGGTCCGCCGCCGGTGACGACCACGTAGTCGCGCTTGTCGTCGCACTGGTTGTCGATCGAGACGATGCGGGCGAACTCCCGGGCCTCGTCGTAGAACCGGCTGAAGTCGAGAAGCCGCCGGCTCCGCTCCACCTCCCGGGCCAGTCGCTTCTCGTGTGGCGCGGCCTCGGCCGCCCGGCGGGCCTCGGAGAGCCGGCGCATGGCTGCGGTCCGCTCGACGATCTGCGTGCCGCCGAAGACGATCACCGTGGAGACGATGTTGTCGGCCTGGAGGGCGAGTTCGGCTTTGCCGAGTTCCAGCAGCATCCGCACGCCGCGCATCTCGACCTTCTGGAGCAGGGCCGGATCCTCCATCGCCAGGCAGTAGCTGGGCGAGGAGAGGATCCGCTCCATGTTTTCGGCGACGAGCGCCACGTCGTCGCCGAGAACCGTGTCGGGGAGGATGCTGCAGGCCTTCGGCTTCGGCTCGGTGGCGGGATGCGGAGCCGGCTGGCCGGCGGCGGGCGGGGAGGCAGGACGCGATTTCTTCGCCATCGTAGTGTCCTCGACGAGGGAGGGGCGGGATCAGGTTTCCAGTTCGAAGGTGTCGCCGATCTTCGGAACCTGCACGTTCCAGCCGCGGGTCGTGCGCAGGAACTCGGCCATACCGTTGGCCGCCGGCGGCTCGCCATGGATCAGGAACGTCCGCTTCGGCGCCGGCAGGTTGCCGAGCCAGCGGCCGATTTCGCTGCGGTCGGCGTGGCCCGAGAGGGCATCGACCCGGCGGACCGCCGCCTTCACGGGGATGTCGCGGCCGTGGATCTTGAGGAATCGGGCCCCGTCCACGAGGCTGCGGCCCCGGGTGCCGGCGGCCTGGAAGCCGGCCACGAGCACGGTGGTCTTCGGGTCGGGCAGCCGCCGGGAGAGATGGTGGAGGATGCGGCCGCCGTTCATCATCCCGCTGGAGGCGATCACGATCCCGGGGCCGACGTGGCTGTTGATCGCCTTCGACTCGGCCGCCGTCTTCGCCATTCGCACGAACGGGCTGGCGAGCGACTCGGCGACGCCCTGCATTTTCGCCTCGCTGAAGTCGTGCTCCGCCCCGTGCCGGCGGAACACCTCCATGGCATCGACCGCCATCGGCGAATCGACCCACACCGGCACCTCGGGCAGCCGTCCGGCGGCCATCAGCGTCCGCAGCAGGTAGACGAGCTGCTGGCAGCGACCGATGGCGAACGAGGCCACGAGCATCATCCCGCCGCGGGCGATCGCCTCCTTGGTGACCTGCTCGAGCTCGTCGAGCGGCCGGCTCGGTGTGTGGTCGCGGTCGCCGTAGGTGCTCTCGCAGAGCAGGTAGTCGCAGGGGGGCGGGCCGATCGGATCCTTGTAGAGCGGGGCGTCGAACCGGCCGACGTCGCCGGAGAACACGATCCGGTGCGGCGCGGCGGCCGGTGCGGCGGCCGCCACCTCCATCTCCACGAACGAACTGCCGAGCATGTGGCCCGCCTCGTGCAGCCGACAGCGGAACCCCGCCGCCGGCTCGAACCACGCCTCGCGATCCACCCGGCGGACCAGCCGCAGGGCCCGGTCGACGTCCCGCTCGTCGTACAGCGGCAACGCGGGCCGGTGCTTCGCGTAGCCCTTGCGGTTGGCGTATTCGGCGTCCTCCGCCTGGCACTTGGCGGAGTCGTAGAGCAGGATCCCGAGCAGATCCGCCGTGGCCGGGGAGGTCCAGATCGTCCCCCCGAAGCCATCCCGCACGAGCCGCGGCAGCCAGCCGGAGTGGTCGATGTGGCCATGCGTGAGCACGACCGCGTCCACCGAGTCGGGGGGCACGGCGAAGCGGTCCCAGTTCCGCTCGCGCAACTCCTTCTCACCCTGGAACAGGCCGCAGTCCACCAGCACGCTGGCGGCCTGCCCCTCGACGAGGTGCCGTGATCCCGACACCACGCCTGCCGCCCCGAGAAACCTCAGCCGTGCCATGTTCCCCGTGCCTCCGCGTCCGTTCCGTTGCCGAGGGGCGGTTCGCCGCCCGTCCACGTGCTCACTGCCGCCGCTCACTCACCGCCGCCTGTCGCCCGCCACGGTCGTCTCGCCTGCGAACAGCAGTTCGCCGTCCCGAATCGCCAGCGAGTCGAGCCGGTGCGTCTTCCCGGCCGGATCTCCCGCTGCTGAAATGTAGACCACAACCACGGTCCTGCCGTCCAGCCGTTGCAGTTCGGTCGGCACCCCGGCCGCAGCCGCCAGGTTGACGAGCCGGTGGATGACCGGTCCGTGGGGCAGGGGCAGTCCGCCGAGCCGCACGGAACGGACGTCGGCGCGCAGCCGGCCGGCGTCGAGCCGCTCCACGCTCACCGCGGCGGATGCGACCGCCGCGACGGGGCCCCAGCCGACCCGGGCCCCGGCCCGCACGAGGCCCGGCGCGAGGGCGACGCGGGCATCCGAGATGCCGGATGGCAGCAGCGACGCGTGGTTCCGCGGCAGATCGTTCCTCAGCCAGCCGTTGATGTGTGCCTCCGTGGCCGCCAGCGACCAACGGCCCGGCCTGCCGATCGCGGAGCCGAGCGCGGCGACCTGCGATATGAGCCGGCGGCCGTCTTCGGAGGTGCCCGTCCGACAGCCGCGGTAGAACGCCGGAACATGGCCCAGCACCGCGGCGACGAGGACAACGATGATCCCCGCGACGGCCCACGTCCGGCGGGTGGGCCGTCGCAGCCGCCCTCGCGAAGGCGACTGCGACGGCCCTGGGGCCTCCGGGATGGCGGCGTTCCCGGCGGCGCGGTGCGGGGTCACCGCGCGTCAGCCCGCGAAGCCGAAGAACCGCGGGATCGGCAGTTCCGCAGTCGGCTCCAGCGTGACCGTGCCCACACTCTCGTCCTCCAGTTCATCCCGCAGCACCCGGACGTTGGAGGGCGCCTCGATCCCGATCCGCACCTTGTCGCCACTGACCCGGACCACCGTGACGACCACCGAGTCTCCCACCCGAATCCGTTCGTTCTGCTTTCTTGAAAGCACGAGCATCGAGAGCCTCCGTTCCTGATGGATGAAAATGAGTCCGCCGACGTTAGCGGAAATATGTACAGATGTCAACCTTATGCGTCCGGGCGCCGTGGCGGAAATGGCCGCCGACCAGAGCCCGCGGCTCCCGTCCCCTCGGTCCCCGAAACCGTCCTCTGGGTCGGACGGTTGGGCAAGACGTGAGCCGGAGGAAACATCGTCCGGTCAGGCAGACTTTTTTGGCCGCGTGCGTGATGGCGCTGACCGGACGGGCTGTGCGGATCGCGCCTGCCGCGGCCGCCGTGGTGCAGTCAGCGGGCCCGCCGGCCGCGGGGCGTCATTCGCCGGTCCGGTCGGCGAAGGCGGCGACGTCCACGAGGGCTGCCGCGGCGATCCGCGCCTCCGCCTCCTCGATCCGTTTGCCGTCGGCGGCGAGGAGCCGCGGGTGCAGGCGATGGACGCACCGCAGCCGGCTGGAGCCGGGAAGCAGCGACAGCTTTGGGTCGATCTCCAGCGTGACCTCCGCCGGAATCGCCGCGGCATTCTCCAGCCTGCGATTGAGGGCGAGTCGGGGGAAGGGGGGAAGGCCCCCGGGATGCAGCAGCGCCTTGAGGAGGATCGCCGTGTCGGCGAATTCGCGGTACACGGCGGCGGCCGCGGGGGACGGCGCGGCGTGGTAGGCGACGGCATACCGGACCCGGGGGCCGACCAGTTCCAGCGCGTCCTCCTTCTCCTTCAGGCCGGCGTCGAAATCGGGGCCACCGGCCCAGCGCACGAGCCGGTCGTCGGAGCCCCGGGCCCAGCGCGCCAGCGACACGCTGAGGCGTTCGAGCCGCAGGGTTTCGACCTGCGTCTTCACGTCGCGGCGCGGATCGATGACCACGACCCGCTGTCGGGCGGGATCGTGGAGGACGATTTCGGCGAGGCGCAGCGCCGGTGACTCGTTTGCCTGGGCGTCGGCCTCGGTCCCCGGGCCGCCGGCCTCGGCCGGCAGTTCGAGAAAGTCCCAGGCGACGCCGTTGGCGAACAGGGTCAGGCTGCGGGCGACGGGCTCGCTCGCGTCGTCGGCGAACAACTCGCTCTCCACCCGCATCGTGCAGGACCGGTCCGCGGCCGCCGCCTCGGCGCCGAAACAGACCGCTGCCAGCGGCAACGCCAGCCAGACAGTCGTGAACCGCCACATACGCGCGCCGATCATCGAACGGGCCTCCGCAGGGGTGGGGAGGGTAGCAGGCCGCGGCGGGCCGCCCAACGGCGAAATTCCCGGCTCCGCCCGGCCCGCGGGGCGGTCGGGAGTCGGCGCGGCCGCTACGAATGACGCTTCAGGACCGATCCGATCACCAGCCAGGTGCCGGCCACGAACCAGGTCGCCACCAGGGCGGCAGCCAGCGCGTCGAACATCTCGCCTCCACGACGTGTCGTCGGCGCCGGCCAGCGGCCCCGTTGCCGCAACGCTAGTGCGCCGTTTCGGCGCTGCCCGGCCGAATAAGGTCCGGCGGCCGGCCGGCTCCGGCCGCGGAATCGCTGCAGCCGTCGCGACCGGCCCCGGGCCGGCGCCGCCGGCCCGCGTCGCCCGGCGCGGTGCGGCCCCGAAGCCGGGGTATAGTGCAGGTTTCGCCTGGAGCCCGCCGTGAGCATTCTCGACGAGATCGTCGCCCGCAAACGCCGTGAGGTGGAGGTGACGCGACAGCGGGTGCCGACGGCGGCGCTCGAGGGGCGGCTGGCCACCGCCCCGCCGGTCCGTGACTTCTTCGCGGCGGTTTCGGCACCGGGGGGCACGCGGCTGATCGCGGAGTTCAAGCGGCGCAGCCCGTCGGCGGGCGAGATTCGCCCCGGGGCGACGGTCGAGGAGGTGGTCCGCGGCTACGCGGCCGCCGGCGCCGCCGGGCTCTCCATCCTCACCGACGGGCCCGGCTTCGGCGGCAGCCTCGTCGATCTCGAGTCGGCGCGGATCGCCGTGCCGCTGCCGGTGCTGCGGAAGGAGTTCGTCATCGATCCCTACCAGGTCGCCGAGGCCCGGGCGCACGGCGCCGACGCCGTGCTCCTCATCGCCGAGTGCCTCGACGACTGCCGGCTGCGGAGCCTGTACCGGGCGATCATCGACCTCGGCATGACGCCGCTGGTGGAACTGCACGACGCCGCGAACCTGCCTCGCGTCCTCGACCTCGGCGCCACCCTCGTGGGCGTCAACAATCGCGACCTGCGGACGATGACGACCGACCTCGGCCACGTGCTCCGGCTTCGCGAGCAGGTGCCCGACGACGTGGTGCTCGTGGCCGAGAGCGGCATCCGCACCCGGGCCGACGTCGAGCGGCTCGCGGCGGCCGGGATCGACGCGCTGCTCGTCGGGGAGTCGCTGCTGAAGCAGCCCGACCCGGGCCGGGCGGCGGCCACGCTGATCGGCCGTTGAGGCCGATGGCGGTCGGCGGCCTTGCCTTGGGACCGGCCGCCCTGAGTTGCGGTCTGTCCTGGGCTCTGTCCTGCGCCAGCCGGCGCCGTCAGGTCCGCACTCGGCGGGCCAGACCGGCCGCCAGCCGGTCGAGCGTCACGCTGCGGTCCTCGAGGCCGATGTGGACCCGGATGACGCTCATGCCGGACCGGTCGGCGAGGGCCTTCTCCAGCGCCACGTCGAACTCCCCCTCGGTCCGCACCTCGTAGCCGGTGCCGCCGCCGAGGACCTGCGGCAGGAGCTGATACTGCCAGGGATTGATGTCGTTGAACGTCCCCTCGTGGAGCAGCCGCTCCGTCCCGTAGCCGCGGTTGTCGAGCACGATCACCGTGACCGCCAGACCGCGTTTCACGATCGTGGACAGTTCCATGCCCGTCATCTGGAACGCCCCGTCGCCGACGAGGGCGATGACCTTCATGTCGGGCCGGGCCATCTTCGCGCCCAGTGCCGCCGGCACCGCGAAGCCCATCGACGTGTAGTAGGCCGGCGAGATGAACTGCGTCTGCCCGCGGATCACCAGCTCGCTGGAGGCGAACAGCGCGTCGCCCACGTCGGCGATCACGATCGTCCGGTCGTCGAGCGACTCGTCGAGCCTGCGAACAAGGCGGGTGGTCGTGATCGGCGCGTCGGCGGCGATCGTGAACGTGCCGGCGGCCGCCGCCGGGCCCGGTGGCAGCTGCCGCCGGGCGCCCTTCGGCCGGGCAGCCACCAGCGCCCGGAGGAAGTCCTCCAGCAGGACGTCGTGAAAGTGGTGATGGCTGATCCGCAGGTCCTCGCTGGTGGCGAAGATGCTCCGCGTGGCGTCGAGCTTCGCCGTGAAGATGCCGAGGTCGATGTCGGTGAGGATCGTGCCGAGGAGGATGACGCAGTCGCTGTCCTCGACGAACTCGGTCACTTCCGCCCGGCCCATCGCCCCCTCGTAGAGCCCGATGTACAGCGGGTGGACCTCGCTGACGACGCTCTTGGCGAGCATGGTGGCGGCGATCGGAATCCCGGAGGCCTCGGCCAGGGCGACGGCCTCCGCCTGCAGCCCGTAGCGGTGCAGCTCGATGCCGGCGATGATCACCGGCCGCTGCGCGGCCTCGATCCGCGTTACGGCCTCGCGGACAGCCTCGGCCAGGGCTGCCGGATCGCTGTGCCGGGCGGGATGGGCGTAGGGGCGGATCTGGTCGGGCGCCACCGCGACCATGTCGCGCGGCAGCTCCAGATACACCGGACGCTTCAGCCGGTGCGCGGTGTCGAGGAGCAGGTCGATGTCGCGAAACGCGGTGGCCGGATCGACGATCTCGCGGCAGGCGGCGCAGATCTTCTCGAACACCTCCAGCTGCGTCCGCCATTCGCGGACGCGGTGGTGCAGCAGCGGATCGTTGGCCCGCTCGGCCATCCCCGGCGCGCCCGAGATCATCACCACCGGGCTCTTCTCCGCGTAGGCGCCGGCCACGGAGTTGGCGACGCTCATCCCCCCCACGCCGTAGGTCACGCACAGGGCGCCCATGCCGTTGACGCGGGCGTAGGCGTCGGCCGCGAAGCCGGCGCAATCCTCGCGGGTGCAGTTGACGAGGTCGAGCGGGCTGTGCTCGAGCATGCTGTAGAACGAGAGCACGTAATCGCCCGGCAGGCCGAAGACGTGGCGGATGCCGTAGTCGGACAGGCGCCGGATCAGGTACTGGCCGATCGACAGGCTGGTGACGCTTTCCGACCGCCGCACGGGGGGCCGCGAGCCGGCCGCCGCGAGCCCGTTGTCGAGACTCGAACCGAGCACGAGCGCCATCGTTCACCTCCTGCGCATGCGGGCCGAACGAACCGCGAGCATCGTCCACCAGAAGCCGAGGAACGCCAGCACGCAGCCGAACACGATCAGCGGCCGGCGCGGGTCGTAGTTCAATCGCCAGGCTCCCGCAGCGAGGATCGCGCCCCAGACCGCGACCGCCGCCGTGATCCCCGCGATCCAGCGGTTCGGATGGTCAGACTCGGACGTGGGTGAATTCCGCTGCATCGAATCATTCTAGGCCGCTGCGGGGCGTCCGTGGGGCCGGGCCGCCCCGCCGTGTCGCCGGCCGTTCGCGGCAGCCCGCGGCTTTCGCGCCGGCGCCTCCCACCCGGCGTCTGCTCAGGCTCACGGTGGCCGGGCGACGCCCGGCTCCGCGCCCATGCTCCAAAAAAAAGGCCCCCGGAACGGTCCAGATCCCAGGGGGGCAGGGAACCTGAACCGTTTCCGGGAGCGATTGGACGATGCTGGTGTGATGGACTGGCCGTTCGCCGGATCGAATCCGCCGGCCGGCCTCCGTGCCGCCGTCGGATCCGTTCCCGGACCGATCTTGCGATCGGGCCGTCAGCCTTGAGGCGGGGCGGAAGGTAGGAGCCGTTTTTCTCCGGGTCAATGGCTGTTTTCCGCAGCGATCGTTCGATTTTTCCTCCCCCATTCAGCCCAGCCTGCGCACCCGCGGGCCGTCGCGGGCCTGCAGCCGCGTTAATCGGACTTCCGACGGTACGATAGGTCGCCCGGGCACCTCAGGCAGCCCGTTTCACCGGAGACGATCGATCCATGACCACGCAGCAGGCGGGCAGTGACGCGACGGCAACTGGCCAGATTCCCGCGGCCGGCGTTCCGCCGACGGCCGTGGCCTGGGAGGCGGCCTTCGATCGCGGCCTGCCGTACGGGCAGTTTCTCGAACGTCACGCCGACGCCGACCAACGGCGCCGCTGGCAGGCCTGCCACGACCGCGTCGTGCTCACGCCCGCGCAGCGAACCCTGCTGGCGGGATTCGTGCGCCGGATGCCGGTGCTGGTCCTCGCCGGAACATGGTGCGGAGACTGCGTCGTCCAGTGTCCGATCTTCGACCACTTCGCCGCCGCCGCTCCGGTGATCGATCTGCGGTTCCTCGACCGGGACGCGATCCCCGCCATCGCCGCCCATCTCAAGGTCTGCGGCGGCCAGCGGGTGCCCGTGGCCGCGTTTTTCAGCGAAGACTTCACCCCGGTGCTGTTCTACGGCGACCGGACGCTGTCCGCATACCGGGCGTCGGCCGCCGCCCAATTAGGCTCCAGTTGCGCCAGCGGCGCGGTGCCGCCGGCAGCCGATGCCCTCACCGCGGCCACGGCCGACTGGCTGGCCGAGTTCGAGCGGGTGCAACTGATCCTCCGGCTCTCCGGCCGGCTCCGGCAGATGCACGGGGACTGACACCGCGGAAACGCACCGATGAACAACCGCGAACGCTGGACCGTCTATCCGCTGCTGTTTCTCGCGATCGGGCTGGCGGTCCGCGCCGGCATCGCGGACCGGGATCCGTTCGACGCCTTGCGCGGCGCGCGGCTCGAGGCCGACCAGATTTTCTGCCGGGAAATCGTCGTCACCGGCAGCGACGGGCTGCCGATCGTGCACGTCGGCCGGGTCCGCGATGGCGGCGGCGGCCGGATCGAGATTCGGGATGCCAAGGGAGTGGACGTGATCGGCATCGGCACGCTTCCGGGGGACCGCAACGGCGGGATCGACTTCTTCGACGCCGACGGCCGGCCGCTGCAGCGGCTGGCGGCACCACCGGGCGAGTGATCGTGCGGCCCGCAGGCCGCTCGGCGGCGGCGGCCGAGGGCGCGAGACGCGGTCGCTGGGCATGGCTGCGCAATGCGCCCGCCCGGATGCCACCCCTCCACCTCCCAATACGCCCGGCAGGACTCGAACCTGCAACCCTCGGTTCCGAAGACCGATGCTCTATCCAATTGAGCTACGGGCGCAACGTGCGATTCCATCGTAGCCTACTGCCAGCCGCCGGAAAAAGCCGCAGCGTGGCCGCCGCGGCGCCGGGCCTTTGACCCGGCCGGTGTGGCCGTCGTATACCCACGGGATGCCACGCATCACGCTCCGAGTGCTCCACGGCGCCGATCGCGGCCGGGTGTTCGACAGCCTGCCGACCCCCGTCACGATCGGCCGCGAGGAAGGCAACTCGATCCAGCTCAACGACGATCGCATCAGCCGCTTCCACCTCAAGCTCCAGGCCGACAACGACAGGATCGTCGCCACGGACCTGGAAAGCACTAACGGGACGAAGGTCAACGGCGAGGAGATCCAGGTGCGGATCGTCCGCGACGGCGACATGATCGCGCTCGGCAGGTCGCTGCTGCTGGTCGGTTCGCCCGACGACATCGACCGGCGGATCGCCGCCGTGGCCGACGAGTCGGCCTCCGGGGCGCCGGCCCGTGCGGCGGGCATCCGCGAGCGGCTGCGAAACATCGCGGACCACGATTCGGCCGTGGTGGACGACGTGGCCGACGTGCGGTCGCCGCTGCGGGCAACCGAGCCGCCGGCGCTGCCGTCGCGGCTCAGTCCGGCGCAGGCGGCCGAGACCTGCGAACTGCTCGAATGGGTGCAGGGTGTGCTGCGCCGGGCGAGCGAGTCCGTGGCCCTGCGGCCGGGCGCCGACCGCGTCGACCTCGGGTTCGCCGAATGGCAGGCGCTGCTCGACCTGCAGGCGCGGCTGGCGGAGCTTCTCCGCCAGATCGGCACGCCGGCTGCGGACTGACCTGGCCGGTTCGCTACAATCCGGGCCACCCCCGCGAGGCCCACGGATGAGCACGCAGTCGTTCGCCCACCTCCACTGCCACAGCCACTACAGCCTGCTCGACGGCGCGAGCCCCATCGACCGGCTGGTGTCGCGGACCGTGGAGCTGGGCATGACCGCCCTGGCGATCACCGACCACGGCAACCTGCACGGCGCGCTGGAGTTCTACCAGGCCGCCCGGGGGGCCGGCCTCAATCCGATCATCGGTTACGAGGCCTACATCGCACCGGGCAGCCGGTTCCACAAGGACGCCGGCAGCCAGCGCGACTCGAGCTACCATCTCACCCTCCTCGCCCGCGACCGCACCGGCTTCGCCAACCTGCTCAAGCTCGCCACCCAGGCCTGCCTGGAGGGCTTCTACTTCAAGCCGCGGATCGACCGTGAACTGCTCGAGCAGTACGGCGAGGGGCTGATCTGCCTGTCGGGCTGCCTGTCGGGCGAGTTCAGCCGGTCGCTGGTGGGCGCGTCCCCCGGGCAGGGCGAGTCGCTGGCCCAGGCCCGCGAGATCGCCGGCTGGTTCCAGTCGCGGTTTCCCGACCGCTACTTCATCGAGATCCAGGACAACGGGCTCGCCGTGCAGCGGCAGGTGACGGAGGCGGCCCTGGAGATCTCCCGCGAGCTCGGCATCCCGCCGGTGGCCACCTGCGACTGCCACTACGTCAACCGCGAGGACGCCGAGGCCCAGGACATCCTCCTGTGCGTCAACACCGGCCGGTTCCGCAACGACGCGACGCGGATGCGGATGGACTCCAGCGAGTTCTACCTCAAGAGCCCGGCCGAGATGTACGACGCCTTCGCCGGCCTCGACCGCGGACTGGTGGCCGACGCGGTCGGCCGCAGCCAGCGGATCGCCGACTCGGTCGCCATCGACCTCGAGCTCGGCAAGCGGCATTTTCCCGGCTTCGACGTCCCCGCCGGCCGCACCGCCAGCGAGGAACTCCGCCGGCTCTGCCTCGTGGGCCTCGGCGAACGCTACGCCGCCGTCCCCAAGCGCTGGATCGACGATCCGCAGGCCGACGGCGGCCGCCGGCTGCACACCACGGTGCTGGAGCGGCTCGACCGCGAGCTCGGCGTCATCGACACCCTCGGCTTCGCCAGCTACTTCCTCATCGTCTGGGACTTCGTCCGCTACGCCAGGGAACACGACATTCCCGCCGCCGCCCGTGGTTCGGGCGTCGGCGCCCTCGTCGCCTACGCCCTCTACCTGTCGCACGTCTGCCCGCTGGAGTACGACCTGCTCTTCGAGCGGTTTCTCGACGTCAACCGGCGCGAGGCGCCCGATATCGACATCGACTTCTGCAAGGAGCGGCGCGGCGAGGTCATCGACTACGTCAAGCAGCGGTACGGCGAGGCCAACGTGGCCCAGATCGGCACCTTCGGCACGCTGGCGGCCAAGGCGGCGATCCGGGACGTCGGCCGGGCCCTCGGCCTGACGGTCGCCCGGGTGGACCAGATCGTGGCCCTCGTCCCCGACCAGCTCAACATCTCCCTCGACGATGCCTCTGCTCCAGGAACGCAGCTGGCCACGGCCTGCGAAGCCGACGCCGAGATCCGCGAGGTCGTCCGCTTCGCCCGGCAGATCGAGGGGCTGGCGCGGAACGTCGGCACGCACGCCGCCGCCGTGGTGATCGCCGACCGTCCGCTCGTCGAATACGTCCCCCTGCAGCGGGTGACCGGCCGCGAGGAGGTGATCACGCAGTGGGCGATGGGCGACGTGGAGCGGGCCGGCCTGATGAAGATGGACTTCCTCGGCCTGAGATACCTGACGGTCGTCGCCAAGACGCTCGACATCATCGCCGCCACCGGCGGCGTCCGCCCCGACCCGCTCGCCTTCCCGCTCGACGACGCGGCCACGTTCGCCACGCTCTGCCGCGGCGAGACGAAGGGCATCTTCCAGCTCGAGAGCGGTGGCATCCGCGACCTCCTCCAGCGGATGAAGCCCGACCAGTTCCTCGACATCGTGGCCGTCAACGCCCTGTACCGTCCGGGGCCGCTCGAAGGGGGCATGGTGGACGAGTACGTGGCCGTGAAGCACGGCCGCAAGCGGGCCGAGTTTCTCCATCCCGTGATGCGCGAGGTGCTCGCGGAGACCCACGGGGTGATGGTCTACCAGGAGCAGGTGATGCGGATCCTGGAGCGGCTGGGGGGCATCGAGCTCTCCTCCGCCTACACCTGCATCAAGGCGATCAGCAAGAAGAAACTGGAGACGATCGCCGCGTTTCGCGAGCAGTTCGTGGCCGGCGCCCAGGCCAAGGGGCTCTCCCGGCAGCAGGCCGAGGAGGTGTTCGCGCTGATCGAGAAGTTCGCCGGCTACGGCTTCAACAAGAGCCACTCCACGGCCTACGCCCTGCTCGCCTGGCAGACGGCCCACCTCAAGACCCACCATCCGATGGAGTTCATGGCGGCGCTGCTCTCGGGCGACATCACGGGCCGCAACTTCAAGAAGAAGGACGCGCTCGTCGAGCACGTCGAGGACTGCCGGCGCATGGGCATCGAGGTCGCCCCGCCCGACGTCAACGCCTCGATCGCCGACTTTTCCGTCGCCGGGGGGCGGATCCTGTTCGGCCTTGCGGCGATCAAGGGCTGCGGGCTGCAGGCCGCCGAGGCGATCGCCGCCGAGCGGGCCCGCGGCGGGCCGTATCGCGACCTCCACGACTTCTGCAGCCGCCTCGACCCGTCGGTGGTCAACAAGACCGCCATCGAGAACCTCGCCAAGGCGGGGGCGCTCGACGGCCTCGGGGGCCATCGCGGCGGCCTGCTGGCGGGCATCGAGCGGGCGATGGCCGCGGGCGCCAGCCAGCTCGCCGACCGTAAGAGCGGCCAGAAGAACCTGTTCGATGCCGATGACGAGCCCGCTGTGCAGCCGGGTGCCCCGGTGGCCGGCCTGCCCGACGTTCCCCCGCTCTCGGATCTCGAGATGCGTTCGAACGAGAAGGAGGTGCTCGGCTACTACGTCCACAGCCATCCGCTGGCCGAGCATCGCGACCTGCTCGACACCGTCTGCTCGCACGGCTCGCAGGGGCTCGGCCGGGTGAAGGCCAAGGGCGAGGTCGTGATCGGCGGCCTGGTGGCGGCCCTGAAACTCTCCAACACCAAGCAGGCCCGGCCCGGCTCGACGCACACCCGCTACGCGATGTTCGACCTCGAGGACATGGACGGCCTGGTGCGCACGATCTGCTGGCCCGAGGACTACGCCCGGCTCGGCGAGCACATCCGCCCCGACGCGGTGATCGTGGTGGCGGGCTCGATCGACCGGCGGGCCGGCAGCGAGGAGACGAACCTCGTCGTCAACCAGATCGTGCCGATCGCCGCCGTCGCCTCCCTCCCCACCCGGAGCGTCACCGTGAAGGTCACCGAGGGGCTGCACGACGAGGCGACGCTCGACCGGCTGGCGGCGCTCGTGCGGCAGCATCCCGGCAAGGTGCCGCTCCGCATGGTCATCGAACTGGCGGACGGCAGCCGCGTGCTCATGGAGGCCGACCGGGACCGGGTGGCCTGGTCGGGGGAACTGCGCACGGCGATCGTCGAACTTCTCGGGCCGGGGGCGCTGCGGGCGGCGGTCGATTTCGGCGGCCGCCGCGAGCCGGCGGCGCCCCGTCGAGGCAACGGCCGGCCGGCGGCGGGGGTGGCCTGAGCCGGCCGATTTTTGACAGCCGAACCGGCCTGCTCTAGCATCCGGTCATTCCCGCTTGGGTCGCGACAGCCGCGACAGTTGGGCGGTCTGTAGCGGCTCCGGCGGGATTGCCGGATGTTCAAGACCATTGTGACCGATCGGTTCCAGGATTACGGCGAGGATTGAGGCACGCGGTTCCGCGAGGCCCCGTGATTCTGGCCGTGCAGATCCCCACCATGGAGGCCCGTCCCATGAAGGTTCGCACATTCCTGGCAGCCGTAGGCCGACTGTTCGCGATGGTTATCGCGGCCGCGGCCTGCTGCGCAACCCCAGCGTTGGGGCAGATGGGCGGGATGATGGGCGGCGGCGGCGGGATGATGGGCGGCGGCGGTGGGATGATGGGCGGCGGCGGCGGGATGATGGGCGGCGGCGGCGGGATGATGGGCGGCGGCGGTGGGATGATGGGCGGCGGTGGCGGGATGATGGGCGGCGGCGTTGGCGGCGTGTTCGTGGACGCCAACGGCGTCCTGCAGAACAAGACGGTCCGCGATGCCGGGCTGGCAGCGGAACACCGTCAGGCGGCCCTCGCCCCGCTTCCGGGCGACCTGCGAAAGGCCTCCAAACTCCGCAAGGTCGCGCTCTCGCGGATGGAGGCGAAACTTCTCCAGGCGGCGGCTGCGGGCAAGGGTATTCCCCAGGAGTTCCTGACGCTCGCCGGCCTGACGCGGATCCAGTACGTGTTCGTCTATCCCGCGGCCGACGGCCGGGCCGGCGAGATCGTCGTTGCCGGGCCCGCCGAACCCTGGTTCGTCGATGCCAACGGCCGGGTGCGCGGCCTCGACACCGGCAGCCCCACGCTGCTGCTCGAGGATCTGTTGGCCGTCCTCCGCGGCTTCGCCCCCGGCCAGCCGCAGGACCGGCTGCTCGGCTGCTCGATCGACCCGACCAAGGAGGGCCTGGCCGCGATGCAGGACTTCCTCCGCAAGACCGGCCGCGTGAACCCGCAAGGGGGCCCGGACGCGATCGTGGCCGGTCTCGTCCGCTCGCTCGGGCACCAGACCGTCAGTGTGCAGGGGGTGTCGCCCAAGACCCATTTCGCTGCCGTCATGGTCGAGGCCGACTACCGCATGAAGCTGATCGGCATCGGCCTCGAGCGGCCGCCGGTCGCGATGAAGTCGTGGATCGACCTCGCCAGCGCCGGATCGATCGCGGCCAACGCCCTGCAGCGCTGGTATTTCGTCCCCGACTACAAGTGCATCCGCGTCTCGGCGGACGACCTGGCGATGGAACTCGTCGGCCAGGGCGTCAAGCTCTCCTGCGCCGACGAGGTCGTGCTGCCCGACGGCCGCCGCCTCGATGCCAACAAGGCGAGTGGCGCGAGCAAGCAGTTCACCGACACGTTCACGCGGAAGTATGCGGAGATCGCGGCCCGCAGCCCCGTCTTCGCCCAGTTGCGGAACCTGATCGACCTGTCCGTCGTGGCCGCCTTCCTCCAGGAGCACGACGCCTATGGCCGGGTCGGCTGGAACGCCGCCGGGCTGCGGGACGAGAAGAAGCTCGCCATCGAGCGATTCAACGCCCCGGAGAAGGTCGAGCCGGCGATCAACGCCGTCTGGCGGCAGAACCGGCTCCTGACCCCGATCGGCGGCGGCGTGATGGTGCAGCCGCGGATGGCGCTCGATCCCGCCAACGTCCTGCCCGACGAGCACGGGGAGGTCGGCAAGGCCTACGGGACGGCGGCCACGCTGCCCGCTGACCGGTGGTGGTGGGAGTGATACGGCTTCACGCAAAGCCGCTGCTTCACGCAAAGCCTCGGCATCCTGCCTCGCTTTGCTTGGCCGGCCTCCGCCGGCTCTTGTAAGCCCGCCTTCCGGGCGGGCGGGTGAGAGGTGGACGGCCGGTGCGGTCGGGGCGGCTGCTTCACGCAAAGCCTCGGCATCCTGCCTCGCTTTG
>JBIKKQ010000176.1:0-6949 GCA_044360305.1 Pirellulales bacterium
CCACGCCGGCGAGCATGGCGCGGGATTCGAGCGGTTCGGCGCCGATGGGCCGGCGGCTCAGGCTGCGGGCGGAGCGACGGCGCCGCGGCTGGGCCGTGCGGCCAACGAACGTGGCGATGAGCGAACGGGAACGGCGGGACAGGTTGCGAAGCATTGGTGTACCGAAGGCGGGAGAAAAACAGGCAGGAATCGGCAAAGGCGGCGAGGATCGCCGCACGTTCACGATCAGCACGTGACGTGGGGCGAGGGCCTCGTCCGCGGGACGGTAACGTACCGGGGGGGGGAGGCGTCAAGGGGCCGCCAAGGCCCGCGCACCATTTGGGGAGGGGGGCACCCCGCTTGAAAACCAACACAGCCGCTTGGCTGCTCGGCGTACCTGAGTCGCCGGACTGAACCGCTGCTTGCCCCGGCCGCCCCAGCTTTCCCCCGTCAAACTGCCCTTGAACCGGGGGGTCCGTTTCACGACCATCCCACCTCGATCGCCCGGGCCGACCACATCCTTCCCGCCGCACCGCCGATGCCGCGTCCACTGTGTTTCGCATTCATCGCATCGCTCGTCGTCGCCGGCACGGCCGGCGCCGAGCCACTGCCGGCGCCGGGCCAGCCCAACCCGTTCGCACCGCTGCCCGAGGGCACGGTGATCGGGCCGGCCGGTCCGGTGGCGGCCGGCGCCCCCCAGCCGCCGCGCAACTCCGTCGTCATCCCGCCCCTCGACGCGGAGTTCGTCTGGAAGCAGTTGGTGGACGTGGCCGACGACTATTTCAAGGTCCGGCAGGAGCAGCGGGTCGTGTTCAACAACGGCGTGCCGACCGAGGGACGGATTGACACCTTCCCGCAGACCGGGGCCACGCTGCTCGAACCCTGGCGGCCCGATTCGGTCGGCTTTCGCGAGCGGCTCGAGTCCACGCTGCAGTCGATCCGGCGCGTCGGCACCATGCGGCTGGCGGCCGATCCAGCCGGCTGGCGGATCGACGTCGCGGTGCAGAAGGAACTCGAACACGTCGCCCGGCCGATGCGGGCGACCACCGGCGGCGCGTCGTTTCGCAACGACGATTCGCTCTACCGCTACGGCACACCCCTGCCCACGCTCGGCGAGCAGGTCGGCGACCAGCCCCGGCCGGTGGCGACCCCGACGCCGACCCTGGGCTGGATTCCGCTCGGCCGCGATCCGCTGCTCGAGCAGCGGATGATCGCCCGGTTGCTCGCCAAACTGGGCGTCGCCCCGCTGGCGCAGCCGGAGCCCTACTACCAGCCCCCCGAAGGCGTCGCGACGCCCCCGGTCCCGCCAGCCCAACTCCCGCCGCCGGGGCCCGTGTTCGGCGCCCCGATTTCACCCGAACAACTGCCCCCCGGCGCGGTGATCGCGCCGGGCCCGGCCGTGCCGATCGAATCCCTTCCCCTGCCGCGTTGACGCACCACGTCCGCGCCGCCCCGCCCATGCGTCCTCCGGCATTCATCTACTTCGACCTCGGCAACGTCCTGTTCTGCTTCGACCGTCCGCGGGCGTTCCAGCAGATGAGCGCGGTCTGCGGGGCGGACCCCGGCCGGATCCACGAGGTGGTGATGGAAGGGGGGCTGCAGGCCGACCTGGAGCGCGGCCGGATCGACTGGGAGGAGTTCCACGCGGAATTCTCCCGGCGCACCGGCACCACCTCCGACGCGGCCCTGCTCGCCACGGCCGCCAGCGACATGTTCGCGCTCAACGTGGCGATCGTCCCGGTCATCGCCGCCCTTGAGCGGGCGGGCCGCCCGATCGGGATCCTGTCGAACACCTGCGACCCCCACTGGCGGCAGCTGCTCGGCGAGGGTTACGCGATCCTGCCGGGCAATTTCTCCCCCATCGTGCTCAGCCACGAGGTGCGGACGATGAAGCCCGAGCCGGAGATCTATGCCGAGGCAGCCCGCCGTGCCGGCGTGGAACCGGAGCGGATTTTCTTCTGCGACGACCTGCCGGAGAACGTCGCCGCGGCCCGGCGTGCCGGCTGGGACGCCGAGGTCTTCGAATCGGCCGCCGGGCTCGCCGGCGCCCTCGGCCGGCGCGGGCTCAACCTCGGCCTGTAGCCCCGCGCAGCCGGGCCACGAGCTCGTCCTCCCGGAACCGGCCCTCCGCCACCGGCCGGCCGTCGAGCTCCAGCACCGGCACCCGCAGGCCGTACCGGTCGCGGGCCGCGGCGACGGCATCGACGTCCACCAGCCGGGCCTCCAGGCCGAGAACGACGAGCATCTCCTCGGCCTCCGCGCAGAGGTGACAGCCGCGGCGGGTGTAGAGCACGAGGTCCACGGGGCGCTCCCGGCGGCCGCCGGCTCCGGACCGGTCGTCCGCGCCGTCGACCCGGGGTATGCTAGAGGTCCGGTGGACGACACGACAACGTCCGCCACGCCGTTTTCAGGATCCGTCCGCATCGTGGCCGAGCCCGTCCGCTCCATCGAAGACTTCGTGGCTGTGATCCGCAAGAGCGGGCTCGTGGACGACGCCCGGCTCGAAGCCGCCTTCTCCCGCTGGCCCGACCGTTCCGGCCCGCTGCCCGAGGAGCTGGTGGGATCACTCATCGACGGCGGCCTGCTCACCCGCTGGCAGGCCGACCAGCTCCTCAAGGGCCGCCACAAGGGCTTCGTGCTCGGCAAGTACCGGCTGCTGCGACTGCTCGGAGCGGGGGGCATGAGCACCGTCTACCTCGCCGAGCATGCCACGCTGCACAGCAAGGTGGCGATCAAGGTGCTGCCCGTGAAACGGGTCGATCAGTCGTCGTACCTGGCCCGCTTCGAGCGCGAGGCGCGGCAGTCGGCACGGCTCAGCCACGCGAACATCGTGCGCACGTTCGACCTCGACACCTCCGGGTCGATCCACTTCATCGCCATGGAATACGTCGAGGGGGACGACCTGCACGCCAAGGTCAAGCGTGACGGCCCGCTCGACATCCGCGAGGCGGCCGACTACGTCCGCCAGGCCGCGCTCGGCCTCCAGCACGCCCACGAGGAGGGACTGGTCCACCGCGACATCAAGCCCGCCAACCTGATGCTCGACAAGCGCGGGGTGGTGAAGATCCTCGACCTCGGCCTGGCATTCGACGGCGGCAGCGAGGACGATTCGCTCACCCGGGAACATGACGAGAAGGTGCTGGGCACCGCCGACTACCTCGCGCCCGAACAGGCCCGCGACAGCCACCGCGCCGACGCCCGGTCGGACATCTACGCCCTCGGCTGCACGCTCTACTACCTGCTCGTCGGTCGGGCGCCGTTCGCCAAGGGAACGCTGGCCGAGCGGATCCAGGCCCACATGAAGCAGCGGCCGCCGAACCTGCTCGACGCCCGGGCCGACGTCCCGCCGGCGATCGTGGAGCTGTTTTTCCGGATGCTGGAGAAGCACCCCGATGCCCGGCCGCAGACCGCCCGCGAGGTGGCCGATTCGTTGGCGGCCTGGCTGGGGCAGGGGGCCGGCGCCGCGGCCCGCCCCGATCGCCAGCCGCCGCCGCGGCGGCCCGTGCTGCAGCGGCGGGGCGCCGGGGCCGGCGACTCCGGCTCCTCGGTGATCGCGGGCCTCGAGCAGCTGCCCGGCAGCGGCCCGGACTCCAGTTCCAGCGGCCTCCCCGTGGTCCGCCGCCGGCCCGCCGGGCAAACCGGTGATTCTGGCACCCACGTCATCGCCGCCGGTGCGGCCGCAGGCCGGCCGTTGGCTGGTGCGGCCGGCGGGCAGGCCCGGCCCGCGGCCCCGGATTCGCTCGGCGAGATCCGCATCGACACCGGTCCGCGGCCGGCGAGTCCGCGGCAGCAGGCCGCGCCGACCGCCGCGGGGAAGCCTTCCGCCCCGGTAGCCGCCAGCAAGCCGCAGGAGGCGGCTGCGCCGGCCAACGGCGGCCCGCGGAGGCCGCTGACGTTCGCCGGCCTGCCGATCGGTTTTTGGATCGCGGTCGTCGTCGGCCTGCTGGTGGCGATCGGCCTGACGCTCAAGGTTCTGAAGGTCATCTGACCGGCGCGGCGGGCCGGATGTGCCACGGGCCTTCGGCCAGCGCGTCGAGGCCGGCCCGATGCGTCAGGTCGTAGTCGAGCGGCGTGAGCGTGACGGCCCCGGCCGCCAGCGCGGTGACGTCCGATTCGAGCGGCGACGGCGGCGGCGGCGGGTCGTTCGTCGCCCAGTAGTAGGGCCTGCCCCGGGGATCGAGCCGGCGTTCGAAGACCTCGCCGTAGCGGGCCACGCTCATCGGCACGACCCGCAGTTCGGGCGTGCCGCGGAGCGCCCGCGTCGGGATGTTGAGGTTGAACAGGCTGCCCGGCGCTGGCGACCGCGCCAGCAGGGAGGAGATCACGTCGCGGGCGATCTCGGCCGCCCGCGCGTAGTCGGCATGCTCGTCCCATTCGAGCGACACGGCGATGCTGGTGATCCCGAAGAACGCCCCCTCGATGGCCGCCGCCACGGTGCCGGAATAGAGCACGTTGATGCCGGCGTTCAGCCCGCTGTTGATGCCGCTGACGACGAGGCTCGGCCGGCGCGGACAGAAGGCGGCGATGCCGAGCTTGACGGCATCGGCAGGGCTGCCGTCCACGGCCCAGCCCCGGCTCGCCCCCGCGGCGAAGATTTCCTTGGCGGTCAGCGGCGTGAGGAACGTGATCGCGTGGCCGACGCCGCTCTGCTCGGTGGCCGGGGCGACCGTGTGCACCTCCCCGAGGCCGCGCAGCGCCCGGCCGAGGGCCTCGAGCCCGGGGGCGAAGATGCCGTCGTCGTTGGTGAGCAGGATGTCCATGTCAGCGGCACTATAGTGCCCGCGAACGGCCGGCCCCAAGCGGGATCGCGGCGGCCCGCCCGCCCCGTCGCGGGAAACCCGCCGCGGCGCTATACTGACCGGTTTTCCGCCCCCCTCCGGAACACGCCCGCTCACGGCCATCATGACGCCCAGTGCCCCCCCGCGGACCCCGGACCGGCCGCCGACACCGGCAGGCCGGGAACCGTCCCGCAACGCCCAGCAGGTCGAACGCGTCCTCGTCCTCGACTTCGGCTCCCAGTATGCACAGCTGATCGCCCGCCGCGTCCGCGAGCAGCACGTCTACTGCGAGATCGTGCGGCACGACGTCTCCGCCGACCGGATCCGCGAACTGGCCCCGCGCGGCATCATCCTCTCCGGCGGACCGGCGAGCGTGTACGAGGCCGGGGCGCCCCGGTGCGACCCGGGCATCTTCGACCTCGGCATCCCGGTGCTCGGCATCTGCTACGGAATGCAACTGGCATGCGACGCCCTCGGCGGCCGGGTCGGCCGGGCCGATGCCCGGGAATACGGCCGCGCGACCTGCGACGTCCGGGTCGATGACCCCCTGTTCGCCGGCGTGCCCGCCCGGACGGAGGTCTGGATGAGCCACGGCGATCAGGTGGCCGACGTGTCGGCCGATTTTCTGCCGCTGGCCGGCACGGCCACCTGCCCGCTGGCGGCGGTGCGCCACCGCACGCTGCCGGTCTACGGCCTGCAGTTTCACCCGGAAGTCACCCACACCCCGGCCGGCGGACGGATGCTGGCCAATTTCCTCCGCTCGGCCTGCGGCTGCACCGGCTCGTGGCGGCTGGAGGACTTCGCCGCCTCGATGATCACCGAGATTCGGCGCCGTGTCGGTGGCGACCGGGTGATCTGTGGTCTGTCGGGGGGCGTCGATTCGGCCGTCGTGGCGGCCCTCCTCTCCCGGGCGATCGGCGACCAGCTGTCCTGCATCCTCGTCGACAACGGCCTGCTGCGGAAGAACGAGGCCGCGGCCGTGATCGAGGAGTTCACCGAGCACTTCAAGACCGACCTCCACGTGGTGCCGGCCGCGGACCGGTTCCTGGCGGCGCTCGCCGGGGTCACCGAGCCGCAGGAGAAGCGGCGCCGGATCGGCCGGGTGTTCGTCGATTGCTTCAACGACGAGGCGGCGAAGATTCGCGGCGCCCGGTTTCTGGCCCAGGGAACGCTCTACCCGGACGTGATCGAGAGCGGCGCCGCGCCCGACGGGCCCGCCGCCACGATCAAGCTCCACCACAACGTCGGCGGCCTCCCCGACGACATGCAGTTCGAGCTCATCGAGCCGCTCCGCGACCTGTTCAAGGACGAGGTCCGGCGGCTCGGCCTGCAGCTCGGGCTTCCCGAGCGGATCGTCTGGCGACACCCGTTCCCCGGACCGGGCCTGGCGGTCCGCTGCCTCGGGGAGGTCACCCGGCCCCGGCTCGACCGGCTCCGCGAGGCCGATGCGATCGTGCTCGAGGAACTGGAACGCGCCGGGCTGATGCGCAAGGTGTCCCAGGCCTTCGCCGTGCTCCTGCCGGTGCAGAGTGTCGGCGTCATGGGGGACGCCCGGACCTACGACGACGTCCTCGCGGTCCGGGCCGTCGAGACCGAGGACTTCATGACGGCCGACTGGAGCCATCTCCCCTACGAGGTGCTGGCCGCGATCTCCACCCGGGTGATCAACGAGGTCCGGGGGGTCAACCGTGTCGTCTACGACGTCTCCTCGAAGCCCCCGGCCACGATCGAGTGGGAGTAGGCCCGGCACCGGCGTCGGCCCGGCGGTATGCTGAGAGCGGGTGGAGGAGCCTCCGCTGCGGCACGGTGCCGCACGTCCTGTCCGGAGCGTTGTCGCATGCACGTCGCGATCGTCGAGGATGACCCGCTGATCGCCCGGGCAGTCACCCGCGCCGTCCGCGAGCGCGGGCACGAGTGCACCTGGGTGCCCGACGGGGCGCAGGCCACCCGCGATCGGACCTTCGCCTCGGCCGACCTCGTCGTCCTCGACCTGATGCTGCCCCAGGGGGGCGGGCTCGAACTGTTGCAGGCGGCCCGGGCGGCGGGGGTGCGCACGCCGGTGATCGTCCTCACGGCCCTCGGCACGTTGCCGGAGCGACTGGCGGGGTTCGCCGCCGGGGCCGACGACTACGTGGTCAAGCCGTTCGCCCTCGACGAGCTGCTGGCCCGCATCGAGGCCCTGCGCCGGCGCG
>JBIKKQ010000036.1:0-23498 GCA_044360305.1 Pirellulales bacterium
CTTCGCCATCCTGGCTGCGCTCGTCGGCACACGCCGGCTCTCGGGGCACGGGCAACCCCTCCACCACCGCCACGCTCGGCGACGATCGCTCGCCCAACCCCCCGCGGTCTGGAGGACCGCGGCCGCCCATCCAGGCAACCCTCGGCGTTGCCTGCGGATGGGCCAAGCGAAAACGGGCAGGATGCCCGTGTTTCGCGTGAAGCTAAAAGGTCAGCATCTGCCGGTATTCGGCCACCCGTCGGTCGAGATCGTGCCTGCCGATCCCCGCCAGCCGGTCGAGGCTGAAGTCCTCCACCGTGAAACTGGCCGTGATCACGCCGTAGGCCAGGGCCTCCTTGAGGGCCTGCGGGTCGTAGCGGTCGAGGGCCGCGAGATGGCCCATCATGCCGCCGGCGAAACTGTCGCCGGCGCCGGTCGGATCGAGCACCTGCGGGGTCGGGTAGGCGGGCATGACGTACATCTCGTGCTCGCTGAAAAACATCGCCCCGTGCTCCCCCTTCTTGATGACCACGAACTTCGGCCCCATCTGCCGCACCTTGTGGCCGGCGCGGACGAGGTTCTCGTCCTCGGCAAGCAGCTTGGCCTCGGAGTCGTTGAGCACGAGGCCGTCGATCCGCCGCAGCAGTGCCTCCAGTTCGTCCCGCTGGATGTTGATCCACAGGTCCATCGTGTCGGCGACCGTGAGCTTCGCGTCCGGAATCTGGTCGAGGACGGACAGCTGCGTCGTCGGCGAGGAGTTGCCGAGGAACAGGAACTTGCTCGTCCGGTGGTCGGCGTTGAGCTTCGGCTTGAAGTCGCCGAAGACGTTGAGATGCACCTCCAGCGTCTCCCGGTCGTTCATGTTGGGGAGATAGCGGCCCCGCCAGCGGAACGTCTTGCCGCCGGGGATCGTCTCGATGCCCGACGTGTCGATGCCCCGCTCGCGCAGCAGCCGCGTGTGCTCAACCGGCCAGTCCTCGCCGACGGTGCCGATCATCTTCACCGGCGAGAAGAAGCTGGCGGCGTAGGAGAAGAACACCGCCGAGCCCCCGAGCACGTCGTCGCGCTTGTCGGTGGGGGTTTCGACACAGTCGAGGGCGACACTTCCGACCACGAGCAGGGGCATGACAGTCTCCGGGAAAAAATGAAGGTCCCGCGAATCTAGCCGTCGGCGGCGCCGAGCGTCCAGAAGGCCGGCCCGCCGCCCCGATTTGGCAACGCCCGTCCGGTCCGGTACCGTCCTCCTGGTCGGGGCCGGCGACGGGCCGGCGTTCCGGATTGCCAATCGTCTTCCTCACTGGAGGGGCCATGTTCAAGGCTGCGTCGTTCTTCAAGCCCGTGCTGTTCGCCATGGCGTTCGTCGCGTCGTTCGGTGCGGGGGCCGCCCGGGCCGACGTGACGCTGGGGAAGCTCTTCTCCGACAACATGATGGTTCAGCGCAACCGGCCGATTCGCGTCTGGGGCAAGGCGGCACCCGGCGAGGCGGTGGTCGTGACGCTGGCCGGCAAGACCGCGGAAACGAAGGCCGACGGCAAGGGGGCGTGGATCGTCGAGCTGCCGCCGCTGGCCGAGGGGAACAACCTCGAACTGGCGGTCACGGCCGCGAACAAACTCCTGCTCAAGAACGTCATCGTTGGCGACATCTGGCTCTGCTCGGGCCAGTCGAACATGGAGTGGACGCTCGCCCAATGCGACGGGGCCGAGGATGCCAAGGCCGCCGACCTGCCGATGATTCGACGGGTCAAGTTCGCGCACCAGGTGGCCACGGCCGCTGCGGACGAGCCGCCTGCCGGGCCGTGGCAGGTCTGCACCCCGCAGACCGCGGGCGAGTTCACCGCGGCCGGCTTCCATTTCGCCCGTGAACTGCAGGCTAAAACCGGCGTACCGATCGGGCTCCTCGACGACAACTGGGGGGGCACGGCGATCGAGCCCTGGGTGGCGCCCGAGGGCATCGCGTCGGTGGCGGAACTGGCCAAGGATGCCGAAGCGAGGAAGCAGGCCATCGAGAACTGGCGGACGCAGGCGCTGCCGCGGTATCTCGACGACGTGGATCGCTGGCTGGTCCGCGCCCGGGCCGAGTCGGCGGCCGGCGGGCTGCTGGCCGCGGGGCCGCCGGCGATGCCGGCCAACCCCGCCGCTGGCGGCTGGTCGAGCATCTACAACGCGATGATCCATCCGATCGTGCGGTTTCCGATCAAAGGCGTGATCTGGTATCAGGGGGAATCGAACGGCGCCGAGGGCGAGTCCTATTTCCACAAGATGCGGGCCCTTGTGGAGGGCTGGCGAAAGGTCTGGGATCAGCCCGAGATGCCCTTCTACTTCGTCCAACTGGCGAGCTACCAGAAACCGACCGACGCGCCGGCGGGAGGCGACGGCTGGGCGAAGCTTCGCGAGGCCCAGCGGAAGGCGCTGGAAATCCCCCGGACCGGCATGGTTGTGGCGATCGACACGGTGCCGCTCGCCGTCGCGGGCGACATCCATCCCAAGAACAAGGTCGACCTCGGGATGCGGCTGGCCCGCTGGGCCCTCCACCGCGACTACGGCAAGGCCGACCTCGTGCCGTCGGGGCCGCTGTTCAAGGGGCTGAAGGTCGAAGGTGACAAGGTCCGGCTGGAGTTCGACCACGTGGGTTCGGGGCTGATGGTCGGCCTCAAGGACGGCACCCGCAAGCCCGTGGTCGAGGAGCCGACGGGCAAGCTCAAGCGGTTCGCGATCGCCGGCGCGGACAAGAAGTGGGTCTGGGCCGACGCGGCGATCGACGGCAGGACGGTCGTGGTGTCGTCGCCGGAGGTCAAGGAGCCGGTGGCCGTGCGGTACGCGTTCTCCATGAATCCAGACGGCGCCAACCTCTTCAATCGCGAGGGGCTGCCGGCGTCGCCGTTCCGCACCGACGACTGGTGAGCGGTTCGACAGGGCGAGGCCGTCAGCCGCAGAGCGGCAGGGCGCGGGCGATGCGGCTGCGGCTTTTGTCGCGGCCGAGGATCGCCAGGCAGTCGTAGAGTCCTGGCCCCACCGTCTTCCCCGTCACCGCCACGCGGACGGCGTGCACGAGGTCGCCGACCTTCACGCCCGCCGCCTCGACCGTCCGCTTGAGCGCCTCCTCGAGCGGCGCCGGCGCGAACGGCTCGACCGTCTCCAGCGCGGCCGCGTAGGCGGCCAGCAGCGTGCCCACGCCGGGCTTCGCCAGCCGCTGCTTCACCGCCGCCTCGTCCAGGGCTGGCTCCTCGACGAGGAAGAAATCGGCGTAGCTGAGGATGTCGCCGGCCACCTTGAGCCGGTCCCCCGCGGCCTCGATCACCCGGCGGACCGTGTCCACGGCTGCCGCCGGCGTCGGGTCGGCGACGAGCCCCGCCTTGACGAGGTACGGCAGCATGAGCGACAGCTTCTCATCCGTCGTCAGGGCGGACATGTAGTGGTCCTGCACCGCCCAGAGCTTCTTCGGGTCGAAGCTCGCCGGCGAGGAGTTGATCCGCTCCAGCGAGAACTGGCGGACGAGTTCCTCGCGCGAGAAAAACTCCGTCTTGTCGTCGTACGACCAGCCGAGGAGCGCCAGGTAGTTGTCGATCGCCCACGGCAGGTAGCCGACCGCCCGGTAGAAATCGACGATCACCGGGTTGAACGTGTCGGCCTCGGGGGCGAGCCCGATCCGCTCGGCGATCCGCGTGCCGTGCTCCGCCACCTGCTTGAAGTCGGCGTTCTTCAGGTACTGGGCTAGCTTCCGCTTGGAGAGCTTCGTCCGGCTTCCCGGCTCGGCGACCAGCGGCAGGTGGGCGTAGGCGGGAAGCTCGTAGCCCAGGGCCAGCGCGATGAACGCCTGCCGGGGCGTGTTGGAGAGGTGCTCCTCGGCGCGGATGACGTGGGAGATCTCCAGGTCGTGGTCGTCGACGACGCTCGCGAGGTGATACAGGCAGGAGCCGTCGGCCCGCTGGATGACATGGTCCTGCTCGCGTTCCCAGGCGAACTCCACCCGGCCGCGAACGGCGTCGTCGATCACGAGCGTCCCCTCGCGCGGCATCTTCAGGCGGACGACGCCGGCCCGGCCGGCGGCGGCGAACCGCTCCGCCGCCGCGGCATCGAAGGCGGCGAACCGCCGGCTGTAGAGAAATGGCCGGCCGGCGGCCTGGGCCTCCTTGCGCTCGGCATCGAGTTCCTCGGCCGTGGCATAGTCGCGATAGGCGTGTCCCGAGGCGAGGAGCCGGTCCACCGCCGCCCGGTGGCGGTCGGCCCGCTGCGACTGGAAGTAGGGCGCGTACGGCCCGCCCACGCCCGGCCCCTCGTCCCAATCGATGCCCAGCCAGCGCAGCCCGGAGAGGATCGGCTCCAGGGCCTGCTCCACGTTGCGGGCCACGTCGGTGTCGTCGATCCGCAGGATGAAGGCGCCGCCGTGCTGCCGGGCGTAGAGCCAGTTGAACAGTGCCGTGCGGACGCCCCCGATGTGGAGGTAGCCGGTCGGGCTGGGGGCGAACCGGGTGCGGACGGGCTTGCTGCTCATGATGGCGAAACTCCTCGCCGCCTGTATCGACGACGTCGGCGGGCCGCGTCAATGGCCCGCCGGCCAGCCGCCGCGCCGGGCGTCAGGCCGCCCGGTTCATGCGGGCCAGTTTCTTGAGCCGTTTCCGCTCCGCCTTCGACAGGTGCCGCTGCTCCGGCTCCTCGTCCGCCGCGGTGAAGTCGGGCTCGCCGGCGTCGCTCTCCTCCGACGCGTCGGTCGCCTGGGCCGCGTCCGAAGCATCACTGTCGGCGATCTCCGGCTCCTGCTGGTCGGCGTCGTCACCCTCCTCCGCGCTGCCCGGCCGCGCCCGGTTCGCGGCCGGAACGCGGCACTGGCCGCGGACCTCGCGGATCACCGATCGTGCGGCCGCCAGCATGGCGATGGCCGCCAGCGCCGCGCCCGCCATCCAACTCGCGTGGGCGGCGATCAGCAGTCGGTCGCGGCCCGCTGCCAGCCAGGTGCAGGCCGCGGAACCGCCCCAGGCGGAGAGCGCCAGCAGCAGCCAGAAGGACGTCGCGCCCCGCTCGTGCAGCGGGAGCACGGCCCACAGCGACACGGCGCCGTAGGCGACCGCCGCCATCACGACCCACCAGCCGAGGCCGTCAGGCCCGAGCGGCACCCCGGAGGCGTCCACGATTGCCGTCCCCACGACGCGGCCGACCGGCACGGCCGCGCAGCAGGAGGTGATGACGAACAGCCCGGCCAGCCAGCCCCAGGCCCGAAACCGGCCGTTGTAGTCGTCGCGGCGATGGCGGCGCATCAGCCGCACCACGAGGGCGACGGCCGCCGCGAGGACGAGCAGCATCTGCGTCAGCCAGCCGGCGAGCGACTGCATGGTCCCGGGATCGAAGCACGCCTTGACGGCCCGGAGCGTGCCGCCGAAGCGGCCGCTGGAGGTGAACAGGTCGCGGCCGACGAGCGGCTCCCAGACCGCCACCGCCACGGCGCCGGCGACCGGAACGAGGATCGCCGCGATCGCCAGCGCCATGCCCCCGAGCCCGGTGGGCAGGAGGACCGCCGGGCTGGGCTGGTGCTCCGGATGCGCCTCGCGCGAATACTCGGCCATCGACCGCGGTTCGGTGGACGCCGTCGGACCGGTAGCCGCGGCGGAACGATTCCAGGACACGACGAGGCGGCGACGCTGGTCGCGCCGTTGACTGGCCTTCGACGACATCGGTCACGAATCCCTTCGCAATTGCAGGCCCGGGGGCGGCTGCCGCGCGCGGTGCGCAGCGTCCGGCTTCTGCCCGGATGGATCGCGGGCGGCATCCTGCCGCTCCTCTCGACCGACCCACAGAGTCATGCTTCGGCGGCCACGCGACGCGGGATTCAGCACGGCCGTGGCCGACGTGGCAGGACGCACGTCGGGCAGGTTCGGCAGGGTCGTTGTCGCGGGAGCGGCCGGCGTAATCCCGACGAACGGCAGGGTCGAAAGACCGACGCGAAATCCGCTCCCGCCGGCGGGCGGCGCCGCGGCCGAGTTGCCCACTGCCCGGCGGTGCGATACGATCCCGCCACCTCGCCGGGCCGCAGGGGCCGGGCAGGCAACGAAACACGCCGCATCGAGGAGACGAGTTCCATGGCCTACACGCTGCCCCCCCTCCCCTACGCCTTCGACGCGCTGGAGCCCTCCATCGATGCCCGGACCATGGAAATCCACCATGGCAAGCACCACGCCACCTACATCACCAACCTGAACAAGGCGTTGGAGACGCACGGCGACCTCGCCGCCCTGCCGGTCGAGAAGCTGATCGCCGACCTGGAGAAGGTTCCCGAGGCGGTCCGCACCGCGGTGCGGAACAACGGCGGCGGCCATGCCAATCACACGCTGTTCTGGGAGTCGCTCGGCAAGGGCAAGGGTGGCGAACCGGCCGGTCACCTCGCCGAGGCGATCCGCAGCGTGTTCGGTGGCTTCGACCGGTTCAAGGAGGAGTTCACCAAGGCGGCGCTTGGCCGTTTCGGCAGCGGCTGGGCCTGGCTGTCGGTCGATCCCAAGGGCAAGCTGCTGATCGAGAGCACGGCCAACCAGGACAGCCCGATCATGCACGGCAACAAGCCGCTGCTCGGCATCGACGTCTGGGAGCACGCCTACTACCTGCTTTACCAGAACCGCCGGGTTGACTACGTCAACGCCTTCTACAACGTCATCGACTGGAATGCCGTCGGCAAGCGGTTCGTGCCCTGACGTCGGGGCCGATCCCTGCCTCGTCGTGCGGCTGGCCGGGGAACCTGCCCGTTTTCCCGGTCCCGAATGGCGTTGACGCGGAGCCGGAGGGGAACCTATCTCCCTTCCTTGCCGCGACCCCCTGTTCGGTGGTGCGGCCACGAAACCGGCTTCGGAGGCCCATCGCCATGTCCGTCCATCGCGCGCAGGGGATTCGCTCGGTCGAACCGCTCGCCCTGCTGCTCGTCGCCCTGCTGGCCACCCTCGTGACGTCCGGTTGCAAGACCGGGACCGCCTCGTCGAAGCCATCGTGGTGGGCGTTCGGCAATGCCGATCCCGCCAAACTGGCCTCCGCGCCGGCGGCCGGAGGCATCGAGAAGCCGTCCACGACCGCCAAGCCCTACCCCGTCACCTCGACGCCGCAGCCCTACTCGCTGACGGCGGCCACCCAGCCCGCGGCCGGCGCCGCGCCGGCCGAAGTCGCCGCAACGCCGCCCGCCGTGACCTACGGATCGACGCCGGCTCCCCGGATGCAACCGGTCGCCGCGGCCACGCCGCCCGACGCGATTCGCGGTGCCACCGCACCACGGCAGCAGACGCCGTTGGCCTCCGTCGCGCCGCAGGTCGGCCCCTACACGGGCCTGCCCGGCGAGTCGCCCGCTGCCGCCGGCGGTGCCGCGGTGGCCGTGGACGCCGCCGGGGACCGCTTCCGGTCCGCGCCCCCGGAACGCTATGCCGACGCGCGGCCGTCTGACTCGCTGCCGCCGTCCGTGTCGCCGGCGGCCGGATCCCGATTCGAGCCCCCGGCCGGCGGTCGGTTTGGAGGAGGCCAGTATCCGAGCGAGATGCCCGCGCAGTCGCCGGCGGCCAGTCCGGCAGGATTTTCGCCGGTCGATCAGCCCCCGCCGGCCAGCGGGTTCCTGCCGGCCGCCGCGGCGGGAGCCACCCTCGATTCCCCAGCGGTCCCCGCCGTCCCGGCGTCGGCCCCCGCGTCGCTCACGCCTTCCCCGACGACTCCGCTGCCGACCCGGCGGCCCGATCCGATGTACCGGCCGGCGGGGACGTCGAGCTATCGGCCGGGGCGGGAGATTCTCGTCGGCAGTGGCCCAGAGGCCGACTCGGCCGTGCGTCAGGCCAGCTTCGACACGCCGCCGTCGGGAAACTGACGGCGGCTCGGCGGCAGGCTTGTTCGATCGCGGCGAACGACGCTCACCAGCCCATCACCATGTTCGACTCGATCACGCGCCGGGCGCGGTCGAGATCGTCGCCGGTCTCGTGCATGTAGAGCCGGATGGCGTGGAGCTTGTCGCCGGCGGCCCGGGCCAGGCATTCGCGGGCGGTGTTGCAGGGATCGACGCAGGAACTGGTCAGCCCGAGGGCCGACTTGGAAATCACCCACGAGTCACGGGGCCGACGGGTGAGCCGGAGGATCCGCTCGCCCGGGTAGGCCTCTTCCACCACGGCTGCGGCGGCATGCTCGTCGACCGCCCACGAGATGATGATGTGGCCACTCGTCTCGATTTCGAACAGCGGCATCGCGCGACCTCCCGATGGGGAATCGACCCTGCGGAGATTACGCCGCGTGGCCCGGGGGGTCAAATTCCGCAAGGCCGGCCGGTCGCTCCCCGTGCCGGTGGCGGGGTATCATGCCGTGAGGTTCGCGGCGGGTGAGCGACATGCAGTACGACCAGCTCGGCTTTCCGATTCCCAAGGAGTTCGATTCCCAGGCCGGCCGGGCCGGGGGACCGCGGTCCTCTGCGCGGCTGCCGGCCGGCTTCGATCCCGATGAAGACCGGAGCCCCGCCCCGGGGCGGTGGCGACGCTACTTTCTCCTCGCCGTGCTGCTGCTCGGCGTCGTGCCCGTCCTTCTGCTGCCGAAGCTCCTGCCGCTGGTCCGTGGCCAGATCATCGAGGCCGCGGTCAGGCAGGCGATGATCGACGAGGGCCGGGCGGATGTCGACGCGGCCGTCGGTCAGGTGGGGTGGGCACTCTCGTGGGTCGATGGCGACCCTGCGCTGCAGGAAAGTCTCCTCTGCTGGCGGTCCACGCTGCGGCTCCAGGAGGGCGATGCCCGCGGCGCGATTGCCGACGCCAGCGCGGCGGCCGTCGTCGCGCCCCGTTCGGCCCGGCCGCTGCGGACGCGGGCGCTGGCCCACGTGGTGGCCGGCGACGCCGACGGGGCATTGGCCGACGCCGAAGCCGCCGTGGCGATCGAAGGCGACCGCAACCCCGAGGCCCTGAACCACCGGGCGTACGTCCGGGCCCTCGTCGGCCGCGAACTCGACCAGGCGCTCGCCGACATCGACCGGGCCCTGGAGGCCGTCGGGGGGGAGTCGCCCGAATTTCTCGACACCCGCGGTTTCATCCTCCATCAACTCGGCCGTCAGCACGAGGCGATCGACGATCTCAACCGGGCGATCGCCGGCGTGCAGCGGACGCGCCGCCAAATCGTCGGCGAGATCGGCGGCGCCGATCCGGCCTTCGTCGCCTGGCGACTGCGTCCCGTCGATCATGCCCTGGCCGTGATGCACCAGCACCGGGGGCTCGCCTGCCGGGCCGCCGGACTGGCGGCACAGGCGGAGCAGGATCTCGAGATTGCGGCGCGGAAGGGCTTCGCACCGGAGCGGGGCGTTTTGTAACGCCGCCTGGAGCGCCGCCCGCGGTGCCTGCGGCCGCGCTCGCGTGACCGGCATGGCGGCCGGCGGCCGCGGCGACCGGCCGCGGAACGCGCGTTCCGCCCGCGGCGCCGCCGCGCTCTGGTGCGACGCCGCGGCCCGGGCTATGCTTGTCCATCTCGCGAGGAAGCACCCGGCTCCGTGCGAACGGTTCACGGGGGTGTAGCTCAGTTGGTTAGAGCGCCAGCCTGTCACGTTGGAGGCCGCGGGTTCGAGTCCCGTCACCCTCGCTTTTCCGCCCGTGCTTCCCGTTCGCCGTCTTCATCCAGGGTCGGCCGTCGTCACGGGCGCGGCCAGCGGACTCGGCCGCGAGATCGCCGTCGCGCTGCTTCGTGAAGGCTGGCGGGTGGCCTGCGTCGATCTGCCGCAGTCCATGCAGGGGGGCGAATTCACCGCCGGCTGGGACGCCGCCCCCCGCCCCTCCCTCTCCATCGGGCTCGACGTGCGCGACGCGGCCGGCTGGCGGACGCTCCACGATCGGCTGCGGGGGGAGTGGCCGAGCCTGGAACTGCTCGTCAACGCCGCCGGCGTCGGGGCCACCGGCGAGGTCGGCAGCCTGCCGGAAACCCAGTGGCGTCGCGTGCTCGACACCAACCTGCTCGGCACGGCTCTCGGCTGCGAGACCTTCCTTCCCTGGCTGCGCGAGCAGCCGCGCCGCACGCACCTGGTCAACGTGGCGTCGATCGCGGCGTTCCTCGCGCCGCCGTCGTTGGCGGCCTATGCCGCGAGCAAGGCGGGCGTGGTGGCGCTGTCGGAGGCGATCGCCGCGGAGTGCCCGCGCGGCCGCCCCGGCGTGACCGTCGTCTGCCCCGGCTTCTTCCGCTCGGGGCTGCTCGGCACCTGGCACTTCACGTCGCTGCTCGAGGAGCGGGAGGCGCGGCGCCGTATGGCCGTCGCCCGCTGGGACTCGCGGCGCGTCGCCGGTCGCGTGCTGCGGGCCGTGCAGGCGGACCGCCGGTATGTCGTGGTGGGGGCCCAGGCACGCTGGTTGTGGCGCCTCAAGCGACTCGCGCCGCGGACCACGACGGCCGTCGTCCGCGGCATCTATCGCCGGCTGGGCCGGTGATGGCGGGGCGTTTGATCTGCCGGTTGCAGCGCGGCGGGCGTGGCCGGTAGCCTTACCCTCGAGTTTCCACCGGCGACTCGCCGGTGTGGATGACGTGCACCATCCCAGGAGGCCCGCCATGGCCCGACAAGCGTTCTCCCGCCGACGATTCGTTGCCGCCGGATCGGCGGCGGCCATCGCCCCCGTCGTGATTCCGGGCTCGGCCCTCGGCCTCGACGGCACTGCGCCACCGAGCGAGCGGATCGTCGTCGGCGGCATCGGCATCGGCGGGCGCGGCGAATACGATCTCGGCTGCTTTCTCGAACAGGCCGACGTCCGGTTCGCGGCCGTCTGCGACGTCAAGGAGGATCGGCGGACGAAGATCAAGAAGAAGGTGGACGCGAAGTACAACGATGACCGCTGCACGATGCACCGGGACTTTCGCGAACTGCTCGACCTGCCCGGCATCGACGCCGTGCTGATCGCCACCGGCCCGAATTGGCACGGCACGATGGCTGCCGCCGCGGCCCGGGCCGGCAAGGACATCTACTGCGAGAAGCCCTGCACCAAGAACATCGCCCAGAGCCTCGCCCTGCGGGACATCGTCCGGCGCACGGGACGGGTGTTCCAGGCGGGCACGCAGCGCCGCAACCTGCCGCACTTCGCCTTCGCCTGCGAACTGGCTCGCACCGGCCGCCTCGGGAAACTCAAGCGGGTCTACGCCCATCCCGCCGGCATGAAGGCCGCGATGAGCGGCTGGCTGCCCGCCGAGGCCGCGCCCGCTCCGGAGAAGGTCGACTGGGACATGTACCTTGGCCCCGCCGCCTGGCGGCCGTTCAACGCCAAACTGCTCGACGGCTTCAACTTCGAGAAGGGGGGCGGCCTCGTCGGCGGTGGCGTGCTGGAGTGGGGGTCGCACTGCGTCGATCTCTGCCAGTGGGCGGTGAACGACCGGCCGCCGCCGGTGGAATACCAGCCTCCCCGCAACGGCGAGCTGGTGGCCCGGTACGACGACGGCTGCGAACTCGTGTTTCGGGAGAAGGGCTGGATTCCGCTCGGCTCCTGCCCGGTCCGGTTCGAGGGGGAGACCGGCTGGGTCGAGGCCGGCGACAGCGGCAAGCTCGCCCTCTCCTCCCCCGCCCTGCTCGCGGGCCGCACCGTGGCCGAGATCGGCGGCTACCCGGCCACGTTCCATGTCCGCGACTTCCTCGACTGCGTGAAGACGCGGGGCAAGCCGAAGGGGAACGAGGTCGCCGCCTGCAATGCCCACATCGCCTGCCATGCGGCCAACGTCGCGATCGCCCTGGATCGCCCTGTGAAGTACGACACCGTCGCCAACCGCTTCGTGGGCGACGATCAGGCCAACCGGCTCCTGTCGGAGGCCTTCCGCGAACCCTGGAGGATGTGACATGCCGCGGTCCCTCAGCCCCATAGCCGCCGTCGCGGCGGTTGTTTTGCTCGCCTGCAGCCTGGCCGAGGCCGGGGACGGTCGTTCCGACAAAGAGCGGGCGCTGATCGCCGTGCTCCGATCGCAGGCCGCCGAGGCCGACAAGGCGATCGCCTGCAAGGAACTGGCGATCCACGGCTCGGCGGATGCCGTCCCCGACCTCGGGAAACTGCTCGGAGACGAGCGGCTCGCCTCGTGGGCGAGGATCCCGCTGGAGGCGATTCCCGACCCGGCGTGCGATGCGGCCCTGCGCTCCGCCGCGGGCGGGCTGCAGGGGCGGCTGCTCGTCGGGGCGATCAATTCGCTCGGCGTGCGGCGCGATGCGGCGGCCGTCGGCATGCTCGCGGGACGGCTCGCCGATCCCGATCCGACCGTGGCTGCGGCGGCGGCCATCGCCCTCGGGCAGATCGGCGACGCGGCTGCGCTGGCGGTGCTGCGGCCCGCGCTGACGACGGCGGTGCCGGCGGTTCGCGATGCCGTGGCGGAGGCCTGCATCGTGGCGGCGGACCGGCTGATCGGCGCCGGTCGGGCTGCCGATGCGGTTCCCGTCTGCGACGCGGTCCGCAAGGCCGACGTGGCGGCGCAGCGAATCGCCGAGGCGACCCGCGGGGCGATCCTCGCCCGCGGCTCAGCCGGCGTGCCGCTGCTCGTGGAGCAGTTGCGATCGACCGACAGGCGGCTGTTCGGCATCGGCCTGTCGGTGGCCCGTGAACTGAAAGTCCCGGAGGTCGATGCGGCGCTGATCGGGGAGATCGCCGCGGCGCCCGGCAGGGCCGCCCTGTTCGTCGAGGCGCTCGCCGATCGCGGCAGTCCCTCGGCCCGGAAGGCGCTGGCGGCTGTCGCGGGCCGTCGCGAGTCCGAGCGGCCCGCGCGGTTGGCAGCCCTGCGGGCGCTCGGGCGCATCGGTGACGGCGACAGCCTGTCGCCGCTCATGGCGTTGGCGGCCGATGCGGATGCCGATCTTGCGGCGGCGGCGCGCGGGGCGATCGCCGACCTGTCCGGCGCCGGCGTGGACGAGGCTGTCCGCGGCCGGATGGCGGCGGCGGAGCCGACGACGCTGGCCCTGCTTCTCGACATCGTCGCCCGACGACGGATCGTGGCGGCCCTGCCTGAGGTGCTCGTGGCCGCGAAGGCCCCCGACAAGCGGGTGCAGGCGGCGGCGATCGCCGCCCTTGGCGAGACGGTCGATCTCGATCGGCTGAACGTCCTCGTGGAGCGGAGTCTCGGTGGCGACGACTCGGCTGCCGCCCTCGCCGCCCTGCGGACGGCCTGCGTGCGGATGCCCGATCGCGAGGCCTGCATGGCGAAGCTGGAGTCGGCGCTCGGCAGTGCTCCTGCGGCGACGAAGCTCACCCTGCTCGACATCGCCGGCGAGGTCGGTGGCAGCCGGGCGCTCGCCGCCGTCGCCGCGGCGGCCAAGAGCACCGATCAGGAGCCGCTGCAGGATGCCGGCACGCGGCTGCTGGGCAAATGGCAATCCCGCGATGCCGCGCCGGTGCTCCTCGACCTCGTCAAGTCGATTCCCGAGGGCAAGTATCGCGACCGGGCTCTCAAGGGCTACCTGCGGATCGCCCGGCAGCTCGCGGCCAACGAGGCGGAACGGATCGAGATGTGCCGCACGGCGCTGGCGGCGGCCCGTGGCGACGCCGACCGCACGATCATCGCCGAGGCGATCAAGGGCATGCCGAACGCGGCCGCCGTGCAGAAGGCGGTCGAGCCGCAGCCGCAGCCCTGACGCGGCCGCGGGGCGGTTCTGGATCGGCCCTCCCAGCAGCCGGCAAAGGTTCTGACACTGTCGCCGCCGGCGCTGCTCACGCCGGTCCTCGGATTCAGTCGATGGCCAGTTCCTCCAGCCACGCCCGGATCTCGTTCTCGTATTCGCTCGCCAGGCCGCCGACGATCAGCTGTCGATGAAAGCTCGCCGCGCCCCCCTTGCGGTGGTCGGCGTCCTCGGCGCTGGGAAACCGCAGGTCGGGGTCGTAGGCCACCAGACCGCGACAGAAGTCCATCAACAGCTCGTTGCACGTGACCTCGGTGGGAAGCAGCTGCGGCAGCCGGTGGACGAGCGACCGCTTGGCCTCGAGCAGGTCGGCGAACGACTGCAGGCCGGCGAACGGCGGCAGGCCGGAGAGCATCTCCACGAGCACGTACCCGAGGCTGGCGAGGTCCGACCGCGGCGTGTTCTCGCGCCCCTCGAGGACCTCCGGGGCGGCGTAGGCGGGCGTGCAGGTGCGGATCGACGGCGGCTCGTCGGCGGCGTGGGCCGAACCGATGTCGATGATCTTTGCGTTGCCCGTCCGCTTCACCATGATGTTGGCGGCCTTGATGTCGCCGTGCACGATCCCCTCGCGGTGCAGGGCCGCCAGCGCCGCCAGGCACTCGCGGACGATCGCGATCGCCACCCCCGGCTTGAGCCGCGACTGCCGCGGCCCTGCCGTGACGATCACGTTGTTGAGGTGCCGCCAGCGGTCATCATCGACCCGGGCCCGCGTCTCCGTGAGCAGTTCGGGCGCCAGCAGCCGCGACAGGTCGTACCCGTCGATCCACTCCATCTCCATGATCCGGATCCGACGCTGCTCGACGAAGTTGTGAACGTCAAGCAGGTTGTCCTGCTGGATCTGGGCGACGCGGGCGGCCACGGCCGCGATCTTGTTCATCGCTGCGACGTACAGTTCCTCGGAGTCGTACCGCTCCGGGGAAAAGATCTTCAGCGCCACCGGGAGCGTGAAGTTGTCACTGCCCCGCCGCGTGGTGAGATACACGACCCCCTGCCCTCCCGCACCGAGCCGGCGGGAGAGCGAGTGATACTCGGTCCAGTTGAGCCGGCCGGCGCCGAGGATCTCGGCATATCGGGAAAGCAGTTCCTCCGGACAGCGGCTGCCGACGTCACCCGCCACCGCGATCGTCGGCCGCTCCTCGCGCAGGATCGTCGTGTTCATCGAACCGGTCCGCCTTTCGGGGCCCCGGCGTCCGGCCCGGGAAAGCCGAGCCGCTTGTCCACGACGTTTCGCAACGGCGCGTTCGCCAGGTACCTGCGAAGATTATCGCAGAAAAAGTCGGTCATGGCATCGATCCGGCGGGCCGCCTGGCCGCCGACGTGCGGCGTGATCACGAGGTTCGGGGCCGTCCACAGCCGGCTCTCGGGGCGGGGCGGCTCGTCGGGGGTGACGTCGAGGCCGGCCGAGTCGAGCCGGCCGCTTTCCAGGGCGTCGACGAGGGCGTCCTCGACCACGCACGGGCCGCGGGCGACGTTGATGAGGATCGCCCCGGGCTTCATCCGGGCCAGCGACGCCGCGTCGATCATGTGCCGGGTGTGGGGCGTGAGCGGCGGGCAGAGGAAGAGGATGTCGGACTCCTCGAGCAGCCGGGGGAGCGACTCTGGCGGCCCGAGAAAGTCCACCGCGGCCGGTTTGTCGATCGGAAACCAGTCGGTCGCCAGGATCCGCACGCGGAACGGCGCGAGCACGTCCACGAGCCGACGGCCGTTGCCCCCGAGGCCGACGATGCCGACGGTGGCGTCGGTGAGATCACGCGTCGGCCGGCGGATGAATTCACGCCGCGACTGCTGCTCGAGAAACAGTCGCGTCCGGCGGGTGCAGGCGAGCGCGAGGCCGAGGGCATGCTCGGCCACCTGGTCGGCGAGCACGCCGGAGGCGCTGGTGACCACGATCCCGGACTCGACGACGGCCGGCACGAGGCAGTGGTCGAGCCCCGCCGCCGACGACTGGATCCAGCGCAGCCGGCCCCGGGCCACGACCTCCTCCCAGGGAACGGGAACCTTGGGGTGGCCGCAGAACAGGTCGGCGTCCGGCAGCTCGGCTGCCACCCGGTCCTGGCCGGCGTCGACGATCTCGGCCGCCGGCGCGACGGCCTGGATGCGGGCGACGTGCCGGGGCTCGACGGGGTAGCAGAGAACGAGGCGCATGCCCCCGTTTTCGCAGCCGGTCGGGCCGCTCGGCAAGCGGAAAAACCGGCCGCCGGACACGGCCGGGCGTGGGGCGGCCCGCAGACCGCTTGCCAGCGCCGCGGTTCCGGGTTCAATAGAGGGTGGCACGGGAGCCGATAGGGCTCCGTGCGGGAGGCGGCCCGGAGCCGCCCCACCTTCCGCGGCGGTGGTATCCGATGCAATCGACGACCCTGACGGCGGCGCTGGTGTTTCTGCGGATCGTCGTCGGCCTGCACTTTTTTCTGGAGGGGCTGGCGCACCTTCGCGATGCGGACTGGTCCAGCGCCGGCTTCCGCAAGGTGGCCGTCGGGCCGTTCGCCGACTGGTATCGCTCCGCCCTGCCGCAGACGGGCGACTGGCGCGGGACGCTCGGCGCCGCCGACGCGCGTTCCACGGCCGACGTGGCGAAGGCCTGGCGGGAGAGCGTCGTGGCATCGTGGCGCAGGCTGCTCGACGAGCGGGCGAAGCGGCTGCCGCTCGACGCGGCGGCGAAGGGGACGGCCGACAAGAGCCTCGTCGCCGCTGGCGTCGAACTGGACGAGTGGCTCGAGGCGATCGAGCCCGACCTGACAGCCCATCGGCTCGAGGTCGCGCGGCTGGCCGCGATGGAACGGAAGCCCGGGGCGGCGGCGATCCCCTTCGAGCGCGAGCGGGTGACGAAGAAGCGGGCCGAACTCGCCGGCCAAGCCGCCGGCTGGATGAAGGACGCCGACGCGATCGGCGCGAAGCTCGTCGCCGCCTGGGACGCCCAGCTCGGGTCCGACGCCGACCGGCGCCGGGCCGCGGTTGTGGACCCCGCGCCGCTCTGGAAGGCGGACCGGTTCGTGAGCTGGTCGCTCGTCACGATCGGTGCCTGCCTGGTGCTGGGCGTGCTGGTGAAGTTCAACGCCCTGGGCGGGGCCACGTTCCTGGCGAGCGTGCTGGCCACGCAGCCGTTCTGGGTGCCCGGCGCCCAGCCGACATACAACCAGTGGGTGGAACTGGCCGCGTTGCTCGTGATCGCCGCCTTGCCCGTCGGGGGCTGGAGCGGACTCGAATACTTCCTCAAGCAGTGGTGTCCGCTCTCGCGCCGGTCCGCGGGATGCTGCTCCACGTCGACCGAGGTGAAGCGATGAACCTGACGGAACAGCAGAAGCAGATCGGCAAGGAGAACTTCGCCGACGCGGTCGCCATCAGCCGGCGGGATTTCCTCGGCGGCGCCGTGGCGGCGGGGCTGGCCTCGGGCGCCGGCCTGGGCTCGATCTACTTCGGCTACGGCAAGAGCGTGGGCGACCCGCTGCGGGTCGGCGTGCTCGGCACGGGAGACGAGGGGAGCGTGCTCATCGGCGCCCACAACCCCGACTACCTGAATGTCGTCGCCATCGCCGACATCCGCCCCTACAACGTCTTCCGTGCGTTCCACGGCGACGTCTCCAGCCCGAGCGCCAATACGGCCCGCCCGGGACTGATGAAGAAATACAAATGGTCCACCGAGGATGCCGCCCGCGGCCACGTCAAGGTGTACGGAGCCTACGAGGATCTGCTCGCCGACAAGGACGTCGAGGCGGTGATCATCGCCCTGCCGCTCCACCTCCATGCCGAGGCGTCGATCAAGGCGATGCGGGCCGGGAAGCATGTGCTCACCGAGAAGCTCATGGGGCACAGCATCCACGAGTGCAAGGAGATGGGCCGCGTCTCGCGGGAGACCGGAAAAATCCTCGCCACGGGCCACCAGCGGCACTACAGCGTGCTGTATGACAACGCGGTGCACACGATCGGCACGGCCCGCCTGCTCGGCGACCTGCATTCGATTCGCGCCCAGTGGCACCGCGGCAACCTGCCGGGCAAGGATTCGTGGCAGCCGCCGCTGCCCGAGGATGCGGCGCTCGCCAAGCGGCTGGCCGGCTGGAAGAAGGAACTGGAGGGGGCCAAGGCTGCCGATATCGATCGGCTGACGAAGCAAATCGCCCAGCTCGAGGCCCAGATCGCCGACCGCGAAGTCGATGCCGGGAAGCACGGCTACACGTCGCTGGCGCTCCCCACCGGGGCGACGCGGACGCCGCTGGAGGAACTGATCCGCTGGCGGCTCTGGAACCGCACCGGTGGCGGCCTGATGGCGGAGCTTGGCAGCCACCAGCTCGACGCGGCCGGAATCTTCGTCTCGGCGATGCACGGGCCCGGGAAGAAGATCAAGCCGCTGACCGTGACCGCGGTCGGCAACCGGAGCATCTTTCCGGCCGACCGGGAGATCGACGACCACGTCTACTGCACCTACGAGTATCCCGCCCCGGGCTACTTCGACGAGGCGGGCAAGGTGGCCGATCCCAACAAGAAGATCGTCGTCACCTATTCGTCGATCAACGGCAACGGCTTCGGCGAGTACGGCGAGGTGGTGATGGGCACCAAGGGCACGCTGGTGCTGGAGCGGGAGCAGGACGTGATGCTCTACAAGGACTCCGCCAAGGACACGCGGGTCACGGTGGCCAAGGCGAAGGACGGCACGCCCACGCTCGACACCACGGAGAGCGGTGGCGGCGGCTATGCGGCCGGCGGCAAGGGGGGGGATGCCAAGCCCCCGTCCCGTGGCTACCAGGAAGAGATGGAGCACTGGGCGTGGTGCATCCGCAATCCGTCCCCCGAGAACCAGCCGCGGTGCAAGCCGGAGGTGGCGATCGCCGACGCCGTGATCGCCTTGGTGAGCAACATCGCCCTCGCCAATCCCGCGACGCAGGCCCGGATCGAGTTCAAGCCGGAGTGGTTCGACATTGCCAGCGACGAGACGCCCGAGGGCGTGAAGCCCGATGTCGGCCGCGACGGGTACCGGGTGTAGCGGCTCCTCGGACGGCTCCTCGGCATCGGCGGCAGTGCGGCGGACCGCGTTCGGTCAGTCGGTGGGCCGCGGTCAACGCCAGAGGGGAGGCAGGCCGAGTCTGGCGTGGAGTGGCGGGGCCGGCAGGGGCTTGCGGCACTCTTCGCTGCTGCCGTCGGCGGCATGGACGAGCGTCAGCGCCAGCACGCGGTCGCGGCTGGGCGGATCGGTCGCGCCCGCCGGCTCGATCGCGGCGAGGAGCAGGTAGTCGATCTCCTGACCCTGCTGCTCCATGAAGGCGGCGAACGCCCGGCGTCGCTCCGGCAGCCGCAGGTCCGCGGGCTGCAGTCGGGCGGCTTCGAGTCCGGCGACGACGAACCGGGGAGCGATCGCTTCGAAGGCGTCCGACTCGTCGATCCGCTGCTGGATGATCGCGCCGATCCGGGGCCCGAGGGCGTCGCGGTCGGCGTTCGTGGCATCAGCGATCGGCACGATGCAGATCCGCTTCGCGGCCGGCGGACCGGTTTCGGGCGTCTCGAGCGACGCCTGTACGACCGCGGCCGGCACGTGCCGGGCGAGCAGCGTGGCGACGGCGTCGCGAACAGGGACGAGGAGCGACTCCGTGTCCGCCGGGACGGCGGCCGCGGTGAGGCCGCCGGGCCGGACGCCGCGGGCCGCGTCCGTCAGCCGACAGCCGCCGGCGGTGATGGCGATGGCGGCGGCCGCCGTGACGGCGCCGACGAGCCGATGGAGGGGCGGGCGCGAGGGCATCGATGATTCCGGGGGGACGCGAGGCCGGGGTGATAGCAGATGCGCCGGGCCGCCCGCGAGAGCAGTCCGCCGCGGTGTGGGGGCGCGGCCCCGCCCCGATCGGCGGGCCGGCGTGCCCCGGTCGCCGGTCGGGCGTCGCTCAGCCGAGATCGAGCCAGCCGGGGAGCGGCGCGGCGGCCGGCAGGCCGAGGATCGTCCGCAGTTCGGCCCGGGCCGCGGCGTCGAGCGGGACGAAGGTCGCCGGATCCTGCACGAGCGCGGGATCGACCAGCCGCCAGCCGCGCACGGTGGAGCCCTCGATGATCGGCGCCCGGCCGTAGCCGTACATCATGTGATCGACGTTCTCGAAGACGTTGCGGAGCACGACCTGTGCCGGCCGCGGCCGGCGTATGAAATACAGCTCCACCATGTCCTTCCAGAAGTGAGGCACGAACTTCTCGCCGCCGTCGGCAAACCCGACGCGGCCGCGGTTGGTGCCGGCGATGCAGACCGGAAGCGCGACGAGCTCCCGCCGTTGGTCGCGGCAGCGACGCTCGACGGCGTCCTGCAGATTGACGATAAAGTCGGCGCTGAAGCAGTCGTCACAGATCAGCACGAGCCGCCCCAGGTCGAGTGGCGGCGGCGTCACGGCCCCACCCCCGTCCGGCGCCGCGAGCAGGGTATCGGCGAGCCGTTCGAAGCGGATGCCGTAACTCTGGATCTCGGTCGGCAGGCCGTGGCCGAGGACGATGATCGTGGTAGCGCGGCCGGCGGTCGCGGCGGCGCGGACGGCGGCGAGGAATTCGTCGGCCACGCTCGCGATCGTCTCGTCGGCCGCGTCGCGTTTGAAGACCGTCGCCGCGCAGCCGTAGGCGGTGGCGATGGCAGTGATCTCCTTAGGGTCGAGCCCGCGGTCGGGGTCGAGGAGGCCGATCACGTCGCGGCCGGGGGCGAGGACCGGCCGTTGGGCGGCGGCCGTCCGCTGCCGGTCGATGAACCGGGCCAGGGCCGCGAGCGTCCGTGCGGCCTCGTCCGTCGGCAGGGCCATGATCCGGTCGGCGTGCTGGAGCGCGAGATGGTGGACGGCCGGCTCGATCTGCACGAAGGTTTTGGGGGGCAGGTCGGTCTGGGGGGCGAACAGCGGGGAAATGTCCCGTTGGAACGTCGCGAGATCTGCCGGGATCGCCAGCCGCTCGGCGGCCTGAGCGGCCTTGGCGGCCGGGCAGGCGGCCGCGATCGCGACGGCGAGGACCGCCTTGACGAGGCGAGCGCGGATCATCGTCGGGCCTTGCGTGGGGTGTGGAGACTGTGGCCGGCGGCGGCCGGCGCCGTGTGCCACAGGATACCGCGACCCCGCCCGGTGGTGCCGCCCGGGCGGCGACGCGGCCCGCCGGTCCGCCCATCCCGCGGCTGCGGGGTGGTTGACAGGCGGGGGCTTGCCGTGTACTGTACAAAAGTATATTCTGTTGGTCGGGAGGCACTGCGATGGTGACGTTTGGGCTCGTGCAGTCGGGGCTGGTCGATGCCGGAAGTCTTCAGGCCCGGGAGGCGGCCCGGGAGGTGGTGTCGAGCGGCTTTCGACCGCTCGATTCCCTGCTGCCGGCCGGCGGGATCCGGCGGGGCAGCCTGGTCGAATGGCTGGCCGGCGGGGAGATCGGGGGCGGAGCCGTGACGCTCGCCGCTGCGGTCGCCTGCCGGCTGGTGCGGGCCGACCGCCGGCCGGCGCCGGCCGGCGGCATCGGGCCGCGGACGATCGTGGTCGTCGATCGGTCGGGCTGGTTTCATCCGCCGGCCGTGCTTCCCTGGCTCGGCACGGAGAGCGATGGACCGCAGCTGGTCGTGGCCCGGCCCTCTCGCTATGAAGACGAGATCTGGGCGATCGATCAGGCGCTGCGCTGCTCCGGCGTGGCTGCGGTGCTGGCCTGGCCGCGCATGGAGGCGGTCGGCGACGGCCTGTGGCCGGCGGCGCAGCGACGGTCGCCGCCGCACGCACGACAGCAGTGGTCGATCGCGATGCGTCGCTGGCAACTGGCGGCCCGGTCGAGCGGCGCCGTGGGGCTCTTCGTGCGATCCGCGGCCGCCCGCCGCGAACCTTCCTGGGCCGAGGTGCGGATCGCCGTGGCGCCACTGCCCGGTGGCACGTTGCTCGAGCGCCGGTTGCGGCTCGAACGGGTCGGCGGTGCCTGGAGTGGGGCGGTCGGGATCGGGACGTCAGGCTGCCAGGCAGTCGAGGTCGTGCTGGATCTGGAGTGGGGCTGTGCTGCCGTCGGTCGCGACGGCAGCGGGCTGTCGCGATCGGCAACAGGCAGCCGTGGCGCCATCGTGCGGCCGGCGCCGGATGGCGTGGAGCGAGGTGCGTCATGCCGCGCATCATGACGATCTGGCTGCCACGCTGGCCGGTGCAGAGGCGGCTGCTGGAAAAGCCCGAGTGGCGCGGGGTGCCGGTGTTCGTCTGCCGCCGCGAGCGTCGTGGCGTGATGACGGTGGCCTCGTGGGCCTGGGCGGAGCCGCCCCGGGCGGCGGCCCGGCGATCGGGGGGCCGGCGGCCGCGGATTCCCGAGGGCATGTCGCTCGCCGAGGCGATGGCCGTGCTGTCGCTGGCCCACGGCTCCCACGCCTGCCACGTCGCCGAGGTCGTGTCCGACGACCCGGCGCAGGATCGGGTCGCGCTCGAGCAACTGGGGCGCTGGTGCCGGCGGTTCTCGCCGACGGTCGGCATCATGGAGGACGCCGACTGGGGGGCGGCCGAGTGCATCCACCTGGACGTGAACGGCACGGCGAATTTCTTCGGCGGCGAGGCGGCCCTGGCCCGCACGGCCGTCTGGACGCTCGCGGCTCGCGGGATGCATGCGCGGGTCGCCATCGCCGACACCTGCGCCGCCTCCTGGGCCGCCGCACGGCATACCGACCTGCTGTGCGAGCCCGGGGAGCAGGCCGGAGGCCGAGCATCGCTCGCGTCGCGAAAGCGGCGCTGGGGCGTGGTGCCTGCCGGCGTGCAGCGACTCAAAAACGGTCCGGCGGCGATGCTGGCCGGGTTGCCGCTGACGGCGCTGCGGCTCGACGCGGCCACGATCGGGATGCTCGGCGAACTGGGCATCGACACGATCGGCGGCGTGTTGCGGCTGCCGGCGGCGGCGATCGCATCCCGATTTCCGTCGCTGCTCGCCCGCCGGCTGGCCCAGTTCACGGGTGCCGTTGCCGAGCCGCTGGCGGCGCCGCGCGGCGAGGAGCTGCCGCAGGCGGCGCAGGCATTCGAGGTGCCGCTGGCGGGGCGGGACGAGATCAGGAAGACGCTCGAAGACGTGATCGACCGGCTGGTGACGGCATGCGTCGCGCCGTTGGCGGGGCGGGGACAGGGTGTGCTCGCCCTGCAGGTGCGGCTGGAGCAGGCCGCCGGCGGCTCGGCCGCGACCGCCGCGCCGACCGTCATCGACGTCGGGCTCTTCCGGCCGAGCCTCTCGGTTCGACACCTCGTGGATCTCGTGCGGCTGCGGCTGGAGCGGGTCCGGCTGGATGGCGACATCGAGGGGGTGGCGGTGGAGGTGGTGGCGGTCGGCACCGTGGCCTGCCGGCAGCGGTCGCTCTTCGAGACGCAGGCTGCCGGCGATGCGGCCGGGATCGAGCCGCTGCTCGACCGGCTCTCGAGCCGGCTCGGGCGGACGGCGGTGTTCGAGCCGAAGCCTGTGGCCGACCCGCAGCCGGAACTGGCCTGGGTGGCGACGCCCCCCGACGCCGGCCCCATCCGCACCGGCGGCCGCGCTGCCGGCGGCGGCGTGGCCGGCGCGCCGATCGCGGCCGACCGCGACGGGGTGCGGCCACGCGATCGGGTGCGCCACGGCGGGCTGCCGGCGCGGATGGCGGCCGGCCGGCGGCCGATCTGGATGCTCCCCCGTCCGTTGCCGCTGGAGCCGTTGCGGGGAGGGGCCGTGGCGGTCGTGTCGGATGCCCCGCCGCCACGATTTCGGCTCGGCGGCACCGTGCATGCGATCGTGCAGGTCCACGGGCCGGAGCGGATCGAGACGGCGTGGTGGCGCGGCCCGACCGTGCGGCGCGACTACTACGTCGTCGAGACGGAGTCGGGGGGGCGGTTCTGGCTCTTTCGCCGGCTCCGGGATGGCGGCTGGTTTCTGCATGGGATGTTCGCGTGAGCGACCAAGCGAGGTGGGCATGAACACGACACGATCGGCCGGGCCGCGGTATGCGGAACTGCAC
>JBIKKQ010000177.1:0-6944 GCA_044360305.1 Pirellulales bacterium
TCGCTCTGTCCGGTCTTCCCCGATCGCGTAGACATCTGCGTATTCTGGCATTCACGAGCCCATTTCTCTTGAGGCGAACGATCGCAATCAGCGGCTCGCGACCTTACACGAACCACACCGACCGATTTTATCGCGAGTCCGCTGCATTGCTTAGTTCGACACCCCACTGCGGTAAGGCTCTTAACTCGCATCGGACGGCACGCTTGCCTCCTCAATGAGTTCCACTCGCACTGGCAGGCCGATATCGATCGCCGCTTCAGTAAGAAGGGCAGCCATCTGGTCGATAGTCGCCTGGAGTTGCTGAATCTCAGTTCTCCGGACCTCGATGTCACCATTGGCTTCGTTGAGGTTTTTTTCTTCCCCACGCCGGGTCCGAAGCTCATCAAGTAGCTCCTTGTATTTCATCGCGAGCATGTCGTGGCGCGCAAGCCGCTCGCCCCGGTCTTTGTTGACCACTTCTGACAGGTAGGCGTGGGCCACGACATTGACTATCTGCTGCACATCATGAGGATCTGCACCGCGCATGCGGATCTGCACGACTTCCGAGTCCATGGGGGTGGCGACCTGGATACGTTCTTGAAGCCAGCCCACCTGGTCGTCTTTGTTACGGACGGCCTCGAGCTTCGAGATTTCCGGTCTGCGCAGAGCCGCAGTGAGAACGAACGGGCTCTTAATCAGCTGGACCTGCGTCTTGCGGTATGCGTCGAACTCCTCCTCAGTCTCAGTATCCAATTGTTTGACGCGGAGCCACGCTACGGCTTCTGTCTCTCTAAACATGTATTGCTGCCACTGAATCGCTGCGACGATCCCTGCCCCTGCAACAAGAACCGTGTTGCAAATCACGGCGACTCGCGCCGGCGCATACGGCAACCCCAACAGGCCGAAAAGCAGAGCGAGAATCTCGCTCACGACGCCAAAGCCTATCGCGAGTTGGGGCTGGCCGGTTGCCGCTATGCCAAAGGGTAGGAGTAGTCCTGCCACAAAGAGCCCCAAGGAAAGCATTGCAAACAACCGGCGATAGCCTGAATCGGTATTCATATTTTTCCTCACGTCGAACGACGGCGGTAACCGAGTCGCCGCCAAAAAACTATGACTTCAAAAAACGCGCTGTCGGCGACTTCGGTTCACCGCTTGGTTATCCGACGTCATTGCCGTCCGCCGGCGATTCTGCCGATTGCGCTGGGGCAGGACCAAGTATAACGGCTGCCGCACGGTCTACAAAACGCATTAGCACGTAGACAAACGCGATGCTCGTCAAACCGAAAGCGATTTGGCAATACAGGTTTAGTCCCGCTTTTCTTGCGAGGAATGCAAAAGCCCCGCCGATCGTCACAGTATTGTGCAGCAAAAGTAAAACCCCCAAACATCCGGTGATCAACACATAGCCGTTCCGCCAACGAAACGACAATGCGAACGCGGCCAAGGCTACAGACGAAGCAAGTATCGCCAGCAACGGCATTCGACCCAGTAGGATCGCATACGGCCCGAAGATGAAAAGGGACCATGCGAGTAGCCCAATGATGAACGCTGTGGTCTCGCGCAGTGCTTGCAAGGGAGCTCACGAATGGTGGGGTTTCAGTCGGATAACGATTGCAATCAGCGGCTCGCGACCTTCTGCGAACCACACCGCTGGAGTTTATCGCGAGTCCGCTGCATTGCTTGGTTCGCAAGCCGCGAAAGAGCCTCGATTCACTTTGGCCGGCCTACGAATCACGCATACGAGTGTCGCAACACCCTTGAATCCCACCACACCCGCAAGCATGAGGAGTCCAGGGATTTCAAAAGACACGTAGCCCTTCTGAGCGACTAGAGCCGCGTATGCTTCCACGGCACACACCACAGCAGCGACACAATCAATGAGAGCAGCAATAATTAGCACAGCCATCGTGAACCAATTGCGCCGCGGATTGCGAAGAAGAAGCAGCAGCAACGGATTCCACGCGACGAGCGCTAGAAATATAGGTATCACTACCCACTCGCTACTAACGAGCAGTGGACATGCACCGACGAAAACAATTAGGAGCGTTGAAATCAGGCACAAGGCGATTAACAGGCCCTTCATGGGCGGCCCCCGATACTCGCGACAGACTCATGCGAACTCTTCATTATCCGGGTCCGTATAATCCCGGCGTTCCGCAGGATAACGCGACGATTCCTTTCGGCCAATGCGTTCGTAAGGTCGTGCCGCACACGGACTTACGACTCGTCCGCCAGATCAGCCCGTCGACGTTATCCAGCGTTTTTGCTGGATAACGTCGGGCCGATCCCCTAGGCGGCTTTTCCGTGCTCTTCCTGTTGCCCGTTTGGGTGTTGGACGCGCAACGTTGCAGCCGAATACCGGTGGCTTCTGCTTCGTCGCTATCGGGCCTGGTAACCGGCCGGTGCTGGGGTGCGGTGCCCACGGGTCGGAGCCGTTGGCAGCGGAGCGGGTTGGCTTGCGACAAAGGAATTCCCGGCCTTCCCAGCAGCCGGAGACGTGCTGGCAGTTGAGGCCAGCCGCTCGCCATTGCCCTCAGAACATGACCAGTCTCCGTCGACGGACGCGCGACACTCAAAATCCCGCCCGGTTTTTCCGCGAGCAACGGCTCACCGCGGCGGCTGGTCGTCGTCCATCGTGCTGATGTAGCTCCGCAGCCGCTCCAGTTCGTCGGTCACGTGCCGCAGCTTGAGCATGTTCTCCACCCGCTTCACCAACTCCACCCGGTTCACCGGCTTGGAAAGGAAGTCGTCCGTGCCCGCCTCCACCGCCCGCTCGATGTCGCCGAGCTCACCGAGAGCGGTGACCATCAGGATCATGATCGGGCTCGTGGCCGGATCCCCCTTGAGCCGCTCGCAGACCTCGAAGCCCGAGAGCTTCGGCATCATCACGTCGAGGAGGATCACGTCGGGGTTGAACGCGGCCACCTTGTCGAGCGTGTCGCGGCCGTCCACGGCCGTGGCGATCTCGCAATCGACGTCGGCGAGGTAGGCCTCGAGCAGCTCCCGATTGGGCTCGTTGTCGTCGGCGATCAGCACGCGGCTGCGCCGCGGCCCGGCCGCGGCGGGGGATTTCTCGGTCGCCGGTCGGCGTTTTGTCATCGGATGGTCACCGCAATCCGTGGGGCAGGGAGCCGCCGTCAGGGCGCCTCGAACAGCGACTGGGTTTTCACGATCGCCAGGTCGTCGGGAAAGGTGTGGAAGGCCTGCACGATCAGCCCCCGCGGCCGGGTCTCGACGTTGATCCAGCTCAGGGCGCCCAGTGCCAGCCGCCCCCCGGATTCGAAGCGGTGGAGCAGGCCGCGGTTGCGGCCCTCGCCCGCCAGCTCCTCCTGGAACGTCCAGAACACCTCTTCGTCCACCGTCTCGAGCTGGAAGCAGGTCTGGTAGCAGGCTCCACCGCGACACTCCAGCCGGTCGCTCCGCTCTCCGGCGATGCGGTGCGAGATCAGCCGGCGGCGCTGCGGCAGCGGCTGCTTCTGGCTGGCGGCCAGTTCGGTGAGCGTCAGGCCGTCCTTCCGCCAGGTCACCAGGTGCCCCGCCTCGGTGATCGCGATGCTGGCGGAGTAGGTGCCGCGGTCGATCGTCCGCGAGGCACGGATCTCGAACAGCTCCGGGTGCAGCACCCTGCCGTAGAGCTGAAACACGAGATCGGCGACGTGGGGACGAACCGACAGCACGGGGCGATCGACTCCGAAGACCGGCGCCGGGTGGCGGACACGACATCCGCAGACCGCCCGGCGATCGTCGAGGTCGAGTATACGGCGACGCCGCGGGCCGCACCAAGCTGGCGCGAAAAGCCGCGGGGCAACGCGAAAAGCCGGCGCGAAAAGCCGTTGCCGAATCGCCGCGCGGCGAGCGGTCACACGAGCCCGACGAGCATGTCGTAGACGGCGTGCGTGCCGGCCGCGATCCCAAAACCGCGGCCGAGGAACAGTCCGGCAAAGAACAGGCCGGCGATCGTGCGAAAGGTGAAACTGTAAGGATCGAAGACATCGCCGAGCGGACCGACGTAGTGCGCGGCGCTAAACAGCAGGCTGGAGATGACGAGCCCGGCCAGCGCGGCCCGCGTTTCGGCCATCCCGCAGCGGGCGAACACCCAGCCGATCGCCGGCAAAAGCAGGAGCCGAAACAGCACCTCCTCGTAGAGCCCGGCGCCGCAAAACCCGATCAGGCGGCTGAAAAACCCCTCCCGGGCCGCGTGGGCTGCCAGCGGCCAGAGCCGATCCTGGAGCCGGGCAACCGCGATCAGCGCCACGGCCCAGAGCACGCATTCCGCCGCCATCCCGGCGAGAACGGCCGGGGAAAATCGCCACCGGTCGTGCTCGACATGGTGCCAGGCGAGCAGGCCGACGATCGTCAGCGCAGGGAGGAGGAAATACGAACCGAAACCGAGGGCGTCGAGCAGCTGCCGCAGCCAGACGTCGGCCCCGTTGCGGGGCGAGCCGCGGCCCAGAAGCAGCACGCCTCCCTCGTAGGCCAGCACGAGCGGCAGCGTGAACACGAGACTCGTCAGCGGCGTGCGCGACAGCCGCCAGTATGACTCCGTCGCGATCGGTGTGGCGGATTCGTCGGCCGATTGCGGGGAAAATTCGGCTCCCGGCGCGGAGGTGATCGCGGCCAGCAGTTCATCCACCGAGTCCGGATCACCGCCCGACGACGACTGCGTTGCTGTCATGAAAAATTTTTTGTTCCTGCGGGCCGACGTTTCGCGGCCCGATTTCGCATCCCGTGGTCCGGGCCGGATCACGCGGCGGCGGCGCGTCCTTGACAAGACCCGCGCGCTCCACAGAATGCCCTTTCGTCATCCCGGTCAGGCGAGTGACCGAGAGGACTGGTTTCCGCGACGACGCACCGTCGAACAAACGAATCGTACCACTCCGTCCCGGCTGTGGGACATTGGCCCGCGACGGTGCCGCGACGGGTAAAAATTAGTTCGGCAAAATTGGGGGGCGACGACTTGAGGGATCGACAGTCGACGACCTTGGTCGTGGCCTGGATGTCCCCCCCGCTTTTTGCCGTGCCTGCGGCCCGGGTGATCCCGGCCCTCCGGGCCGCCGCGGCCGCCCGGAGTGGCCCCGCCCGCCCCGGGGCCGGTAGAATCGCCGGTCCCGGCCCCCGGTCGCAGGAAACTCCATGGCACGATGCCTCATTGGATGCGGCTCCAATCTTGGCCGCCGCCGCGAGCAGCTCGATCGGGCGATCGAACTGCTGCGGTTCATGCCTGGCGTCTCCGTTCTCGCCGTCAGCCGCTACCGGGAGACGCGGCCGATCGGCGGCCCCGCCGGCCAGCCGCCGTTCCTCAACGGCGCCTGCCTGATCGAGACGGGCCTTTCGCCGCACGACGTGCTCGGGATGCTCGCCGCCGTGGAGAACACGCTCCACCGCGAGCGGCACGGGCACTGGACGCCGCGGACGCTCGACCTCGACCTCCTGCTCTACGACGATGTCGTGCTCGACACGCCGACGTTGACGCTCCCGCATCCGCGGATGGTCACCCGGCGATTCGTGCTCGAGCCGGCGGCCGAGATCGCCGCCGATCTCGCCCATCCGCTCGCCGGCTGCACGGTCCAGGCGCTGCTCGACAACCTCTCCCGGCCCCATCCGCTCGTGGCCGTCGTCGGCGTGCCGGGAAGCGGCGCACCGGAGGTGACCGCGGCCGTCGCCGACGCGGTCATGGCCCGGGCGGTGCACGCGCCGCTGCCGCTGCCCGCCGGCACCCCGGGCGACGCGACGGCCTGGCGCGAGACGCTCGCCGCCTGGGAACGGACGCTCGCCGACCTCGATTGGCCGGCCGATCCGCACGGCACGATCGCCGACTTCTCCCTCGCCATGCTCCGCGCGGCGGCCGACCACCTGCCGGCTGCGGATGCGGTCCGCTTCGGCGCGGAGATCGACCGGGCGCTGGAGCGGACGGTCGCGCCGCAGGTCGTGATCCTGCTCCGGGCCGACGCGGCCGTGCTCGAGGAGCGGCTCGCGCCGCGCGACGGCGGAGCCGCGGTCACCGCGCGACTCGCGGCGCATGCCGGTTCGATGGGCGTCGGCGCCCGGGCCGCCGGCGCGCTGGCCTGCGAACCGGCGGCCGCGTCGGTGGCCGACCTGCTCGCCGTCCAGGAGCGGCTCGCGGACCGACTGCGACGGCCCGACCGCGGGCCGCGTCCGCTGGCACTGGTCACGATCGACGCCACCGACCTGGGGCGGGCCACCGCCGACGCGACGGCCGCGGTCGAGGCGATGATCTGATGTCCGGGCCGCCGCTCGTCGTCTCCGACCCGGTGGCGATGCGGGCCGCGGTATGCGCCGCGCGGGCCGCCGGCCGGCGGGTCGGCTTCGTCCCCACGATGGGCGCCCTGCACGCCGGCCATGCGAGCCTGGTCGCGGCCGCCGCCGCCGACTGTGCCGACGTCGCCGTGTCGATCTTCGTCAACCCGACGCAGTTCGGACCGGCCGAGGATTTCGACCGCTACCCGCGCACGTTCACCGCCGACCGCGACCTGCTCGCCGCGCAGGGCGTGCGCTGGATCTACGCGCCCGACACCGCCGCCGTCTATCCGCCCGACGACGCCACGCGGGTCGTGGTCGATGGACCGGCGCTCGGCTTCGAGGGGGACATCCGCCCCGGCCACTTCGCCGGCGTGGCCACCGTCGTCTGCCGGCTGTTCATGTCGGTGCCCGCCGACGTCGCCTACTTCGGCGCCAAGGACTGGCAGCAGACGCTCGTCGTGCGCCGGATGGTCCGCGACCTCGGGCTGCCGATCGAGATCGTTGTCCGGCCGACCGTCCGCGAGGCCGACGGGCTGGCGCTGAGCTCGCGCAACCGCTATCTCTCCGCGGCCGACCGTGGCCGGGCGGCGGCGCTGGCGGCGAGCCTCGCCGAGGCGGCCGCGCTCTGGGAGGCGGACGCCGCGCCGGCCGCGATCGCGGCGGCGATGCGCACCCTGCTGGAGACGGCGGGCGTGGCCGTGGAC
>JBIKKQ010000179.1:0-6911 GCA_044360305.1 Pirellulales bacterium
ACGGCCGGCGGGAGCCGGCTCTCTTCGAACCGGAGGTTCGCAAGCGGGCGAAGGCCAGGATGGCTTCGCACGCGTGAAGTCAGTTCTCACGCACTTGGGCGAACGGCTGGAGCCGCCCCTGCTTTCATCTGCACGAGGCCCGCCCACCGACTGGGGCGAGCTTGTCCAGGCTCATGACGACCGCGAAGCGGTTCAGGGACGGATAGACGCGCTGCCCGTGATCGACATTCACAGCCTCTGATCGGAGCCCGACGCGAGGCATCAAGGCCCCGGACGGGCGCCCCGGGAGACGGTCTGCGCCGCGGCAAGAAAATCGCCACTCCGGGGGGAGGGCTGCCGTTCCGGGTGCCGCTGATTGGGTGCCGGGAAACGCGGCACCAGCCTCACCGGCCGCTCATCGGCTCGGAAATGCCTGTGGACATCGTTGCGGAAGTGCCATTGACCGGACTATCCTTCAGAATGCCGCCCGCCCCGCTCACCAGACCGGCGAAGACATCGGCCTGGTGGCCGCCGTAGTGCCAGGTGCCGTAACCGCCCATGGAATAGCCGGCGCAATAAACCCGGTCGGTGTCGATGGGCCAGGTACGTTTGGCGGCCTTCATCAGTTCCTTGACGTAGTCCTCTTCGGCCGGATTTTTGCCCCACTCGGCGTAACGTTTTTCCAGCACCGTGGGGCAGAGGAAGATCACTCGGCCCAGCGCCTTGCGGAAGGGCCCGATGAACATGTCGGCGCCGGAGCGCCAGTGGCCGTCGCCCTGGCCACCGCCGTGCAGCAGGAGCACCAGGGCATAAGGCTCTTCGGCAGCCTGTGTGGCCGCCGGGCCGGATGTCGCGTCGTCGGTGGCCCGGCCTGCCGGCCGCGGGTGAATCTCGACATGGACATTGCCCTTGTAAGTTGGGTGATCGAATACGAAGTCACCCTCGCGGAGCTTGGGGCCTGCGGCCCGCGCCGCCTCCAGGATGCTGTGGCTCAGACGTTCCACGTCCTCACGCGGGATCGCGTCCTGCCGCCTGATGTCCGCGAGGATCTGCTCCCGCCGCTCGGGCTGGCCGAAGAAGTCGCGGATCAGTTCCTCGAGGCGGGCAAGCTCTCCGTCGCCGAGCCGCGCTCGCGGTTCAGCCTGCGGCCCGGCCTTCGGTCGGGCAAGGGGAGCGGCCGGGGCGGCTTCGTACTTCAGGACCGCGGCCCTGGGGATGGTGATGCTGTGGCTGTGGCAGATCTTCACCACGAGAGACTCGGCGCCGTCCTCGAGCACCGCCTCGCCGACGAGCTTCGGGCCCTTCTCGGCGTGGACGATGACCTGCGCGTCCGCGGCCTGCACGCAGGCCAGCACTCCGCAGAGCAACAAAATCCGCATCGGACGCGTCATGGCGGGGCATCCTTCTTGGCAGTGAGACCGAAAGTTTAGCAGACCGTGGAACCAGCCTGCCCGAGCAGGATGCACGGGTCATCGGCTCAGGAAACCCGCGGCGTTGCCTTGGCTGCGCCCTCGGTCTTCGAGTCCTGCGGTTGATCAACTGGACAAAAGGCATTGATGGCTTTGTCCACGGGCAGCTGGCGAATCTCTCCAGCCGATCCTGTGTCTCCTTCGCTTTTCTGCTCGGACAGCGAACCACAGGAGCATCGGTCGGTCGCCGGGGTGAGCGACTCCCGCGGCACCATCGTGTTCATTCATTGCAAGGCTGGACGAGGCAGAGTAACTTTCTTCTGGGCGACTGGTTCTATTTCCCGGGCAACGCGTTGGGTATCGAAGTGACTTGGCGTCGAAATCGTCGCTCCGCTCACCGCCGTCGGCGACCGCGAGGTGGGCAGCAGTGCCTCGGCGGCGAATGCCTCGAATCGCGGCGGCTGTTGGTCGCCGGTGGGGTGCCGGCGACCACGCCGGCGCTCCTGTTCGTCGATGGCGACACGGTCGCGACGTCATCCGTGCTCGGTAACACGTTCCATGAAGCCCCGCGGATGCTGGGGTCGCTGACAATCGCGCAGCCGGGGGGAGCCCTGGGAACTCCGCCGTGCATCGGCGACTTCAGCGGCGACGGCCGTGACGACCTCGCCTGGCGCTCGGCCGACGGCCGGGTTTGGGTGTCGGTGGCAGGTGAGGCCCCGGCTTGGTCGGCACCACGGCTGTGGGGAAAGCTGCCGCCGCGCACGGCATGGGACTCGGCGCGGAGCGGCGACTTCAACGCCGACGGCCGGGTGGATCTTGTGATCCGCCATCCGGTGACCGGCAACTGGCGGCTGCTCGCCTCGACCGGCTCGTCGTTCGCGGCCTCCACGATCGCCGGCAGGTGGCCGACGTCGGTGTCGTGGGTTGATGTGGTCCAGGGCGATTTCGACGGCGACGGCAGCTCGGACCTCGCGGGCCGTGACCCGGCGACCGGCGTCTGGTCCGTGTCGCTCGGCACGCCCACGGGCTTCGACACGCGGCCCTGGGGGACGAGCGCGGCGGCCATCCCTTGGGAACACGCGCGGGCGGCGGACTTCGACGGCGACCGCCGCACCGACATCGTGTGCCGGAACCCGGTCACCGGAACCTGGCGGATGCTGGCCAGCACCGGCACCGCGTTTCGCCGCAGTGAAGCCCGAGGGACATGGGCCACCGGGGTAGCCTGGTCCGACATCACCGTCGGCGACTTCGACGCTGACGGCCGGGCCGACCTCGCCGGCCGCAACCCCGGCTCGCAGCGGTGGACGGTGTCCCGTGGCTCCACCGGAGTCTTCCCGACCTCGGAGTTCGACGGACTCAACGCCAAGGCGGTCTGGCATGCGTTCGTGGCCGCCGACTTCAACGGTGACGGCCGCACCGACCTGGCGGCCCGCAACGCCACCACGGGCAACTGGCGGATGCTGCCGAGCACGGGTTCAGCCTTTGGCCGCAGCGTGGTGATCGGAGCGACACCGGGGGCATCCGCTGCCCTGGCGGTGCGGCCGTTGCGACTTGCCGCCGAACGAACCGCGGTCGGATTCGAATCGGCCGCCCCGAGGCTGCTGACGGACCTCAGCCCGTCGACGCCGGCGCTCCTCCTCACCCCGCCGCCGGTGGGCGGTTATTCGTCCTCGCCTCGCGACTTCACGCCTGCCGGTAACCGCGTGTTTTTCGTCGCTGAGCCTCAGCGGCTGTCAACGATGACCGTAATCGGCGGTGGCACGCCTATGACCGTTGGGTCGTCCCTGGGACGCGAGCTCTGCGTGACCGACGGCACGGTGGCGGGTACGAGGCTCGTCCGCGACATCCGTCCCGATGGCTCCGCGAACATCTCCTCGCTCACGGCCGTAGGCGACCGCGTGTTCTTCGTGGCCGCGGACGGAGTCGCCGGCTATCAGATCTGGACGAGCGACGGCACCGAGGCCGGCACGGTCCCGATCATGGAGCGTCGCTTCGACGAGAACTCGCGGCCCTCCGGGCTGACCGCCGTCGGCTCGACGCTCTTCTTCGTGGCTCCCGACCCGATCGACTCGAGTTATGAACTCTGGAAAAGCGATGGCACGCAGGCCGGCACGGCGTTCGTGAAGGACGTCTGGCCTGACTCCTGGCAATCGGCAATCGGCAACCTCGTGGACATGGACGGCACGCTCATGTTCACGGCCTACGACCCCGCGGTGGAAGACGGCCGCGTGCCCACGATCTGGCGGAGCGACGGCACGGCCTCCGGGACCATGCGGGTGGCCCGGTTTCCGACAAGCGTCCGCGACGCGGTGTCGCAGCTCGTGCCCGCCGGAGCCAGGCTGTTCGCCGTGGCCTATTCGCTCGGGTCGGGTTCTGAACTCTGGGCTCTCGATGCCGGGGCAGTCGAGGCGAGGCTCGTGCGAGACATCAATCCCGGCCTGCAAGGGTCGTCGATTAACTCCCTGACCGCGCTCGGCGGACGCGTGCTGTTCTCGGCCGACGATGGCACCACGGGTCCGGAGCTCTGGGTGTCGGATGGAACGGAGTCTGGAACCCGTCTCGTCGTCGATATCCAGCCACGGGCCTACGACCAACAGGCCTGGACACCGCCCGCCACGACGACACCGCCCGCCACGACGACACCGCCCGCCACGACGACACCGCCCGCCACGACGACGGGGGCGAACACGCCAGCCGGCACCATCGTTCTTCCCCCCTACGATCCCTGGAGGACCGCGGGCTCGCAGCCAGCCGACTTGACGATCTTCAACGGTCGAGTGGTGTTCACGGCGTTCGACGAGAAGCACGGGCGGCAGGTCTGGTCGAGCGACGGCACCGCCGTGGGCACGTGGCGCATCAGCGACGTGGCACCGATGCCGGCGTGGTGGCGTATGACAACGCATGTCGCGGTCGTCGGTCGACAGCTGTACTTCAGTCTCGACAGCCTCCCGACCAGCCAGTGGCCCACCTGGCCCATCCTCTCGCACGAGCCCTTCGTGGTTCGCAGCCTGTGGCGAAGCGACGGGCGTCCGCAGAGCGGGGAGCCTGTGCCCGGGGCGGCGTTATTCGACGCCGATCTTCGCTGGCAGGGTTTGCGGGGCCGGAAGTACGTGTCGCCCGCCAGGGGCGTGCTCGCCTCGCTCGGCACGAGCCTGATCTTCAGCGGCAGCGATGCCGGCCTCAACAACGAGCCGTGGATCCTTGAGCCCGCCGACGCGACGCGGCCAGGCCTGGTGTGAAAACCGCCGCCTCGCCCGCCCGTGCCGCCTCCGAGGAAGCACCGGCACATGCGAGCCGTCACGGCATTCGCCATCGGGAGCATCGCCTCACGAGGCGATGCCCCGACGCGCGAGCGCGGCACACGGTTGCGGAACCGCCGCGGACCGGCCTATGCTCCTGCGTTTCCCTTACAAAGCAGAACAGCGAAGGAGGATTCATGCGGCCTCGCTGGGCGATGACGGTTGCACTGCGGTTGACGGCGTTGTTGCTGACGATGGGCGGCGCCGCCTCGGCGCAAACGACGACCGGCTGGCGCTGGGATGCGCTGCCCGCCGGCGCCCCGCCGGAAGAGCATCTGTTTTCGCGCGAGCATCCGGCGGGTTTTCTCCGCCGGCCGGGCGGCCTCACGCCCGACACCTGGTTTCACGACGGCCACCTGCGGACCTACGCCCTTCTGAACCTGGGCAACGTCGTGCGGACGGCGGAGATTTCGCGAGGCCGCGGGCCGGTGTTCATGTTCGGCAATGCGCGGCGGCCGTAATTGCTCGACGAAGTGTCCGGCACGTTCGACCATCCCAAGTACCCGAAACGGGAAGCGGCGTTATCCGTGCGGGAGATGCTGGGGAGTTTGAACTGCCAGGCTGTGATCGTGGTGCGGAACGGCAAAATCGTGTTCGAGGAGTACGCGGGCATGGACCCCGGCCAGCGGCACCACTGGATGAGCATTTCCAAGTCGTCGCTCAACATCCTGCTGGGAAAACTCGTGGGTGAAGGAAAGCTCGACCTGACCAAGCGTGTGGACGAATACCTGCCGGAACTCAAGGATCGAGGCTACGGCTCGTTCACCCTGCAAGAGCTCTGCGACATGAACGCGGACGTCAACATGGACGAGAAGAATTACCTGGACCCGCAGTCGTCGTTCTGGGACTTCGGCCGTTCGGTGGGCTGGTTCGGCGATGACGGCAAGTGGCCGGGGGGCAATCGGCAATACCTGGCGACGCTCGCGCGGCTCCCGCGGCCGGAAGGCGAGGGCGGACAGCGTGTGCGGTACACGAGTTCGAACTCCCAGGTGCTCGCCTGGGTGGTGGAGCGCGTCACCGGTCGGTCGTACGTGGAGGTTTTCGAACAGGAGATCTGGCAGCGGATCGGGGCCGTGGCGCCCGCCAGCGTCACGATCGACAAACAGGGTTTTCCGGCAGGCCCGGCTGATCCTCGTCGACCGGCTTCCCGATCCGTCGAACCGCGAGGCCTACGACGCGGCGGTCGTCGCCATGATCCGGCGCTACGTGGCCCGGAGCGAAGGGCGGGCGCTGGTGCTGTTCACCAGCCACGCCGCGCTCGCCAAGGCGGCGGCGGAGATCGCCGGCTGGTGCGTGCGGCGCAACTACCGGCTCGTGAGCCAGGCCGACGGCCTGCCGCGGTCGCGGATGATCGAGGAGTTTCGCGCCGGGCCGGTGAGCGTGATGCTCGGCACCGACGGCTTCTGGCAGGGGATCGACCTGCCGGGCGACCAGCTCGTCAACGTGATCATCACCCGGCTGCCGTTCGCGGTTCCCGACCGGCCGCTGGTGGCAGCGCGGATCGAGGCGATCAAGGCGGCGGGGGGCAACGCCTTCGCCGAGTACCAGCTGCCTGAGGCGGCGCTCAAGCTCAAGCAGGGGTTCGGCCGGCTGCTCCGTACCGCCAGCGACAAGGGCACGGTCGTGATCCTCGATCCGCGGATGATCACCAAGCCCTACGGCCGGACGCTGCTCGCCGCGCTGCCGCCGGCGACGGTCGAGGTCGAGCCGTTCGGGCAGGACCGCGGCTGACGGGGCCGCGCGGTCTCCTCGCCTCGTGCCCGCATCGTCAGCATTCCCAGGCCAGTCGCCAGCCGGCGGGTGACGTCCACTCGGTCGCGGTGCGCGAGCCGGTCGATCCGCGCGGGCCGGGGGGAACCGCGGCGACGAAGCCGACCACGTCGCGCAGGCAGCCGGTCAGCAGTTCCAGCTCCCACACCAGCGGCGGCCGGATGTTCATGCCGGGATTGAGCCGCGTCGGCATCGGCCAGGCCTCGGGCCCCGCCACCTCGAAGCCGTTGCGCTCGATCCAGTCGTAGTCGACCGCCGTGATCTCGAAGGCCTCGCTGAACGTCACCGACAGTGCGGTGCTGCCGGCCGTCCGCTCCAGGTCGCCGGAGCGGGCGATCCCCAGGGCGACGTCGTCCTCGTAGACGGCCAGCCCCTGCACGAGCCCCGACTGCCCCATGACCACCGCATGGACGCGCCGGCCCTCGGCACCATTCCCGCCGGGGGCGTGGACGGT
>JBIKKQ010000037.1:0-23329 GCA_044360305.1 Pirellulales bacterium
CTTCACGGTGCAAGCACCGCTTGCGTGGAGCCGGGCTGTGCCCGGCGACCCCAAGCCGGAGCAGACGCCATGTCGGCTGCGACGGCGCGAAAGCCAGACGCTATGTCGGCTGCGACGGCGCGAAAGCCAGACGCTGTGTCGGCTGCGACGGCGCGACTATCAGCCGGGTGCGTCGGCGGCCGCCTCCAGCACGAGGCGTTCGAGGTCGGCGCAGTGGGTGATGGCCGCGGCCGTCTCGGGCGCGGCGAAGATACGGACCCGTTTCACGAGGTCGTCGAACTGTTCGCGGGCGAGGCTGCGGACAACCGGCGAGAGTTCGTCGAGCCGGCGCCACGTCGGGCCGGCACCGGCCGACGCGGCCGCCGGCCGCTCGCGCACCTGGATCCGGAACTCAACCTCGCGATCGGCCGGCGGGGCATCCACCAGCAGCAGATCGGGATCGACGGTGACGCCCAGCCGCGGACCGAGCAGCGCGGCCAGCCGGGCGGAGATCGCCACCGTGCCGGCGTAGCTGCGGCCGGCGCAGGCCCGGTGCACCGCCGGATAATGGACCGCGTCGAACGTCGCGGCCCGTTTGAAGAGCGACCGCCGGCTGCCGAACAGCCCGTCGGCCAGCCTCGCGGCCGGCGTGTCGGCGGTCGTGCCCCGAAACCAGGGGGCGAATTCGTGGTCCTGAAACCCGGTCAGCCGGGCCGGATCGATGCGGTCACGGATCAGCCACATGCCCCGCTGCAGCATGGCCGTCGCCGCGCGGACGGCATGGTGCCAGTAGACCTCGCTGAACATGACGTAGCGGGCGAAGACCATCAATTCCGCCGCCGTCCGCCCCTTCTCGGTGATGGCCAGGGCGGTGCCGGACTCGTCGAGGCACAGGCTGGAGAGGAGCCGGTCCTGGTCGAAGTGCCGGCCATACGGCACGCCCGCATGCAGGCTGTCGCGGGCGAGATAGTCCATCTTGTCCACGTCGATCGGGCCGGAGAGCAGCGAGTGCACGATCCGGCCCGCCGGGTCGGTCGCCGTGCCGCAGATCACGGCGGCGACCCGATCCGGGGCCAGACCCCAGGCGGAGCGGAGGATCTGCCCGACCTCGCCCCGGGCGAGGATGCCGGCGACGAGCCCTTCGTGTCGCGGCAGGTGCGTCAGGCCCATGTCCTCGATCGGATGGCAATACGGCCAGTGGCCGACGTCGTGCAGCAGGGCGGCGACGACGAACGTGGCCGCGTCCTCGCGGCCGACGGTCGCCGCGAACCGCTCGTCGTGCTCCAGGCGGGCGAGAAACTCGAGCCCCAGCCGGTAGGCGCCCAGTGCGTGCTCGAGCCGGGAATGCACCGCGCCGGGATAGACCAGGCTCACCAGGCCCAACTGGCTGACGCCCGCCAGTCGGCGCATCTCCGTGGAGTCGAGGATCGCCCGCACCCGCGGCGTCAGGGGCACGGTCGTGCCGGGGGGGATCCGCACGCCGTCGGCCGCGTCGAGGGCGGCGAGTTCCGGAAGCAGGCGGCTCGATGACGCGGCGGGCATGGCGAATGTCAGACCGGCGGCAGGCCGGCGAGGATGCGGAGCACCGCCGTGACCAGCACGTAGATCGAGAAGTGGGCCACGGCCGTGCCCCAGTCGAGTTCGAGGGTCGCGAGGGCCGCGAGGGCGCCGGGCAGGACGAAGATCGGTCCGAGGAACAGCCACTGCCACATGTCCGCCGTGGCTTCCGCGGGCAGCACCCCCTTGATGCACCACAGGCCGGTGTAGACGGCCGCGCAGAGCAGACTCCGCAGGACGAGGCTGGTGCCGTGGAGCGCGGCCAGTTCCCGGTCGCGAACCAGCGCGTAGCCGAGCAGCACACAGGGTACGCCGACCGCGAACGCCCCGCCGACGAGCAGCCAGGCCGGCGGCGTGGCCGGCCGAAAGACAAAGCCGGCCAGCCATGCGAGGACCATCGCGCCGACCGCGGCCGCCGCCGAGACCGCGATCGCCGTCACCGGCGTCGGTTCCACGAGGCGGGGCACCGAGACGATCGCCGGCCGGCCCGTGGCGGCCTTCACCGGGCTCTCCGGCTCGTGGATCGTCACCGCCTTGACCGGGGCCGGGATGGTGATCGGCTTCTTGCACTTCGGGCAGGGACCGGTCAGCCCGGCGAACTTGTCGCTGACCGTGAACCGCGACGAACAGCCGGGGCAGATGACGGGGATCGGCATGGGCGTCTGGCGAGGCGGTGGCCCGGTGGCGGGCGTGTCGCGGCGGCAGCGATGGGGGAGAACGGACCGCCGACTCGGGCAGTGTCCGGCGGCCGACGGGGAACGTCAAGCCGTGCGCGGATCGCAGAGGCTACACTAGCGGAAGGTACGATCGCCGACCGCCTCCGGCCACACGCCGGGCGGTCCGTCCGATCGGGTACAGAGGGCAGGTGGTGTGTCTGACGTGAAACCGGATTCCGTGGCGGCCCAGCGGTCGGGCGGACCTTACCCCGCGCCGCGGCGGGCGGGCGACGAGATCATTTTCTACTGCCCCAACGGCGATCGGATCGTCGTTTCGGCCGCACTCGGCGGCAAAACCGGTCTGTGCACGAAGTGCAAGGTGAAGGTGGTGATTCCGGCACTCGGTCCGGTGCCGGACAGGTCCGAACCGCCCGTGGCCGCGGCGTCCCAAGGTTCGGCGCCGGCCCAACCGGCTGCGGTCCATTCCGCCCCGAGCACGCCGCCGGATTCCGCCGCAGACGGGATGCCGACCGACGCCGACGTCCCGCCGCCGCTGCAGGGGCCCGTGCCGGCCGCTGAGCCTCCAGCGCCGGTCGAACAGGTCGATTGGGACTTGGTCGCCGGCCAGTCGGTGGCTGCGGTGGATCCGGAGTTGGCCGAACTCGACGTGACCGGGCCGGCGGAGAGCGGGGGCAGTGTCGTCCCCGGCCCCGATCATCATCCTGCCGCCCGGCTCGTCGCCCGACTCTGGCAGGAGCGGGCGCACGGCGGGATCATCGAACTGCACCTCGCCGGCGGCAGCGTGATCCTGCCGGAGTGGTACGAGGTGAACTGGTCCCGGGGAACGCACGGGCTGTTCGCCAGCCAGGCGGCCGACGGTACGGTGACGATGACCGCCGTCGCCTGGGACACGCTGGAGAAGATCGTCGTTCGCCAGGTTCGCGACCTGCCCCAGGGCTTCGAGTGATGCCGACGCCGGGGGGCTTCAGTCGTCGGTGTCCAAGTCCTCCTCGGTGATCATCGTGAACCCCTTGTTGCCCAGGGTCTCGAGACCGATTTCGGTGTTGTCCACCATCAGGGCCACGGCGGGCCGGCCACGGGGTCGGTGGAGAATCGGATAGGCCTGGATGATGTTCACCTCGGCCTGGAGAAGCGCGGTGCAGATCCGCAGCAGCGGCTGATGGTCCTCCGGAAGCTCGACGCCGATCAGGTCGCTCTCGATCAGCGCCAGTCCGGCCCGCTCGAGGATCTCGCGGCCCTGTTCCGGGTGGCTGAGGAGGAACCTCGCGAAGGCGCATTCGCCGGAATCGTTGATCGACAGGGCGACGATCCGGACCCGCGAGCCCTCGAAGCGGCGGACGACCTCGAGGAGCTGCCCGGGGCGGTTCTCGAGAAACACCGTGAACTGGCGGAGCGTCGGCCAGTTGCGCCCCCGGGCGGTCGCGAATCCCACGCCCCCGGCACCTGCATCGCCCAGTGACACGTCATGCCTCCCGACGAATCCGCGAACCGGCGCGGACCCGGAACCTTTGCCCGTCCGCGCCCGCGAAGGATAGAGTCTCGGGCCGGTTCGGGTCAACGAACCCCGCTGCCCCGGCCCGCCGGCCGCCCGTCCACCAGGAACAGTTTCCATGACCGCCGTTCACGAGGTCGAGATCCGCGTCCGCTACCAGGAGACCGACGGCCAGCGACGCGTGCATCACGGCAACTTCATCACCTACTTCGAGATCGGCAGGACGGAGATGCTGCGGTCCCAGGGGCTCACCTACCGGGAGTTCGAGGCCGCGGGCCTGTTTCTCGTGGTGGCGGACATTTCCTGCCGCTACCTCGCCCCGGCGGAGTACGACGACCTGCTCCTGCTCCGCACGCGGGTCGAGAAGAGCGGCGCGGCCCACGTCGTCCACGCCTACGAGGTGCTGCGCGGCGGCACGCTCATCGCCACGGGCACGAGCACCGTGGTCTGCGTGGATGACGCGGGGCGGGTCCGCCGGCTGCCGGCATGGATGCCGGGGCGTGCCTGAGGCCGCCGGTCAGACGAGCGGCTGGAACGCGAACCGCTGCTCGCCGCACTGAAACTGCGAGGGCACGGTCATGGCGACGGCCGCCTCGATCCGCACCCAGAGCCCGTTGATGCCCGCGTTCTCGATCCGCCAACCGCGCGGCGACCGGCGCACGGTCGCGTGGAACTGACTGACGAACGGGTCGTCGAGGCCGATGCCGGCGTCGCAGCCGCTCCGGCCGATCGTCGTCGAGGGGGCGTGGCACTCGTGCCGCAAGCCGTCACCGGCGGCGCGGATCTCGACGAGGGCCCCCTCGGTGAGGTCGATCGCCTGGAAGCGGAGCCGCGTGCCGCCGATCTGCAGGACGGTGCCGTGCCTGAGCCGGGCCGCGACCACGCGGACGAACGTCCCCTGCACGCTCCCCAGGTCCGAGAGCAGCCAGTTGCCGTCGTCGCGCCGCTCGATCGAGGCGTGCCGGGGCGACATCGAAATGTCGTGGGGGATGACGATCTCCCCCTCGCTACGGCCGATGACGAGGCGGTCGCCCCGCATGCGGACCACCTCGCCGTCCTCGCCGCCGTCGTCGAGCACCCGCACCAGCGCCATCCGGTTCCGCAGCGTCGGCCGGTAGGGGAGGGCGTCCGCGGCCCCGTGCAGCGAGCGGTCGGCCGGGGCGGGCTGGCCCGGTGATCGCAGCACGCGGGCCCAGGCATCGAAACTCTCCGTCAGCCGGCCGGCGGTGGTCGGAGCCTGGGCCGGGGGGAGGGAACGTCGCTCGGCGGTGGTCATGGGTGTCTCCACGTGGTCGCCCCTGTGGATCGAAACACCGGCGGCCCCTGGGGGACACCGATGGCTCGGCCGCACATGGATTCGTGGCGGCACTGTCCGCTTATTCCCCGGGCGTCGGCGGGGCACGAATTTGCCCGGCCGGCTCCGGCGGCCGACAGTGCACGGGGTTTCGCAGGCAGGCGGAAACCGTGCTCCACGGCCGGATCCCCGCCAACGCCCGCCGGACCCTGCGGCCGTCGGGCAGACCCTCCGGAGACCATCACCATGTCGCTTACCGCCGAACGTGAACTCACCCACCTCGGGGAGACATCGGGCTGTTCGGATCACGACCACGACCTCGTCCACGAACTGAGCCGTCGGCTCGACGCCCTCTGGCGGTACGACCAGTACATCGCCAACGCCGAGTGGCGGGACGACCTGCGGCAGTTCTGGGTGGACGCCAAGTCGGTCGAGAAGCAGGCGATCCAGCGGCTCAAACAGTTGATCGTGCAGGAGGTCCGGAACGGCTGCTTCTGACCGGGCCTGGCGCGGCCGCCGGGGGGCGGCGAATGCTCGGGCAGCGGCGGACCGTTGGCGGCCGCGGCGACGAGACGTTTGTCACCCCCGGCCGCGGCCCGTTCGCGGGCGGCTAGCGCGGCTCGGTGCTCGCAACCCGGCCGTTGACGACCACCGCCGTGCAGTGGGTCGTGTACTCGAACGGATCGCCGTCGAACACCGCCACGTCGCCGTCCCGGCCCGGCTGCAGCGACCCGACCCGGTCCTCGACGCCGATGATCCGGGCGGCGTCGATCGTGATCGTGGCCAGTGCCTCCTCGAACTCGAGGCCGTTGGCGGCGGCGATGCCGGCCTCGAACAGGGCCACCCGGGTCTTGGGCACGTAGCCCTCGAAGCCGCTCTGCAGGGCGACGGGAATGCCGGCCTTGCGCAGCGTGGCCGCCGTTTCGAAGCTCAGGTTCTCCGTCTCCCCCACGCCGGCCCGCCGCATGCTCGGGTGGACGATCACGGGGACGCCGGCCTGCTTGATCCGGTCGGCGAGGAGATAGGCCTCGGCGGCCGAATCGAGGACGAGCCGGAGCTTGAACTCGGCCGCCACCCGCAGGGCGGCGTCGATGTCGGTGGCCCGGTCGGCGGTCACGAGCAGCGGCAGTTTGCCGGCCAGCGCCTCGGCGAACGCCTCCCGCCGCAGGTCGCGGGCCGGCCGCTTGTCCACGTCGGGCAGCTGCTGCTTGCGGACGTAGTCGAGGGTCTTCACCAGTTCGCCGCGGAGCATGGCCACCGCCTTGCTGCGGGTGCCGGGCGACTTCTTCGGGTCGTCGCCCCCCGGCCGGGCCTGGTCCCCGAGGGTGACGGCGATCATCGCCGCCGGACGGACGACCGCCTCGTCCACCGTGTCGCCCAGGGTCTTCACCACCATCGTCTGGCCGCTGACAAGCGCGCCGGGTGCGTGGCCGGTGTGGATCGTGGTCACGCCGAAGCCACGGACCCACTCGATGAGCCGCTCGCGCGGGTTGTAGGAGTCGATGGCCCGCAGTTCGGGCTGCAGCGGATCGCCGCGGTCGAGTTGGTCCTGGTCCTGCTCCTGGTTGAGGTAGCCGGTCAGGCCGACCACCGTGTGGGCATCGACGAGACCGGGTGTGACGACGCGGCCGCGCAGGACGCGGGCGCCGTCCGGCACCGGCACGTCCTTCGCCGCACCGACCCTGGCGATCTTCCCCTCGGCGACGATGACGAGCCCGTCCTTGATCGGCGGACCGGCCATCGTGTGCACCATGTCGCCGTGGATCGCCAGCACCGGGAGGGGCTCGGCCGCGACGAGCGGTCCGCCGCGGACCGCGACGACCGCGAGGAGGACGAGGGTCGCGTACGGAACGAGGAGGGGGGGGGCCAAACGGCTCATCGCGTCGTCTCCGCGAGCCGGTTGTCGGTGCAGCAGGCGTGCGCCTTCTGGTCGCGGCTCGCGCCGTAGCCGCCCACGGCGAACAGCCGGTCCTCGGGATCGTCCCGGTCGAACACCTTGCGGCCCTCGACCCAGGTCTGGAGGACCTTCGTCCGCACGGCGAGCGGGTCGCCCGAGAGGATCACGAGATCGGCGTCCTTGCCCGGATCGAGCGACCCGATGCGGTCCTCGAGGCCGAGCATCCGGGCGCCGGCGAGCGTCAGCGCCTCGAGCGCCTTGCCGCGGGACATGCCGGCGCGGACGGCGAGGCCGGCGGTGCGCAGGAACAGCCGGGAATCGGTGACGGGGTCGTCGGTATGGAAGGCGCATGGCACGCCCTCCTTTTCCAGCACCGCGCCCGTGGCCAGCGACATGTCCATGGCCTCGATCTTGCCTCCGGGGCTGTCCACCACGATCACCGAGCAGGGGGCCTTGGCCCGGGCCAGCGGCCCGGCCACCTTCCAGGCCTCGCTGACGTGGTGGAGCACGACCTTGAAGCCGAACTCGTCCCGCAGCCTGAGCACCGTGAGGATGTCGTCGGCGCGATGGGCGTGGTGATGGACGATCACCCGGCCGTCGAGGACGTCGAGCAGCCCCTCCATCTCCAGGTTGCGGTCGGGCCGCTTTGTCGCATCGTCGCCGGCGGCTTCGAGCTTGCGCCGGTATTCCCGGGCGTCGAGAAACTTCTGCCGGACGATGGCGGCCGATTTCGACCGCGTGCCCGGGAACGGCGGGTCGCGTTGCGAGTTGGTGCCGTTGGCCATCTTCATGCCACCGATCATCCGGCCGTCGGCGGTCCGGTAGAGGAGATCGTCGATCGTCTGCGCCGACCGCAGCTTGGCATACACCGTCTGGCCGCTGAGCAGGTGGCCCGAGCCGGGCATGATGTTGAGCGTGGTCAGACCGCCGGCCCGGCACTTGCGGAAGCCGGCGTCGCGGACGTTGATCGAGTCGAGGATGCGCACGTCGGGCTGCATCGGTGCCGACGCGTCGCCCCCCCAGCCGCCGCCGACGTGGCTGTGGGTATCGACGAGCCCGGGCATGATCACCTTCCCGGCGCAGTCGATCCGTTGGGCGTCGGCGGGGATCGGGGTCGAGGCCACCGGCCCCACGGCCACGATTTTTCCCCCGGCGACCACCACGACGCCGGCGGGCACGGGCGGCCCCGAGATCGGCAGCAGTTCGGCCCCCACGAAGGCCACCGGCCGCTCCGCGGCGCCGGCGACGCCGCAGGCCAGGAGGGCGATCAGGGCGATCGCCACTGCGGCCCGGGGCAGGAGCCGGCCGGCGGCGGGCGACCGGCGCCGGTCGGAAACAACGCGAGTCGTGAAGGGGAGCATGAATCTCCGGAAATCCATGAATCTGAATCCGGTGGGTGCCGTCACGACGGTCCGATTCGGCGTGGCCGAGCCCGAGCCGAGATTCGTGGAGCATACCACGCACCGGTGGCGTGGTGATCGACTACCGCGTCGGTCCGCGGTGTGCGGGCGACCCGCGAGCGGCTGCCATCGCCCGGGACGCCAGAACGCGCATCGATGGCTCCGGGCCACTTGCGGTAGTGGGCGACGAGGGACTCGAACCCCCAACCCCCTCGGTGTAAACGAGGTGCTCTGACCAATTGAGCTAGTCGCCCTGTGAAAAATAGGGACGGGAGCGAATTTCCCCTTCCCATGTTGATTCGTCGTCTCCCCGGACAGGAAATTCGCTCCCGTCCCTATTTTTATTTTGGCGGCACGACGACGCGGACGCCCAGCTCCACCAGCTGCTTCGTCTCCACCGGCGCCGGCGCGCCCGTCATCAGGTCGCTCGCCTTCTGCGTCTTCGGGAAGGCGATCACGTCGCGGATGTTGTCGAGCCGGCCGAAGAGCATCACCCAGCGGTCGATGCCGAGCGCGATTCCGCCGTGCGGCGGCGCCCCGCTCCGCAGGGCGTCGAGGAGGAACCCGAACCGGTCGCGGGCCACCTCCGGCGTGATCCCCAACAGGTTGAACACCTTCTCCTGCGTCGCCCCGTCGTGGATCCGGATCGTGCCGCCGCCCGCCTCCGAGCCGTTGATCACCAGGTCGTAGGCCACGGCCCGGCAGGCCGCCGGATCGCTCTCCAGAAGGTCGCGGTCGCCGGGCCGGGGGGCCGTGAACGGATGGTGCATCGACGCCCAGCCGCCGGTCTCGGCGTCGCGGGCGAACATCGGAAAGTCCACCACCCAGGAGAAGTGCATCTGCGCGGGGTCATACAGCCCGAGCCGGGCGCCGAGCCGCTTCCGCAGCATGTGCAGCGCCTTGCAGGTGACCTCGAACGAGTCGGCCACGATCAGCGCCAGGTCGCCCGGCACGCAGCCGAGCCGGGCCTTGAGGGCCTCGGCCACCGCGCCGATGTTCTTCGCCACCGGGCCCGACCACGAGCCGTCTGGCTCGACCTTCAGCCAGACGAGCCCCTTCGCGCCGCCCTCGACCGCCAGGCCCGTCAGGTCGTCGAGATCCTTTCGCGAGAACTGGCCCGCCGCGCCGGGGACGCGGATGCCGCGGACACGGCCGCCGCTCTCGGCGGCGCCGCGGAAGACGCGGAAGTCGCTTTCCCCGGCGATCGCCGTGAGGTCGCAGATCTCCAGGCCGTACCGCAGGTCGGGGGCGTCGTGGCCGAACCGCTCCATGCACTCGTCCCACGTCAGCCGGGGGAGGGGCAGCGGCACGTCGAGGCCGAGGATCTCGCGGGCCGTGCGGCGGACAAGCCCCTCGATCACCCCCATCACGTCGTCCGCCTCCACGAACGACATCTCCACGTCGAGCTGGGTGAATTCCGGCTGGCGGTCGGCCCGCAGATCCTCGTCGCGGAAGCACTTGGCAACCTGCACGTAGCGGTCGAAGCCGGCCATCATCAACAACTGCTTGTAGAGCTGCGGCGACTGCGGCAGGGCGAAGAACGAGCCGTGGTCGAGCCGGCTGGGGACGAGGTAGTCCCGCGCCCCCTCGGGCGTGCTCTTGCCGAGCATCGGCGTCTCCACGTCGATGAAGCCGAGCTCGTCGAAGTGGTCGCGCATGATCTTCACGATCCGGCTGCGCAGGAAGAGGTTGTCCTGCATCGCCGGCCGGCGCAGGTCGAGCCAGCGGTTAGTGAGGCGGACCTCCTCGCCGGGCAGGTCAGCGGCGCCGGGCTGGAACACCGGCGTCGCCGCCTCGTTGAGCACCTCCAGCCGCCGGCAGGCGAGCTCGATGCCCCCCGTGGTCAGCTTCGGGTTGGTCGTCCCCTCGGGGCGGGCGCCGACGACGCCGGAGACGAGGATCACCCACTCGGGCCGCACGCTCTTCGCCGCGGCGAGCGTCTCGGGCGGGCTGTCGGGCCCGATTACGACCTGCGTCTTCCCCCAGCGGTCGCGGAGATCGACGAAGATCACTCCCTTGTGGTCGCGGACCCGGTCCACCCAGCCGCAGAGCGTGGCCTCCGTGCCAAGGTGATCGGGACGCAGTTCGCCGCAGGTGTGGGTTCGGAGCACGGTGGGGATGCCTGGAGGAAAACGGACGGGAACGAACGGGAACGCCCGGCCGCCGCGGCCGGGCCGGGGCTCAGTCCTTCGGCTGGAACGCCGCCATGACGAGGAGCACGAAGGCGAGCAGGAGGGCGAGGCCGAGCGAAGGGATCGCCCCGAAGAAGAACAGTTGCTTCGCCGTGTCGGCGCCGAGCGAATCCCAGGCGAAGACGCCGGCCAGCGACAGGCCGACGAACACCAGCGACAGGAGCAGCGCCGCCCAGGCGAGGAGTTTTGACACCATCGGGCCTACCTCGCGGGGCGGGGCGCGAGCAGTTCCGCGGCCCCGGCCGTCTCGGCCGCGAAATCGAGATGCAGCTGCTGGCCGACGTCGTCGTCGCCGGCGAGTTCCCGAAACAGCAGACTCGGCTGGATGTCGCGGTTGTGCTGGTACTTGTCGCTGGCGTACTCGGTGATCTGGCCGGCCACCTGGTGGAAGAAGATCTGGCAGATCGGCACGCCGGGGTAGATCTTCACCGGCTGCACGGCGAACATCTCCAGCGTCCAGTAGCCGCAGAAGCCGACGTCGCCGAAGCCGGCAGTGACGTGGACGAACAGGCCGAGCCGGCCGATGGAACTCCGCCCCTCGATCATCGGCACGAGGTTGTGGGTCTCCGTCCGCTCGACCGTGCGGCCGAGGTACAGCTGGTTGGGCGTGAGCACGAGTCCGTCGGCGGGGATGCGGATCCGCTCCACGCGGTTGCTCTTCCGCATGTCGAGCACCACCTCCTCGTAGACGAGCAGTTCGTCGTGGAGCGAGAGGTTGTAGCTGTTGGGATTGAGCCGGCTCTCGTCGAACGGCTCGATGACGACGTTGCGGCCGAGCTGCTGCTTGATCTCGTTGCCGGAGAGGATCATCGGGGGCTCCCGTTCGCTGGCGGTGGGCGTACGACACGATCGGGCCACGACTGTAGTCGCGGATTGTATGCAGGACGGCCGGACTCTGACAGCCACCCGCGCCGCTCAGCCGCGCACGCCCACCCGCGGGCAGAGATCGGCCAGGGGGCAGCCGGTGCAGCGGGGGCGGCGGGCGAGGCAGACGTTCCGGCCGAGTTCGATGAGCCGGTGACTGAAGGCGATCCAGTGCCGGCGGTCGAGGACCGCGACCAGGTCCCGTTCGGCCCGGACGGCGTCGGCCTGCCGGGTGAGGCCGAGCCGCCGGGAAATCCGCCCCACGTGGGTGTCCACGACGACGCCCGTGGCCTCGCCGAAGGCGGCGCCCATGACGACATTGGCCGTCTTCCGACCGACCCCGGGCAGCCGCACGAGATCAGGGAGCGATCGGGGCACGTCGCCGCCGTGCCGCTCGCCGAGCGCCCGGCTGCAGCCGAGCAGGCTGCGGGCCTTGGCCCGGAAGAAGCCGGTGCTGCGGATGACTCCCTCCAGGTCGGCCGGTCGGGCTGCGGCGAGCGCCGCGGCGTCGGGCCAGCGTCGAAACAGGTCTGGCGTGACCGCGTTGACCCGCTTGTCGGTGCACTGCGCCGAGAGGATCGTCGCCACGAGGAGCTCGAACGGCGAGCGGAAGTCGAGGGAACAGGCAGAGTCCGGGTAGGTGGCCGCCAACCGCCGGGCGATCGCCTCGGCCCGGTCGCGGCGGCCGGCCGCCGTCTCCCGTTGCCGGCGGCCACTGGCGGCCGGTCTGCTACGATTCTCGGCGGAGCCGCCGCCGCGGGGCTTTCCCGTGGAGTGGCGTGGCGGACGCGAGGACGGAGGTGTGGCCATGACGCAGGAGCCGGGCAGCGACGGGGGCTACGAGCCGCTGTACCTCGCCGGAATCGAGAAATTCAACGCCTGCGAGTACTACGAGAGCCACGAGGTCTGGGAGGAACTGTGGACCGAATACCGCGGCCCGTCGCGGCAGTTTTACCAGGGACTGATCCAGGCTGCAGTGGCGCTCTATCATTTCGGAAATGGCAACATCCGCGGCGCTCGCAAGCTTCACGGCAGCGTCCACCGTTACCTGGAGCCCTACGCCCCCCGGCACCTGGGACTGGACGTGGCCGCGTTCCTGGCGGCGTTCGACACCTGCCTGGCCGAGGTGGCGGCGAGCACCGAGGATTACCCGACCATCGCCCTCGACCCGGACCTGCTTCCCGAGATCCATCTCGATCCCGCGCCCGGTGCCCCGTGACCTGAATTGGCCGGCCGCCCGACTGGCGCGGCGGCCGAATCCCAGCGAAATGTCCGAAGAATCCTCCCCGTTCTCCCCCGAGCAGTTCTCCGGCCGCGCGCGGATCTTTCCGCTGCCGAACCTGGTGATGTTTCCCCACGTCATGCAGGCCCTGCACGTCTTCGAGCCGCGTTACCGGGCCATGGTCGAGGAGGCGGTCGAGGACGACCGGCTGATCGCGCTGGGCGTGCTCGCCCCGGGCTGGGAGCAGAATTACGAGGGCCGCCCGCCGCTCCGCTCGACCGCCTGCCTGTGCCGCATTGCCACCCACCAGCGGACGAAGCAGGGCACGTACAACGTCCTGCTGGAGGGCGTTCGCCGGCTGCGGCTGGTGAACGAGCTGCCCCCCAAGAAGTTGTTTCGCGAAGTCGAGGCGGAGATTCTCGACGACGTCGAGCCGCCGGACGCCTCCCCCACGGCGGCCGCCGACATCCAGCAGGAACTGCTCGCCGCCTTCAAGCGGGCGCTGCCGCAGATTCCCGATGCCTTCAGCCAGATCGACCAACTGCTCGGCACCCAGATCTCGCTGGGCATGCTCGCCGACATCGTGTCGTACACCGTCGAGCTCGACCTGGAGACGAAGGTCCGGCTGCTGGCGGAGTGCGACGTCTTCCGCCGGGCACGGCTGCTGCTCGAGGCGTTCGCCGTCCGGCCCGCGGCCCAGGCGGGCCGCCGTTTTCCCCCGGACTTCAGCGTCAACTGAAGCAGCGGCCGACCGGCCCGCGGCCGGCTGTCGGGCAGGCGGATGGATGGTAGAGTGAGTTCATGACCACGCCCCGCGTTTCCTCCTCCCATCTCGGCTGTGCCGGTGACGATTCTGAGCCTGCCCCGGGCCGGGCGGCCGTGGACCATGCCCGCATCGAGCGGGCCGTCCGCGAGATCCTCGCGGCCGTCGGCGAGGATCCCGGCCGCGAGGGCCTGCGGGAGACGCCGGCCCGGGTTGCCCGGATGTATGCGGAGATGTTCAGCGGCCTGCGGCAGGATCCGCGGGAGCACCTCCGCGCCGCCTTCACCGAGAAGTACGACGAGATCGTCCTCGTCCGCGACATCGCCTTCAACAGCATCTGCGAGCATCACCTGCTGCCGTTCACCGGCCGGGCCCACGTCGGCTACCTGCCCGACGGCCGCGTGCTCGGCCTGAGCAAGCTGGCCCGGATCGTCGAGGTGGTGTCGCACCGCCCGCAGGTGCAGGAGCGGATGACGGAACAGATCGCCGACCTGCTGGTGGAGGACCTCGGGGCCAAGGGGGTGGCCGTCGTCGTCGAAGCGTCGCACACCTGCATGACGATCCGCGGCGTCCGCAAGCCGGGCAGCATCTGCGTCACCTCCGCGATGAAGGGCCTGTTTCGCACCAACGTCTCCAGCCGGGCGGAGGTGATGTCGTTGATCTACGGGGGCCGCTCCCCGTGAGCCGCGACCGCACGCGGCCGCCCGTCCGCGGAGCCGGGGGGCGGCGTTCCCCGCCGGCCGCGGTCGTCCCGTTCCCCGCCGGGCCGCGCCGCGCATGAGCCTGCTGCTCGACTTCCTCTGTCGCTTCGGCTGGGGGCTGGCCGCGGCGCTGGTGCTCACGCCCGCCTCGGTCGTGCCCGCCGGCTTCTTCCGCGTCAACCTGCTCGTCGTCCTCGGACTGGCGACGTTCGCCGCGCTCGTCGCCCGGACGACCCTCCCCGGCCCGACGTGGATCGTCGCCGCCGGCGCGGCGGTCGTGGCCTGGCTGGGGAGCGTGGTCTGGCTGGCTGAGCGGAAGCGGGCCGGGCTGGTGTGCTGCGGCATCGCGAGCCTGCTGCTGGCGGCCGCGACGCTGCTCGTGCAGGGCCGCTGGTCCGCCGCCGGCGCCGCGGTTCTCTCCGGGCTCGTGAGCGGGTGCGCAGTGCATGCGATGCTGCTCGGGCACTGGTATCTCAACGCCCCGGGGATGAGCGTCAACGCCCTGCGTCGGATGATCGACCTGGCGCTGCTGGCCTGGGGAGCGCAGTTCGCGGTCGCGGTCGGCGGGCTCCTGGCCGCGTCCGGCGGGCCGTTGCCGGCGGGCTGGACGACGTTCGCCCTGACCGCCCTGCGCTGGCTGGCCGGGCTCGTCGGCCTGCCGGTGCTGCTGTTGATGGCCCGCAAGACGCTCGACATTCCCAACACCCAGAGCGCCACGGGTATCCTGTACGTCGCCAGTCTTGCGGCGATCCTCGGTGAACTCACCGGGCAATTGCTGCTGGGCTCCTCCTGAGGGCCGCGGCCACCGCCATGCACGTCACCTACGCCTGCCCCTCGTGCCACGTCACGCTGAGCCGGGACCGCGTCGAGACGACGCCGGAACTCGCCTGCCCGGATTGCGCCGCCGTGGTGTCCGTGCCCGCCGATGCCATCGGCTGGGTCGGGGCCGACGGTGGGCCGGCGGCCGCGGGCGCCGGCCGCGTCCGCCTGCGCCGCTGTCTCGTCTGCCCTGGGAGCGAACTCTTCGCCCGCAAGGATTTTCCGCAGCGGCTCGGCGTGGCGATCGTCGTGGCCGGGTTCGCCGCCAGCTGTGTGACCTGGGCGTGGCGGCTCCTGATCCCGACGTTCGCCATCCTGTTCGGCACGGCGGCGATCGACGTGGTGCTGTACTTCCTGATGCCCGAATGCCTGACCTGCTACCGCTGCGGGGCCCGCTATCGCGGGGACGGCGTCGCCGACGACGCCGGCGGCTTCGACCTCGAGACGCACGAGAAGCACCGCCAGCAGCAGGCCCGGAGCCGCGAGCTGGCGGCGGCCCGCGCGGCCGACGGGCGCCGGGGGTGAGGGATGGAGCCCGAGCAGAAGCGGATCGAGGAGGACCTGCGCGGCATCGTTGCCGGGGAGGTCCTGTGTGACGACGCCAGCCGGGCGCTGTACGCCTCTGACGCCAGCCTGTTCGAGATCCGGCCGCTGGCGATCGTGCGGCCGCGATCGACCGAGGATGTCGCCGCCACGGTGGCCTGGGCCGCCGACCGCGGGATTCCGGTCCACGCCCGCGGCGCCGGCTCGAGCGTCTGCGGCGGATCGCTCGGCGCCGGTCTGGTGATCGACACCAGCCGGTTCATGCGCCGCATCGTCTCCACCGGCGACGACTCGATCCGCGTGCAGAGCGGCGTGGTGGCCGCGCAGCTGGAGCAGCACCTCGCCCGCCTCGGTCGCACGTTCGGACCCGATCCGCCCAATCCGGGCGTGACGACGGTCGGTGGCATGATCGGCCGCAACTCGTCGGGCAGTCGCTTCCCGCGGCACGGCGCCGTCCGCGGCCGGCTGGCGGCGGTCGAGGCGGTGCTCGCCGACGGCACGGTCGTCGAACTGGCGCCGACGCCCCCCGCGGGCTCGGCGGCGGGGGCCGGACCGGCCACCGGCATCGCCCCCGCCCGGACGCCGACCCGGCCGGAGGCGCTGGCCACGGGGCTGGCGGAGATTCTGGCGGCGTCCGCCGGGACGATCGCCCGCTTCCAGCCGGCGGCGCGTGCCTCCCACGGCGGCTACCGGCTCGACGACCTGCTCACCCGGCCCGACACCGGGGGCGAACCGACCGTCGATCTGGCCCGGCTGATGTGCGGCGCGGAGGGGACGCTGGCGATTGTCACCGAGGCCACGCTGCGCACGGTGCCCGCCGACGGCGCCACGGCGGTGGCGCTGGTGCTCTTTGACTCGCTCGCCCGGGCGGCGGATGCCGTCGGCCGACTGCGGCCGCTCGGCCCGAGCGCCTGCGACATCTTCGACCGCCGGCATCTGGCCCTCGCCCGGGGCACGAAGCCGGCCTTCGACCTGCTGATCCCGCCGGTGGCCGAGGCGGGCCTGCTGGTCGAGTTCACCAGCGACTCGCCGCGCGGCTGCAACGCCCGCCTCGACGAGGCGATGAAGATCATGCAGCAGGGCCGGCACCCGTGCCTCGACATTCGGCGGGCCGAGGACGCGATCGACGCCGCCTTCTTCTGGGAGCTGTCGCGGAACGTCGTCTCGACGCTCCACGGAGTCCGCGGCAGCGTCCGCCCCGTGCCCTTCATCGAGGACATCGTCGTCCCGCCGGCCGCGCTGGCCGAATTCCTCGGTCGGCTGCAGGAAACGCTCAACCGCTGCCAGTTCACGGCGATGGTGTTCGGGCATGCCGCTCACGGCCAGCTGCACGTCCGGCCGTACGCCGACCCGCGGGCGGCGGGAGAACGGGACCGGCTGGAGTCGCTCGCCGGCGAGGTCTACGCCCAGGTGGTGGCGGTCGGCGGCACGATCGGCGGCGAGCAGGGGCTGGGCCTGTCGCGGACGCCGTTCTTTGGCCGGCTGTTTCCCGAGCTCGCTGCCGTCCACGCCGGGGTGAAGCGGCTCTTCGACCCGGCCGGGATGCTCAATCCGGGCCGGGTGGTCCCGGTCGAGGCGGAGCCCGCCCGCGGGCCGCTGCCGTTCCGTCCCCCGCTCCCGGCGCCGGCCGCGGCAACGCCGACCACGGGGCCCGGCGCCGGGTCGCTGCCACTGCTGATCTGGCCGGGGGCCGGCCTGGCCGCCGAGGTCGATGCCTGCAACGGCTGCGGCGGCTGCCGGGCCACGGCGCCGACGACGCGCATGTGCCCGCGGTATCGCCACACGCCCGGCGAGGAGGCCACGCCGCGGGCCAAGGCCAACCTCGTCGCCGCCGCGGTGGCGGGGAGCATCGACGGCCGGCAGTTGGCGGGGGAGTCGCTCCGGGCCATCGCCGACACCTGCTTCAACTGCCACCAGTGCCGCAGCGGCTGCCCGGCGGGCGTGGACATTCCGGCGCTCGTGATGGAACTCAAGGGGGCCAACTTCGCCGCCAACAGCGGGCCGCTGCATGGCTGGCTGCTGTCGCGCGTGGACGCGCTGTCGGCCCTCGGCGGCGCGTTCCGACCGCTGGCCAACCGGGCGATCGCCAACCCGCAGTTCCGCTGGCTGCTGGAAAAGACCGTCGGCATCGCCCGCGGCCGCAAACTGCCGGAGTTCAGCGGCGGCCAGTTCATGCGCTGGGCGCAGCGCCGGGGCATCACCCGGCCGTCGCGCCGCAGCGGCCCGCGGGTGCTGTACTTCCTCGACACCTACGCCCGCCGGCACGACCCGCTGCTCGCCCAGGCCTTCGTATCGGTGCTGGAGCGGAACGGCATCGGCGTGTTCGTCGATCCGCGCCAGGTGTCGGCGGGCATGCCGCTGGTGTCGGAGGGGGACCTCGACGCGGCCCGGCGGCTGGCCCGGCGGAACATGCGGGTGCTGGCCGAGGCGGTGCGGCTCGGCTACCGGATCGTCGCCACGGAGCCGGCGGCGGTGACCTGCATCACCCACGACTACCCGCGGCTCCTCGACGACGACGAGGCCGGCCGCGTGGCCGCCGCGACCTGCGACGCCACGACGTTCCTCTGGGAGCTCCACCGCGAGGGCCGGCTGCGGCTCGACCTCCGCCCGGTCCCCTCGCGGATTCTCTACCACGCCCCCTGCCATGCGCGGCAGGGGGCGCTGGCGGGCCCCGCCGAGCACCTGCTGAGGCTGATTCCGGGCCTCGTGGTGGCCGCCGACGACCATGGCTGCTCGGGCATGGCGGGGACATTCGGCCTGTCCCGCGACCATTACCGGGCCAGCCTGCGCATGGGGCTGGAGCTGATCTCGGCGATGCGCGGCGGCGGAATCGAGGCGGGCGCTACCGAGTGCAGCGCCTGCCGGATACAAATGGAGCAGGGCACGACCAAGCCGGTGGTGCACCCGGTGAAACTGCTGGCGAAGTCGTACGGCCTGCTCGCGGGGCCCGGGCCCCGCGGGCTCGACGAGATCCTCACGGCCACCAGCGGCACGCTCACCACGTCCTGAACGAGGGGCATTCCCCAGGAGACCGCCAACACGATGCAACGCGAGCGAATGGATTCGTGGGACGACGACGGGGCCCGCCGGCGGGACCCGCGGACGGCGGCCGGCCTGCGGGTCGCCGTGTATGCCGGCATGGCCGAGCTGGTCGGCGGCCGGGTGGTGGAGATTCCCTGGTCCGGCGGCACGGTCGCCGACCTGCGGGCGGCGCTGGCGACCGCCCACCCGCGGATCGCGCCGCTCTTGTCGCGGAGCGCCGTCGCGGTTGGCAACGCCTATGCCCGCGACGCGGCCGAGGTGAGCCCGGCCGCCGACGTGGCGATCATTCCCCCGGTGAGCGGAGGCTGAGCGATGAATGACGAGCGATTCGGCGACGAGCGGCGCGGCGGGCAGGCGCAGGTGATCGATGGCGGCGATGGCGCGCTCGTGCGCCGGCCGATCGACCCGCAGCGACTGCTGGCGGCGGTGGCCAATGCCGAGGCGGGGGGGCAGGTGCTGTTCGTGGGAACGGTGCGTGCGCACGGCGCCGGCGGCGTCACCACGGCCCTCGATTACGAGGCCCACGAGCCGATGGCCGGACCGGCGCTGGAGCGGCTGTGCGCGACGGCCGTCGAGCGGTTCGGGCTCTCGGCCTGTGCCCTCGAGCACCGGCTCGGCAGGATCGCGGTGGGGGAGGTGAGTGTGGCCGTGGCGGCGAGCGCACCGCATCGGCGTGAGGCCTTCGCCGCGACCGAGTGGCTCGTCGATCGCATCAAGCGCGAGGTGCCGATCTGGAAGTGCGAGGAACGTACGGACGGTCGCCGTGAGTGGATCCACCCCGAGTCGCGGCCCGACGCCGCGGGGGACCGCGGGGCGGCCCCGGCCAGCGAGCACGGACCGGGGGACGGCCGCGGCGACGAGCGGGGAGGCGGTCGGGGTGGCCGGCGCGGCGGGCGTCGCGGTGGCCGGCGTGGCGGGGGCGGCGGCGGGAGCGGGCGGTGACGGACGCCGGCCGGCTCGTCGATCGGTTCGGCCGACTGCACACCGACCTGCGGGTCAGCGTCACCGACCGCTGCAATCTCCGCTGCACCTACTGCATGCCGCTGGAGGCCGAGTTTCGGCCGCCGGCCGAACTGCTCTCCATCGACGAGATCGTCCGCGTCGCCGGCGTGGCGGCCCGGCTCGGCGTGCACACCATCCGCCTCACCGGTGGCGAGCCGCTGCTGCGGCCGGGCCTCGACCGGCTCGTGGCGCGGCTCGTGGCCCTGCCGGGCATCGACGAGGTGGCGCTGACGACCAACGGGCTGGCGCTCGCGGAGCAGGCCGAGGCCCTGCGCGGGGCCGGACTCGCCCGGCTGAACGTCAGCCTCGACAGTCTGCGGCCCGACGTGTTCGAGAGAATCGCGCGCCGGTCCGGGCTCGACCGGGTGCTGGCCGGCCTCGCCGCGGCGAAGCGGGCCGGGTTTCCGCTGATCCGCATCAACGCCGTCTCGATCCGCGGGCTCACCGAGGCCGAGGTGGTGCCGCTGGCCGACTTCTGCCGGCGCGAGGGGTTTCAGTTGAGGTTCATCGAGTTCATGCCGCTCGACGCCGAGGCCGCCTGGTCGCGGGAGCAGGTGCTGTCGGGGGCCGACGTGCGGGCGATCCTCGCCCGGGAGATCGGCCCGCTCCTGCCGGTGGCCGGCGCCGATCCCGGCCAGCCCGCCACCGAATACGCCTGGGCCGACGGTGCCGGCCGCGTCGGCTTCATCGATCCGGTGACGACGCCGTTCTGCGACCGTTGCGACCGGCTGCGGCTCACCGCCGACGGGCAGTTTCGCAACTGCCTGTTCTCGCTCGCCGAGTGGGATGCGCGGGCCGTGCTCCGCGGCGGCGGCAGCGACGAGGCGATCGCCGGCCTGCTCCGCGACTGCGTGGCGGCGAAGCGGGCGGCGCACGGCATCGACACGCCGTCGTTCGCCCGCCCGGCCCGCTCCATGTATCAGATCGGGGGCTGACGTGACCGCAGCCGCGCCGCGCCGCTACCTCGACAACGCCGCCACGGCGTGGCCCCGGCCCGCCGTCGTGCTCGACGCCTGGCGGGATGCCGCCGAGCGGGTCGGGGCGACCGCCGGCCGGGCCGCCTACCGGGAGGCGATCGAGGCGGAGGCGATCCGTACCCGGGCCCGCGTGGCCTGCGCCCGGATACTCGGCGGCGTCGATGCGGCTCGGGTGGCGTTCACGGCGGGCTGCACCGTCGCCCTCAACACGGCGATCGCCGGCCTGCTTCGCCCGGGGGACCATGCGATCGCGTCGGCCGCCGACCACAACGCCGCCCTCCGGCCGCTGCACGCGCTGCGAAGCCGCGGCCTGATCGACCTGACGATCGTCCCCTGCGACGGCCTGGGCCGCGTCGATCCGGCGACGATCGTGGCGGCCTGGCGGCCGGCCACGCGGCTCGTCTGCTGCACGCATGCCTCGAACGTGACCGGCGCGGTGCAGGACGCGACGGCGATCGGCGGCCTGGCACGCGAGCGGGGCGGTCTGTTCCTCCTCGACGCGTCGCAGACGCTCGGCCAGTTGCCGTTCACGGTGCCGGGGGCGGCCGCCGACGTGGTGGCGGCACCGGCGCACAAGTGGCTGCAGGGCGTGGGGGGCGTCGGCATCCTCTGGTGCCGGCCGGGCGTCGAGCCGGCACCTCTCGTGATCGGCGGCACGGGCAGCGCGAGCGACACGCTCGACATGCCGGAGGCGTTTCCGGCCCGGCTGGAGGCGGGCACGGCCGACGTGCCGGGGCTGGCGGCCCTCGTTGCCGCGATCGGCTGGATCGAGGAACGGTCGGTCGCGACCATCGGCCGCCAGTGCCGGGCGCTGGCCGACCGCTGCGCGGCGGAGCTTGCGACGATCCGCGGCGTGCGGGTGCTGGCCGCCGGCGACGGGCCGCCGATCGTGAGTTTCACCGTCGCGGGGCACGATCCGGCCGAGGTGGCGGCGGCGGCCGAGGCGATCGCGGGGGTGCAGTTGCGGTCCGGCATCCACTGCGCGGCGCTCGTGCACGAGCCGCTCGGCACGCTGCCGGGGGGCACGGTGCGGGCGAGCTTCGGCCCGTTCAACACGCCGGACGACGTGGAGGCGCTCGTGGCCGCCGTCCGAGCGATCGCCTGAGGCGTCCCGTCGCCGGGGCCGCAACCGGACACTGGCAAGCGGGCTCGCGGAACGGCTGCGCCGATTGTGGGTTTCGCCGGCGCGGGCTATGATCCGACCCATGGCAGGAATTCCGCGCGACGTCTGGTATGCCGACGGGCTCCGGTTCCGCTGCACGCAGTGCGGCGACTGCTGCTCCGGCGCCGAGGGCTACGTCTGGGTGAACCAGGCCGAGATCGACGCCATGGCCGCCCGCCGGGGGATGACGCCGGCGGCATTCACGGAGGCGTTCGTAAAGCAGGTCGGCGTCCGTCGGTCGCTCACCGAGCGGCCGGGGGGCGACTGCGTGCTGCTCGACGAGAAGACGCGCAAGTGCACCGTCTACGAGGAGCGGCCGCGGCAGTGCCGCACCTGGCCGTTCTGGGACTCGAACCTGCGGTCGCCCGAGGCGTGGGCCGAGGCGGCGGAGGCCTGTCCGGGCTGCAACAAGGGGGACGTCGTGCCGCTGGAAACGATCGTCGCCCAGGCGGCCAAGATCCGCGTCTGACGGGCACACTGCCGGTGACGCGGCGTGTTCGGCGACGAGCCGCCGGTCAGTCGGCGCCGCCGATCCGCAGCAGCGGCTTGAGGTCGCGATACGTCGCGGGCCCGATGCCATCCACCTCGAGGAGGTCGGTGAGCCGCTTGTAGGGGCGACGTTCGATGATCCGGTTGGCGAGCGCCTCGCCGACGTGCGGCAGCCGCATCAGATCCTCGCGGGACGCCGTGTTGGGGTCGAGCGTGAAGCCGGCCGGCAGGGGGGCGCCGTCGAGGGCCCGGCGCAGTTCCCGCTCCTCGTCGCGCTCCAGTCGGCGTTCGGCAGGCAGGGAGTCCCAGACGGTATGGGCCCAGATGCCGGCGCCGTGCTTCGCCGCCTGGAGTTCGCGGTCGGCGAGGAACTCGCGGTAGTCGTCGGCCGACTCGCCGTCCCGCGTGGACCGGCTCACGCCGTAGGCCCGGGCGAGGCCGGCCGAGACGAGGTGGGCGGCGAGGTCGGTGCCGGCGGCGTCGAACACGAAGGCGTAGATCCGCTTGTGCTTCCCGTCCCCCCGGGCGTCGGCGAAACTGGTGTGGATCGTGAACGGTTTGCGGAGCAGGCGTCGGGTCTCGGCGGCTGCCTGCCTGGCGAGGTCCTTGGCGAGGGCGATTGACTCCGCGGCATCGGGCCGGGCGGCGGTGATGCCGAAGTAGCGGCGCTGGGCCCGCAGCCGGCGGGCGTCGGTCTCCCCCGCCACGTGCTGCTCGAGGCAGTCGGCACCGTAGAGCCTGACGGTGTGCACCTGGCCGTCGGGCGTGCGCACGGGAAAACTGTCGCCGTCGGCCCATGGGGCATCGACGAGCGTGCAGCCCGCGATGGCCGTGAGTTCATCGCCACGAACCTCGGTGGCGACGACCGCGGTGGCGACGGCAAGGCAGAGCAGGGTGGCGGCAGTGTGCTGCATGAGGCGTCCTCGGGCGCCGAAACAGTGTAGCCTTCCGTGAATGGACGACGGGCCGTGGTGTGTTCACGCAGATCCGCGGCGTCATGCCGAGATCTGCTTGGCGGGCCTCCGCCCGCTGGTTCGAGGCCGCCATCCCGGCGGCCATTCTTACCGTGCGCTACGACTCGGTAATCCGCCGTCGTGCGCCCAACCGCACGCAGCGGGCTGTTTGTACGCAGATCCGCGGCATCGTGCCGCGATCTGCTTGGCGGGCCTCCGCCCGCTGGTTCGAGGCCGCCATCCCGGCGGCCATTCTTACCGTGCGCTACGACTCGGTAATCCGCCGTCGTGCGCCCAACCGCAC
>JBIKKQ010000181.1:0-6871 GCA_044360305.1 Pirellulales bacterium
CAGCTGGTCGATGCGCCAGCTATCAGGCGCCAAGCCTGACTTTGCGGTCCAAAGCAGTCGGGCTATCGCGAGAAGGAAGAATAACAGCAGCACTGCACCCTCGTTTTAAAAGCGAACAATCTAATTGATCCCGACTGAGTCGGGTTGAATACGGTTATTTCCCGAATTATTCCAACAGCCGCTGGTGGCCGTCAAGACGTTCGAGGTGGGTGGCAGGGCAAGATCGCGATCACCGCCCGCCCGCCGCGCCGTCATCCTTGAGCGTCGAAATGGCGAAAATGCGCGCGGTTCTTGACGCAGCCCAAAGATATGTGTACACACGATCACTTCTGGCCGTCATTGGCCTTTCTCCAGCGTCGTGTGTCGGGATTTTTCATGCGCATCGAGCAGGACGCACCACAAGCCAGCAACTTGGCTCCCATCCCTTGTTTCCTCCAGGCAGATCCTAGCGGGAGTAGCCGTCGTAGCCTGCCTTGAGGATCAGGCAGCCGACCACCACGACGAACACGCCACGGATGAACGGCGAACCGTGCCGCAGGGCCATCCGCGCCCCCGCCGCGCTGCCCACCACGTTGGCCACCGCCATCGGCAGCATGTACTGCCACCAGACGTTGCCCGTGCAGCCGAAGGTTGCCAGCGAGGCGATGTTGGTGGCGGCATTGAGCAGCTTGGCGCAGGCCACGGCGTGGAGAAAGTCGAACCCGAGCACCCGTACGAAGAAGAAGATGAAGAAAGTCCCCGTGCCGGGGCCAAAGAAGCCGTCGTACAGGCCAAGCAGTCCCGCGGCCCCCGTCGCCAGCACCGCCTCGCGCGGTCCCGGATGCCGCGGCGCGTGAACGCTGCCGAGATCGGGCTGCAGCACGATCACCACGAGCACAGCCGCCAGCAGCGCCGGCAGCAGGCGGCGCAACCAGTCGGCGGAGACAAGCGTGACCAGCCAGGCACCGGCGGCGCCACCAATGACCGCCGCCACCAGGGCCGGCAGGAGCGTGGCCCAAGGGAGCCGCACCCGCCGGGCGTAGGCCCCCGCGGCCCAGCCCGTGCCCCAGACCATCGCCGCTTTGTTGGTGCCGAACAGCGTCGCCGGCGGCGCCGACGGAAACAGGCCGAGGAGGATCGGCAGCGATACGAGCCCGCCACCGCCGGCGATCGAGTTCACGAATCCCGCCAGCAGGGACACGAGCGTGACGGCGCTGACTTCGACCATGACGGGGATGCCTCGATCAAGTCCGGCGACTCGATGGCCGTGTTCTTCATGACGGGTTCGCGACCAGGGCCTCGCGCAGAGCGGAAACCCCGGATTGCATCACCGGGTCTGCGGCAACCGGGCGCGGTAATCACGAACGGCCCGGAATGACGCCGCGGTGCGTAGCGTAGCCGACGCCATGCGGCACACACAGCCCGGAGACCGTGATCCGAGCCAAACCGGAAGGAACCCTCGCGCACGCAGGAGGCCGCGTGGTCGTCGGGCCTCGGGGCCGACGACCACGCGCGGCTCATCCGCTATGATGGCCGCCGGACGCCCCGCTGCTCGCGGCCGCCACCCCGGAGGTTCCGCCGTGCCGATCGACTTTGCCGAGATCAACCGCCTGTTCCGCGTTCCGCCCGGCGGCAGCTTTCGCCTCGCCGACCACGATCCGGCCTGGGACGGCGATGATTCGATCGACAAGAAGGAGCGGAAGGAGACGGCCGCCGGGATTCTCAGCGAAAGCGTGGCGGAACTGGCGACGATGCAGGAGCTCCTCTATGCCTCCGACAGTTGGAGCGTGCTCGCCGTCTTCCAGGCCATGGACGCCGCCGGCAAGGACGGGGCGATCAAGCACGTCATGTCCGGAGTCAACCCGCAGGGGGTCGAGGTGACGAGCTTCAAGCATCCTTCGGCCGAGGAACTCGACCACACCTACCTCTGGCGCTGCACCCGCCGGCTTCCCGAGCGTGGCCGAATCGGCATCTTCAACCGCTCCTATTACGAGGAGGTGCTGATCGTCCGCGTGCATCCGCAGTTGCTCAAGGCGCAGCGAATCCCGGGGATCGAGGCCACGGAGAAGACCTGGCGGCACCGGTTCGACGACATCACCGCCTTCGAGCGGCACCTCGCCCGCAACGGCACGGCGATCGTGAAGTTCTTCCTCAACGTCTCCCGCAAGGAGCAGAAGCGCCGGTTTCTCGACCGCATCGAGGATCCGGCCAAGCACTGGAAGTTTTCCGCCACCGACGTCGCCGAGCGCCGGCACTGGGACGGCTACATGCAGGCCTACGAGGAGGCGATCGCCGCCACGAGCACCGAGCACGCCCCGTGGTACGTCGTGCCGGCGGACCACAAGTGGGTCAGCCGGGCGGTCGTGGCGGCGGTCCTGGCCGGCACGATCCGCGGCCTGGGACTCGAGTGGCCTGCGGTCGATGCCGACAAAAAGCGGCAGATCGAGGACGCCCGCCGCGAACTGCTGGCCGACTGACCGGCGGACGGCGCGGTCAGGCGACGCTGCGGCCGTCGATCCCCGCAAGTTCGGGCACCGACAGGTCGGCGATCGACTCCACCACAATGTCCGGCCGGTAGGCGAAGGTGTCGAGATCGGCCCGCCGCGTTCCCCCGGAGAGCACGAGGATCGTCCGGTATCCGAGTTGCACGCCGCCGAGGATGTCGGTGTCCATCGTGTCGCCGATCATCGTCGTCCGCGAGGCGTCGGTGCCCAGTTCGTTGCGGGCCATCCGCATCATCACCGGGCTCGGCTTGCCGACGCTGAATGCCCGCCGGCCGGTGGCCGTCTCCAGCATCGCCACCACCGCCCCGCATCCGGGACGCAGGCCCGCCTGCGTCGGGCAGTTCGGATCGAGGTTGGTGGCGATCAGCCTGGCGCCGTTGAGCACCATGCGCACGGCCGTCTCCATCATTTCGTAGCTCACGGTCCGCCCCTCGCCGACGACCACGTAGTCGGGATCCTGGTCCACGATCGAGTAACCGTTGTGGTGCAGGGCCTGCAACAGCCCCCCCTCGCCGATCACATAGGCGGTGCCACCCGGCTTCTGCGAGGCGAGGAATCGGGCCGTCGCCATCGCGCAGGTGAAGATGTGGGATTCGCCGACGTCGATCCCCAGCCGGTGGAGTTTCGTCACCACGTCGCGGCGCGTCCGCTGGCTGTTGTTGGTCAGAAACAGAAACGGCAGCTGCCGATCGAGCAGCTGCCGCACAAACCGATCGGCTCCCGGGATCAGCTCGCTGCCCCGGTAGACGACGCCGTCCATGTCGATCAGAAATCCGTGTTTCGGCACGACCGGCAGCGGCACGGAATCAGGCGCGTAGGCGGGCATGGGCAGGCTCCAGGTGGGAATGGGACCAGGGACGTTCTACGGATGTCCCTCGGCACGGAGCCGCCTCGCACGTGCGTCCAGGAGGATGACACACCGTGCCCGCCGCAACAACCCTTCGCCAGGCGGGAGTGCAGGCCGTCAGCCGGGCGTTCAGAAGTCGATCCGCGCCGTGGCGACGAGTTTGTCGTCGAGCCGATCCGCGATGCTGTCGAGAAGCGCCGTGATGCTCGGCTGCACCATGCCGCGAAACGCCTGTGCCCCGTCCACCGTCACCGTCACCGGCATCCCGAGATCGACGACCGCGTCGTTGAGCAGGAGGCTGAAACCGCCGGGCAGCCGGCGGGTCGTGATCGTGATGGTGTTGCCCTCGACCCTTGCCTCGAGCCGCTGAAACATCGCCGGCTGCTCGACCCGCAGCCAGTGAAACTGTTTCACGAACGGCCGCGTCGGCTCCCAGAGCAGTTGTCTTGGTGCCGGGTTGCGCCGGTGCCGGACGGCCCATTCGACGCCCCCCTTGACGTCCTTCACAGGGGCCTGGTGGTCGCCGTCGGGAATCTCCACGTAGCGGTGGACGTAGCAGCCGGGGTGCCGCTTTTCGAGATCGTCGAGGATCCGGTTGGCCTGCTGGTCACTCCACACCGGGGATGGCCCGTCCTTCGTGCCATGGATGAAGGTCAGCGGCGTGTGCATCAGGTTGCCGACCACGCCCCAGCCCCAGGCCTCGCCGAGGCTCTGGCCGGTGAGAATGCCACCCGACGCGGCCACCAGCCCGGCGAACACGTCGGCCTGATGACCGCCGATGTGCCATGTGCCGTAGCCCCCCATCGAGTGGCCGCCGAGGTAGATCCGATCCGTGTCGATGTCCCAGGTCCGCTTCGCGGCCTTGAGCACCTCCTTGACGTACTCCTCCTCGGCCGGGTTCCGGCCCCATTCCGCATACCGCTGCTGGAGCACCGACGGCGCGATGAGGATGCAGTTCCCGAGCGCGGCCCGGGCCGGTCCGAAGAACATGCCGGTGCCGCTGTTCCAGTCGCCCGATTGCTCGCCGCCACCGTGCAGGGCGACGAACACCGGGAGTCTGCCGCCATCCGCGCCGGCAGCGGCGTGCACCGCGACGTGCACCACGCCGGGAAAGCGGGGATGGGCGAACTTGTGCGTCCCCGCGGCCAGCTTCGGTCCCTGCAGGGCCAGGGTCCTGATGCGCCGCGCGAAGCCTGCCACCTCGTCCGGCGGCAGCGTGTCGCGCTCGCGGAGCGATTCGCGAATCCGGGCCTGCTCCGCGGGATCGTCGGCCGCCACGAAGTAGGCCTCCAGCAGCCGATCCAGTTCGGCCCGCTCCGCCTCCGCCAACCGCTGCTTCGCTGCCCGCGGCTCGGACCGCGGCGGCCCACCCGGGGGCGCTGGCGGCTCCTCGATCAGGGCCACGGCACTCTTCGGAATCCGCTGCTCCATGCCGCGATAGATTTCCAGCCGGTAACTGTCGTCGCCGACGGCTTCGATCCGCTCGCCGCGCAGTTGCTGCCCCCCTGCCCCGTGCACGATGACCTGCCCGTTGGCGACCGCCGGCCCGAGCAGCACCGCGGCCAGCCAGGCTCCGATCATGCATCCGCGCATCACGCTCGCCTCCAGCGGTTCCTGCCGTCCGGACGGTCCCTCTCGCCTGGCCGCCCCTGCGTTGCAGAGCATACCGTCCTGGTCACGACCCGGTGCTTTTCCCTGACCGATCCGATGCGCCCGCAGTGGAAACCGTGTCCACGTAGACGAGGTCGGCGACCGCACCGCGGTCGGTCCAGAACCGGGCCCGGATCGCGTACAGCCTGCCACGTTCGACGATGCAGGCGAACGGTTCGCGGTGCCGCACGCCGGGATTGAGCAGGTAGCGTTGGTTCTGAAAGTCCTCGTTCGTGGCGAGCAGATTGCGTTTCAGCAGCAGCGTCCGCGGATTGCCGTCCCCCAGCGTCCAGTCGAACCACGGCACCGGGGGATCGGCCGCCGGGTCCGCCTCCGCCCGGGCGGGCGCCGCCGGCCCGGACTCGGCCGCCAGCGGCTCGATCTCGACGATCGAAATCTCGAGGCCGACGTTCGGGTCGCTCTCGCCGGCGGGAAACCGGGGCTTGATCGCCACCTTGCCGATGTTCTCCATGAACACGTCCACGTTCAGCAGTACCTGCTCTCCGCGCAGCGGATGCACGTGGGGCACGAGGCTGACGAGCATCGTCGGATCATGGGTTCGTTCCACCGTGAAGTTCGCATACGTCCACCATGCCGCCACGAGGATGGCGATGGCGCCGAGCATCTTGCTGACGAGGTCGGCCCAGAGCTGGGCCACTTCCAGGCGGGAGAGTCTTTGCGAATCAGCCATGGGCCGCGAAACTCCGAAATGACTCTGCGGATTTTCTCCCGTTGGCGGCGACCGTGCCAGAGCAGTTTCCCTCGCCCCGCGCCCGCCCCGCGACCGCCGTCAGTCCGCGGCCGGCAGCCGCTGGCTGGCGAGCGTGCCCGGCAGCGCCGCCCGCTCGCGAGCGAAGTACTCGCGCAGCAGCCGCGTGTCGATCCCGAGGCCGCGACGGGTTTCCCCCAACGGCCGGTCGAGCATGCCCTCGCCGATGGCCCGGTGCAGGTTCCGCACGCCCATGCTTTCCCCAGCCTCGAGGCCGAGGTCGTAGGCGGCGAGCATCTTCTGCGAAATCCGGTACGGCTCCGGGTAGAGGGCAGACACGGCCCGCTTGAAGACCCAGCGTTCCAGACGCGACACGGACCGCGTGCTCCCCATCGTGAAACCGATGACGAACGCCTCGTCCTGATCGAGCAGCCCGCGACCGAGAAGCACGTGGATCATGTCGTGCGTCCGCAGATCGACGGCGCCGTGAAGCCGGAGCCAGCCCTTGTCGTTCTCGAACAGCCGCACGATCCAAGGAATGGCCGTGGCAGGCGCCGCCGGCATGTCCGCCAGCACGGCCCGCAGCGTGCGGGCGTCGTTGTCGAGCCCCGGAAACCACTCCCACCAGGCCGCCGTCCGGGTGTCGCTGGTCTTCGGCGCTCCTCCCGGTTGGAGGAGCGCGGCCTGGGCATCGAACCGGGTGAGCACGGCCGCGGGGTCGGGAGCGTGGGCGGCGACGATCGCCTGCCCCTCGCCGAACCGGTTCAGTTCGTGGGCCACGAGTTCGCGAACCGCGCCGATCGTCTCCGGAGCGAGCGCGGACGCGGGCAGGATCCCGCCCAGCCCGTGCACGATCCGCTCGGTCGCGGCCTCGACGTCCCGGGCGCCCGCCGGGAGCAGGCGGCGGCGCAGAAACCCGCCGGCGGCGAGGCCGCGGATGGTCGCCACACCGACGGCCGTGGCCTCGCCGAGGGCCTCCGCATGGCCGGCGGCATACCGTGGACATTCGGCATCTTGCGACCGCACGAGGACCCGGGCCTGTCGGGCCTCGGCATTACCGCGTCCCGCGGTCAGCGTCATGCTCTCGATGACGAACGGGATCGTCGCCAGCGGCGCGACTGCCGCTGCGGTCGCCGCGGCGAGGTCGGGGCCGCTGCCGAGCAACCGCTCGATGCTTCCGTC
>JBIKKQ010000038.1:0-22922 GCA_044360305.1 Pirellulales bacterium
TCTGGGCCGAGAGCACCAGTTCCCAGGCGGTGACGCCGGCCTCGGCACCGCGCGGTCGCCACAGGGCCGTGGCCCGCAGTCGGCGTGCGTCCTCCGGTTCGTACACGGCGATCAGGTCGGTGCCGCGAATCCACTGGTCCACCGGCGGGCAGGGGCGACGGAGATCGATCCCCAGCAGACGCAGGTCGGCGTCCACTCCTCCCGGCGCGAGGCCCGCGGACGGGACGGTGAGATCGAGTGTCGCGGTCGAACCGGGGCCGGTGCTGCCGGCGACGGTGCCGGCCAGCGACCAGCCGGCGGCCGCGGTCGAGATTGTCATGCGTGCTGCTCCCGGTCGTGATCGGCCCGGCGGCGCGGGCCGGCCGCCGGGTGGGCCCGCGGCCCGCGCAGATTCTGCCGCCGCGTGACCGGGCGTGCCAAGTCGGCCGCGTGGGCGGGCCGCCGGCGGGTTGCGTCGCCATGCCATGACCGGTTCAACTGCCGTCCGGCCCCGTCGCCCTTCCGGAGTTCGCACCATGCCCGCTGCCGCCGCTGCCGATCCGCTTACCGTCGCCGAGGCCGCCGCGCGGGCCGGGGGACGCGTGCTCCGCGACTGGGTCGGCCGGTTCGCCGTGGCCGCCAAGGGGCCGCGGGATTTCGTCACCGAGGCCGACCACGAGTCGCAGCGGGAGATTCGCCGGATCGTCGCGGCCGCCTTTCCCAGCCACGGATTCGTCGGCGAAGAAGACGACGGCGGCGCGGCCCGGCCCCCGGCGGGAACCGCCGGTCACTCCGGCTCGGGCCTGCGCTGGATCGTCGATCCGCTCGACGGCACGAGCAACTATGTTCACGGTTTTCCGTTCTACTGCGTCTCGATCGCGCTGGCCGACGGCGACACGATCGAGTGCGGCGTGATCTACGATCCGGTGCGCGACGAGTGCTTCACGGCCCGGCGCGGCGGCGGGGCATGGCTCGACGGCCGGCCGATCCGCTGCCCAGCGGTGGTCGATCCCGCCGAGGCCCTCACGGGCGTCAGCTTTCCGCCGCACGTCGCCCCGCAGTCGGAGGCCGTGGCCGACTTCCTTGCGGTTCTGCCCCATGTGCATTCAGTGCGGCGCACCGGATCGACGGCGCTCAATCTCGCCTACCTCGCCTGTGGCAGGCTGCACGCCTTCTGGGCCCGGCGGATCGCCTGCTGGGACGTGGCCGCCGGCCTGCTCATCGCCCGCGAGGCCGGGGCGGCGATCGAGACCTTCACGACTGAGTCCGCCACGATCCCGCTCGACGATCCGGCGTTTCTGGCCGCCAGCACGCCGCAGCTGCTGACGGCCGTCCGCGGGCTCGTCGGCGGGGGTGTGGCCGGCCGATCGTGCGGGTCGTGACGGTTGGGCGAACCACCAAGATTTTACGCGTCGGGTCGTTTTGGGGGGTAGTCTTCAGGGATGGGCCGGCGGGCGGCGGCGGCCCGACCGGAACCCGGCACGGCATCCGCGCAGGCCTCCCGATGGCGGCCCCACCCCGTTTACCATTCCGGCGTGCGACTTCCCCGCGCTGGCCGCGCGCCGTGGCGGGCCTGTTCGTCGCGGCCACGATCGCCGCGTGGGCGCAGACGCAGGCTCAGGAACCGGCCGCTCCCGCTGCGCCCGGCCCGGTCGCGGACGACAGCCGCAGCCCGCCCCGGATCGTCGAGTCCGAGCCGCAGGTCTTCTATATGGAGGGGGACGCGGGCCGGCTCGTGCCCGTGCCCGGATTCCGCTACCGGGACTTCGTCGAACTGTTCCGGCTCAAGGAGGGATTGCCCGGTGCCGGCCGGCCGCCGGCCGCGGTGCTCGAACAGGTGTCGATCGGCATCGATCTCGGCGCCGCCGCCGATACCCGTCAGGCCGAGGTCCGCGTGGAGTGCCGGGCGCGACAGACCGAAGGCGGCTGGGCCGCCGTGCCGCTGGCGCTCGATGGGCTGGTGCTCTCCGCGCTGCCGGAGCACGAGGGCCCGGGGCGGATGCTCGTCGATCGCGCGGTCGCGGGCCGCGGGCTTCGCGCCTGGTTCGAGTCGGCCGGTGCGCCAGCAGCCGACGCGCGGCACGTGGTCACGCTCACGGGCCGCGTGGCCGTCGAAGGGGGAGCCGACGAGGACACGCTGCTGCTCGACGTTCCCGTCGCCACGGCGACCACGCTCCAGATCCGCTCGCCGCGCCGCGATCCGGAGGTGCTGATCGAGCCGCCTCTGGCCGAACGCCGGGTACAGGTCGCGGCCGAGGGCAGGGGAAGCGTCGTCAGCATCGCCGGCGTCGCGGGCCGGGTGCGGGTGCGGATCGGCAGCCGCGACCGGCAGCTCGGCGGGGTGGTGGCCGTGCCCCGCGCCGAGGTCGAGAGCAGCGTGCGGATCGACGGCAAGGTGGCCGTCACCGACGCGCGCATCCTGCTGGAGAACCTGCCTGCCGCGACCAAGGCGGTGCGGATCGCGCTGCCGGCCCGGGCCGTCATCCGCGAGGTGCGGCCCCCGGCCGTCCTCCGCGACCGCGCCGGCAAAGACGACCGGCCGCTCGTCAACGTGGACATCGAGCGGAACGATGCCGGGGTTGCCAGCATCGAACTCCGCTGCGAGCGGCCGGTGGACGGCAGCGGCAAGGAGCCGTTCAACGCCGTCGGATTCGCCGTCGAGGGGATCGAATCGTGGCGTCAGCGGGGACGGATCGGCCTCGCCGTCGAGGGAGAATGGCAGGCGGAGTGGACGGGAAGTCCGCGGCAGATCGATCTTCCGGCCGCGGCCCGGCCGGCCGGCTTCGTGGCCGCCTTCGCCTACGACGACGTCAACGCCGCCAGGCTCGACGTGCGTGTGCGCTCGCGGCGCAGCCGCGTGGTGATCGAGCCCGAGTATCGCTACGAGATCGGCGCCGAGCGGATCGGGTTCCAGGCGGCGCTGCAGGTGGCCGCCAACGGCCCGCCCGTGGCCGGCGTCGAGGTGGCGCTCGATCCCTCGTGGGTCATCGAGGACGTGGGCCCGGCGACCGTGGTCGATGCAGGCTGGACCGTCGATGCCGGCCGGCTCGTGATCCCATTCGCGCAGCCGCTGTCGGGAAAGACGCGGGTCGAGATCCGCGGCGGGCGGCAGATCGACCGGACGGCGGAACTGCTCGACTGGCAGCTCCCGGTGCCGGGGCCGCAGAAGACCGTCACGGTCGGGCCGGCGGCGGTGTTCATCGATGCCGCCAGCGACATCGAGGTCCTGCCCGACGGTGACGAGATCAGGGGGCTTGTCCGTCAGGCCGGCGCCGCCGTGTCGCGGGCCGAGGGGGATCGGGCCGCGCTCGCCTACCGGCTCGACGGCAGCAAGGGGCGGTTCGTGGCGCAGCGCCGGTTTCTCCCCCGCCGGGTCGATGCCGACATCGAGAGCCTCGTGGACGTCGATGAACGCGTGGTCCGCGTCCGGCAGACGATCCGCCTCGACGTGTTCCACGTGCCGCTGGAGTTCATCGAACTCGCGGTGCCGACCGAGATCGCGGGGAGCCTCGAGGTGCGTCAGGACAAGAGCCTGCTCGACGCGATCGACATCGACGGCGAGGCGGCCGAAGGGGGGCAGCGCCGGTTTCGGGCGCTGCTCGCCCGCCGGCTGCTCGGGCCGGGCGAGGTGCAGGTCTCGTGGGAGCTGCCCCGCGGGCCGCTGGCGGCCGGCGCCAGCGGTGTCGTCGACGTGCCGCTCGTGCACCCGGCCGCCGCGCGGATCGGACGCCAGACGGTGGTGGTGACGTCGGTCCAGGACCTCGTCGCCGAGGTCACGGCGGCGGGCTGGAACCGCGAGCCTGACGCGGAAACCGGCACGCCGCGCCGGGCGTGGATGGCGGCGCGATCGCAGACCTCCGTGCCGCTCTCCGTCACCCGGCGCCGTTCCGCAGCCGGCGGGGACGTGGTGGTGGAAGCGGCCTGGCTGCGGACATCCGTGTTTGCGGACCGGCGCGAGGACGTCTTCACGTATGCCCTCGCCGGCAGCCCCGGCGGCGTGCCGCTGACGCTGCCCGCCGCGCTGCGGACGGCGGCCGATGGGGCAACGCTGGGGATCAGCGTCGATGGCCGGACGCAGCCGATCGAGCCCACGGCCGATGGCTTGGTCACGATCGACCTGCCACGCCGCGAGGGGGCCGAGCGGTCGCGGTGGTTGATGGAGATCCGCGGCCTCGTGCCTTTGCAGCGTGGCCAACTCGCCCAGTGGACAGCCATGCCGACACGCATGCTCCTCGACCCGCCGTCGTTCGCCTCCGGCGTCGAGCAGCGCCGGTTCTACTGGGAGGTCGATTCACCGCCGGACGAATACCTGATCGGCGCGCCGCGACGCTGGACCGTTCAGCAGCGCTGGGAATGGGGGCGGCTGGGACCGGATCGCGTGCCGGTCGTCGCGCGGCAGGATCTCGCGGCCTGGGTGTACGCGGCCGGAAAGGCCACCGGTTCTCCGGATGTCGGCGGCCTGCGGGACGGGGCCGACCTGCCGCCCCGCGAACGGCGGGCCGTCTTCTCCGGCGTCGGACCGCCGGGCACGGCGCGGCCGTGGCTCGTGCCGGCATGGTTCATCGTGGCCGTCTGGTCGGGCGCGACGCTCGCCATCGGGCTGGCGTTCGTCTACCGCCCGGCGATCCGCCGGGCGCCGGTCGTGCTCGCCGTCGGCGGCTGCGCGGCGCTGGCGACCGCCAGCTTTCCCGACGTCGCTCCCCTGTGGGCGCTCGGTGCCGCACCCGGCCTGCTGCTCGCGGCCATCGCCTGGGGCCTGCGGGCGGCGGTCGAGGAACGACCGCGGTCGCGGGGCACGCCGCTGCCTGCGAACGCCGTCTCGGCGAGTTCGATGACGAGAATCGCCGGTTCCGTGCCCTCGCTCGTCGTCAGCCCGACCGCGGTCGGCAGCAGCGCGACCGCGACCCGCGGAGGGGAACGATGATCCTCCACGCGGAGGGAAACGGCTGCGCCGCGGCGGGCCGGCTGATCCTCGCGGCCGCCGTCTGGATCGCGGCCGTCGCCTGCCGCTGCCCGACGGTGCGTGGTGCGGAGCCGGCGGCCGACGGGAATCCGGCGGCCGGGCCCGAGGTCGTGGAGTTCATCCGCGTGCGCGTGCCGCCGGGGAGGCTGCGGGACGTGCCCCTGGGCGACGAACGGCACGTCCCGCTGTCGGCGGCGGAGTTCGATCGGGCGCTGGCCCGGCTCGGACCCGGCGCGCCGCGGGCCGATCGGCCGCGCAGCCTGCCGGAGGCAGCCCGCTACCAGCTCCGGCCGGATGCGACCGGCGGCCTCGTCGGCCGGGTCGTGATCGAGGTTCGTGACGCCGCTCCAGGCAGGTTCGTGATCCTCGGGGCGGTGCGGGCGGAAGGGGGCACGGTGCGGAGTGTCCGCGGCGAAGGGGGGGCGGTCGTCTTCGGGATGCCCGGCGGCGGCGCGGCGCTGGCGACACCCGAGCCGGGCACGTATGCCTGCGAGATCGCCGTGCCGCCGCCGGACGGGGCCGCCTTGCACCGGTTGCCGCTCGTCGGCGGACTGACGACGTCCATCGACCTCACGATCCCGGCGGCGTCGCGGCCGCTGGTGTCGGCCGCCGGCCGACCGCTCGTCCGCCGGATCGACGCCGGCGAGACCGAATCTCTATGGCGAATCGATCTCGGCCCCGAGCCCACCATCGACATCGAAATCGTCGGCCGCGATCGGCCGGCGCCGCGGATCGCCGTCTGGACACGCGGGCTCGTCCGCGGCGCCGCCGTCGAGATCGCCGCGCAGTTCGTGCCGGCCGGGGGGTGGACCGATGCTGAACTGGTCCTGACCAAGAGCCCTGCCGTCAGGCCGACTGCCGTGCGGGTCGTCGGCGGCGACGACCCGGTCGCCTGGCGGGAGGCGGCTGAGGGAAGCGAACTGCGGATCGCGATCCCGCCCGGGCTGGAGTCAGGCTCGACGCCGCTCGTGGTCGAGGCGGTCGCCCCGGCGGAGCAGGGCCGCGAGTGGGCCGTGCCTGCCTTGGGCGTGGACGCGGCTGCCTGGGGTGGAGGCGGCATCGTGCTCGGCGTCGATCCGGCGCTGGTCATCGAGGCGGTCGAGGCCGGCACCGGCTGTCGCGTGGTCACGCCGGAGGTCGCCGGCCGCTGGCCGTTGCCGCCGGTCGGGCCGGCCGGCGACTTCGAGTCGGCGGCCCGGCTGCAGTTCGAACTCCAGCAGCATGCGGGTGAACCACGGGTGTTGGTCCGGCCGCGGTCGGTGCAGTTCGACGTGGCCCGCGTCACCAGCGTCGAACTGACCCGCGAGCAGGTCGTCGGCCGGGCGAACTGCGACGTGCGTGTCGTCTCCGGCGAGGCCTTCGGCATCGAGGGCCGAATCATGAAGGGCTGGGTCATCGACTCGGTCGAGGCCGTCGAGTGGGGAGCCGGCCAGGAGCAGAACCCGGCCGACCGGCAGCGCGTCCCGGTGGCCGAGAGCCGGGTCCTCGAATGGGCCGGGGCCGACCTGCCGGCCCGGGACGGCGTGAGGCCGTTGCGGATCGCGCTCGACGCCGCGGTCACGCCCGCGCGCGGCATCGGCCTGCGGATCACGGGCCATCGGCTCGGCGTGCCGTTCGACGGCAATTTCGAGACCGGCGACATGGACATGGTGCGGTTCGACGGCGAGTCGGCCGACACGGCCGTGGTCGATTTCCGTCCCGCTCCCGAGGCCATCGTCGAGGTCGGCGGGCTGGCCGTGGGGGGGTTCGAGGTCGCGGAGCGGCTGACGCCGCTGGTGGAGGAGACCGCGCCGCGGGGGCGCATCCGCGGTGGCGCGCGGGCGGCCTCGCGCACGGCGGTGCTCGTCAGGCGGCGGCCGCCCATCGACGCCACGGTGGCGGTCGATCTCGCGGTCCGCGCGGAGACGGTCACGGAAACGTTTCGTATCGCCTGCCGGTCGACGGCGGCCAGCATCGACTCCTTCGTGGTGCACTTCTCCGAGCCGATGGGGGACGACCTGGAGTGGGAGCTCGTATCGCCCGAGGGGGGCGGGCTCGTCGTCCGCCGCGTCGAGGCGGCCGACGCGACGCGCGTCGCGACCCGGGATCGCGGCGCGGGCGAATCGTGGCTCGTGGAACTGACGCCCGCCGTCGTCGGACGGGTGCGGGTCCGGGCCGCACGGGAGGTGCCCTGCACGGCCGTGGTGCCGATGCCACTGGCCTGGGTCGAGGCGGCGCTGCAGCCGGGCGGCACGGTCCTCGTGCGCGGCGAAGGGGCGAGCCGCCCCGGGGTGCGCAACCGGCGGTTGCGGGAACTGCCCCCGGGAGCCGATGCGCCGGCGGGCACCGTGGCCGAGTTCGGCTATTCCGAGGCCGACAGACGCAGCGGTCCCGGGCCGGCCCACGCCGAAATCCTGCCGCCGTCGTCGGATGCGGAGGCCCGCGCCTGGGCGTGGCACGAGGAGTCGACGGTCTGGTGCCACGATTCGGGGGCCACCGAGATCGAGTCGCGGTTCGACGTCGAGAATCACGGTCGCGATGCCGTCACGCTCACGCCGCTGCCTGGCCGTCGGCTCCGCGAGGTGCTGATCGACGGTCGCCCGCTCGATCTGCCGAATCTCGCCGCCACCGGCGGCAGCGTTCGGGTTCCGTTGCCGACGGACCGCCAGCGGCTCACGCTCGAGATCCGGGCGCTGGCCGAGCATGCGACGCGACTGGGAGCATGGTGGATCGGGACGACCTGCTGCACGCTCGACATGCCCCTGCTCGACCGGCGTCTGCGGCTGCTGCTGCCCCCCGAACTCGAGGCGGTCACCGCCGGCGGTCGATACCGCGAGGTCGGCGCGGCGCCGCGCGGCTGGAGCGAACGGCTCTTCGCCCTGCCGTCGGGCAGCCGCGCGGCCCGCGGCGGTTCCTCGGAGGACGCGCCGGAGGGACCGGTCGGGGAAGCGGGCTCGCTCGTTGTCGGCTTTCGCGCGCGTTGGTTCCTGCCGGCGACCGGTGCGGCCGACGGGGTCACGATCGGCATCGTGCGCCGCCGACTGCTCGACGCGGCGGCCACCGTGTCGGCCTGGCTGGCGATCGTCGCCGTCTCGGTCGCCATGCGCCGGTCCCGCTCGGCCGGGATCGTCATTCCGGCCTCCTCGGCGCTGCTCGCCCTCTGGCTGCCCGTTCCCTTCGACACCATCGCGCGGGCCGCCTGGTGGGCCGGCGTCGGCGGCGTGCTGGCCGCCGCCTGGGGCCGGCGGGCATTCCGCAGTCGGATGGTCGTGGGCATCGCGGCCGTGGTGGCCTGCGGCTGGGCCGCGCCGGCGGGTGCGGCGGACGAGCGCGGCCCGCTGCGGGTGTTCGTCGTGCCCGGCGCGGACGGTGACGACGTGCTTGTGCCGGAGCGGCTGTTTCGCCTGCTCGCGGCCACTGCGGCCGAGCAGAACGTCGGCTTCCGGGTGATCGCCTGTCGCGTGCGCGTTGCCGTCGCGGCGGTGGAAGACCCCTGGACGGTGGAGATGGACGTCGATGCCGATCCCGGGGGGCGGACGGTTCTCGACCAGCGGGCCTGCGGCGGCCGCTGGATTCAGCCGACGGACGGCGACCCGGCGTCGACGGTGCGGCTCGAGGCGGGGGGGCAGGTCGCGCGGCTGCTGGCATCGGCAGGGGGCAGGTTCACGGTCCGACTCCCGCTGCGGCCGGCGGTCGAGCGGCGTGGCGACGTCGAGTTCATCGAGGCCTGTCTGCCCGCGGCGGCGCGGTCCGCCGTCGAGCTCGTCGATCCGCAGGGCCGGCCGTTGCGGCCCGCCGAGGACGCGCTGCAGTGCGAGGCCGCCCGGCACGGCGGGCCGTATCTGAAGGTGGGCGGAGCCGGCACGGCCGGCGCCGCGATCGACGTCAGTGGTGCGGCCCGGGTGCGGCTCGTGCGGCCCGCCGACCGGCGCGACCGGCTCGCGACCGGCGGCCTGCGCGGCGTGCGCATTCTCAACGAAGTGTCGTGGGAACTGGATGCCTGCGGTCTGCAGGCCACGTTTGACGTCGATCCGGGGACGTCCATCGCCAGATCGTTCGTGGTCGTGACGCCGCCGGAGATGAGGTTGGTCGCACGGCCGGCCCCGGCGTCCGAGCCCGCCTTCACGGTGGTGCCGCTGGGCCCGGGCCGCCAGTTCGTCGAACTGCTCCAGCCGCGCCGCGGGCCGGCCCGAGTTCGGCTCGGCTTCCGCTCCGGCCTCGTCGCTCCGGTCGGTCGATTCACCGTGCCCGAGGCACGCGTCGAGGGGGCCCTCGCCGACATGCACGAGGTGCGGTTGACGGCGGCGGCCGGCCTCGACGTCGAGGTGGAGCCCCCCGTGGCGGCGCTGACCGTGGCTCCGGCCGAAGGCGAGCCGTTGCGGAGCGGATGGTCGTGGCGGACGGACCGCGCCGAGGGTCAGCCGGACACCGAATTGCGCGGCCGGCTGTCGGTGCGCCGCAGGCCGCAGGACGTGCGGGCCACGCAGCGACTCGAGGTCGAATTCGGCGCCGAAGGCGAGACGTTGCAATTGCGGGCCAGGCTCGACGCCTCGACGACGCCACTGGCAGCGATCCCGGTCGAGGTGCCGCCCGGATTCTCCGTCGCCCGAGTGGAGGTCTACGAGGACGAAGTGCTCGGTGGCGGCGCCGCGGACCGCGGCCCACTCGACATCTCCTGGCAACCGCCGCAGGCGGTTGGGGAAATGTCGATCGTCGTGCAGCGGCCGCGGGCGGGCCGGTTCCGGCTCGAGGTCGATGCCGATCGGCCGGTCCCCCCGAAGCCGCGCGGCACGGTGCCGCTGCTGCGAACGCGGTTCGCCGGCGGTGCGCCGCTGGTCGTGGAGTGGCGGCAGGCGAACGGTGATGCGGACACCGGCCGGCACACGGCCGAGGTCAGCGGCGACGGTCCGGGGCCCGACTACGAACTGGCCACGGCCCCCCTCCCGTCCGTGGAACCGCCGGCGGTGGAACTGCCGCCGACGGCGGTCGTGGCGGCGACGGGGGAGCGGCAGGAGGGCGTGCTGGCCGCGCGGGTTCATGCTGCGCTCGATCCCGCCGGTCGGCTGCGCGGTGTCGCCCGGTTCGACCTATTGACCGGCGGCGGCCTGGTGCGGCTGCGGCTCCCGGGCGGGATGCGGCTGTTCGACGTGCTGGTCGATGGTCGCGAGGTGCAGCCCGTTCCCGAGGGGCCGGAGGCGTGGGTTGTCCGACTCCACGACCCGCTCTGGCCAAGGTCGGTGTCGGTGGTCTTCGGGGCCGACGTCGGCCTGCGCGGACCGGCTGGCCAGGTGCGGCTGGTTGCGCCCACGGTCGACGGATTGCGCGGCCGCGAGGTGGTGTGGACGATCGATCCGCCGCCGGGGGCGACGGCGACGATCGCGGCGCCCGCCCGGCCGCTCGACGAGGCGTCTTGGGAGGCGCACGTCCGCGGTGTCGAAGCCGACGTCGTCAAGGCTTTTGGGGCCGTGATCGCCGCGACGCCGGAGCCGATGCGCGACCGCTACCGTGACTTCGCCGCCACGCTGGCTGCGGGGCCGGCGAGCCCGTTGGAGGCGTCGTGGGACGACTCGCTGCCGCGGACAGGTGGCGCCGGCGGCGGTCGCGTGCACGGTCTGGCGGCCGCCGACGGCACGATCAGTTGCCGCCTTCAGGGCGTGGCGGACGAGACGCTGCCGGCGCGGGTCGTGCTGACCGTGGCGCTCGCGGCCGCGATCGGTCTCGCCCGCGCGGCAGCCGTGCGACGCGGACGCGCGAAGGCGGCCGACTGACCCTGCCCGATAGCAGAAAACCGCGGGCATCGACCGGCGTTGGGCAGATGCGGATAGGCTTTCCGCGTGGCAAGCGAGGCAAGCGGAGCAAGCAGGGCAGCGCGAAAACGGGGCTGGCCGGGTGTCGGCAGTGCCGCTACCGTCCGTCGCCCCTGGGAGAGGGCCGAGTCGGGTGGCGGTGCCGATGAACCGCCACCGTGATGACCGGCCGCGGCGGAACGGATTCCGCTGCACCGCCCGGCTGCACGGAGGCTCCGGTTCGCATGAAGCCCGTTTTTTCCGCGCCCGGCCCGGTTCGTCTGGTGTTCCTCACGGCCTGCCTGTGCCTGCTCGCGGCGGCCAACGCCGTGCCGGCAGCCGACTTTCGCACGGCGAACTTCATCATCGAAGCGCCGACGCCCGACGTCGCCCGGAAGATCGGCGAGGCCGCCGAGCACTACCGGCAGGTGCTCGCCACGGAGTGGCTGGGCAAGCCGCTGCCCCGCTGGAGTCGCCCCTGCCCGATCAAGGCCGAGGTCGGCCCGCAGCTCGGCGCCGGCGGGGCCACGAGCTTCGTCTTCGATCGCGGCGAGGTTTACAACTGGACGATGACGGTCCAAGGGAGCGAGGAGCGGATCATCGACTCGGTGCTGCCGCACGAGATCACGCACACGGTGTTCGCCAGCCATTTTCGCCGGCCGCTGCCACGCTGGGCCGACGAGGGTGCCTGCACCACGGTGGAGCATCCGCTGGAGCGCGGCAGGCAGCACCGGCTGCTGCTCGAGTTTCTCAGCACCGGCCGCGGGATCGCGTTTCCCGAGATGTTCGCGATGCGCGAGTATCCCAAGGACGTGCTCCCCCTCTACGCCCAGGGGTATTCGCTCGCCCGCTACCTGATCGACCGCGGCGGACGGCGGAAGTACGTCGCATTCCTCGCCGATGGCCTGGCGAACGACGACTGGTCGCGGGCGCTGGCCAAGCACTACGGTGTCGAGAACGTGGTGCAGATGCAGCACGTGTGGCTCGAGTGGGTGAAGCAGAGATGTCCCGCGCCGCCCGTCTCGGTCGCGGTGGCGACTGCCGATGTGCCGCAGCCGGGCGCGGGGAGTCAGCTGGTCCGCGGGCAGAGCCCCGACCCGGTGGCCGCCGCGCCGGTCCGCCGGTCGATCTACGCGGGACGACAGCGGACCGCGCTGGCCGATGATCCCGTCCAGCGTTGAACCGCGGCCGCGCCGACAGCGAGTGGGCCGGGGACCGTCCTGCGTCCAGTGGCGGTCGGGCGATCCACTGGGGGCGGCGTACCCTGCGACCTAGATCGCTCCGCCCGTCACCAGCAGCGTGATGTGGTAGAAGACCGGGGCCGCGAAGCACATCGAGTCGATCCGGTCGAGCACGCCGCCGTGGCCGACCACCAGCGTGCCGTAGTCCTTCACGCCCCGGTCGCGCTTGATCGCCGACATCGTCATGCCGCCGGCGAAGCCCATCACCGCGACGACGAAGCCGGCGAGGGCCGCCTGCCAGGGCTGGAACGGCGGCGCCGCCCACCAGAGCACGGCCGCCAGCAGCGCCGTGCTCGTGGCGCTGCCGAGCAGGCCCTCCCAGGTGCGGTTGGAACTGACCGCCGCGGCCACGAGCCGCTGCCCGACCATCCGACTCCAGACGTACTGCATGCAGTCGGCGAACTGGACGAGCAGGATGAGGAAGAACAGCAGGCGGAAGTTCGCGCTGCCGCCGACCGCGGCCGCCGCCGGAATCGGCACCTGCAGCAGCGCGGGCGCGAAGGAGAGACAGTAGACGCAGACGACCAGCCCGGCCTGGATCTTGGCGGTGCGTTCGAGGAATCGCTTGAAGTCGCCAGCGAACGCCACCCGCGCCAGCACGAACAGCGTGGCGTAGACCGGGAGGAAGACGCTGAAGATGTCGTAGCGGTTGAGGCCCACGAGCACGTAGTGCAGCGGAGTGAACAGGAAGAACACCCAGAACAGCGCCCGGTGGTCCCCCTTCCGGGTCGGCGTCAGGGTGATGAACTCCCGCAGCGCCCAGAAGGAGACGAGGCCGAACAGGACGACGGTCGCGGCCGGGCCGAGCCAGAAGGCGGCCGCCAGGACGGTGCACAGCACCCACCAGCCGCGCAGCCGCTGGTTGAACGCCCGGACCGAGGCCGGGTCGAGCCCCCGGTCGGGATGCCGGCGCAGGAACTGTCCCACGCCGGTCGCCAACGTCAGCAGGGCGAGCACGCTGGCGACGAGCGCGATGGTCAGAGGATCATTCATCGTTCGCGGCCCGGAGGGGCCGCTCAGTCCTTGAGCGACATGACGGCCCGCCGCGCCCGGGCGAGGAAGTCGAGTTTCGCCTCGCCGCGCTCCAGCCACAAGGGCGGCCCAAAACTGATGCAGGAGAGCAGCGGCACGGGGAGAAACTCCCCGCGGGGCAGGACGCGGTTGAGGTTGTCGATGTGCACCGGGATGAGCTCGATCTCGGGCCGCTTCTTCGCCAGGTAGTAGAGGCCGCTCTTGAACTCGCCGATCTCGCCGCTGACGCTTCGGCCCCCCTCGGGGAAGACGATCAGGGAGCGGGTGCTGCCCGCCTCGCGGAGCATCATGTCGACCGGGCTCTGGTGGACCTTGATGTCGGTCCGGTCGATGAGGATGGCGTCGAACACCTCCTGTGCGAGCCAGCGCCGCACCGCCCCGCGCGACCAGTAGTCCTTGGCGGCCACGGGCCGCGTCAGTTCGCGGACCGGCTGCGGCAGCGACGACCAGATCACGATCGCGTCGAGGTGGCTGGTGTGGTTGGCGAAGTACACCCGCTGGCAGGTGTCGGGCTGGCTGGCGATCCAGCGGATGCTGGCCCCGGCGAGCAGCCGCGCCAGCGCCGCCAGCGTCAGGCCGGCGGCGCGGCAGAACGGCGAGCGACCGGCCGGCGCGGGCGGGGCGTCGGTCGCCGGCCGCTCGCTGAAGTCTGCGGGGGAAAGCATGGCAACATCTTCCGTGGCGGTCCGGCCGGCGGTCAATCGGCGGGGCCGGCGGCGACGAACGGGTTGTGCCGCTTCTCGTGTCCCACGGTGGTCGGGCCGCCGTGCCCTGGGTGGACGACCGTGTCGTCCGGCAGCGTGTAGAGGTGGCGGCGGATGCCCCGGGCGAGGGCCGCGAAGTCGCCGTCGGGAAAGTCGGTGCGGCCGATGCCGCCGCGGAACAGGACGTCGCCACCGAACACGAGAGGCGGGGCCGGCCCCACCAGGCGGAACACCACATGGCCGGCGGAATGGCCGGGGATTTCGTGGGCCACCATCCGTAGGCCGGCGATCTCAAAAGCCTCACCGTCGTCGAGCAGTCGGTCGGCCGGCGGGCTGGTGAGCGCGAGGCCGAACGCGGCGGACAGGTTTCCGGCTGGGTCGGTGAGCTTCGGCGCATCGCCGCGGCCCACGAGGATCGGGAGGCCGGGCCAGTGGGCCCGGAGGGCGCCGTTGCCGGCGATGTGATCTGAATGGCCGTGGGTGAGGAGGATGGCCGCCGGTTGGAGTCCCCGAGATTCGATCCAGGCGATGACCGCGTCAGGCTCGAAACCGGGGTCGATCACCAGGCACTCAGGGTCCCCGGTCCGGGAAAGCACGTAGGTGTTCTCCCCAAATGGCTGCGACTCGATGCAGGCCAGTTCGAGGCCGGGCGGGGCGGCGATGAGTACCGAGTGGGCCATCTGTACAAGCAGGGCGCTGTCCGGAGCGAAGTAGGGGGGCAGGGGGCTCGGCCGAGCATGATCGGCGGGGCTCACCACCACAAGTCACCCCATTTTTTCGCCTCTGCCGGCATTTTTCCCGGCGGACTGGGGTGGCGGAGGTATGGCGGGGCGGGTAAAGTCCGCCCCGTCCGACGGCGGCTGCCATCCTCCCCCGATGGCTTCCGGCGGCGGCAAGCGGCTCCGGTTCCGGTCCTTTCGGATCTGCCGGGGGTTCCGTGACGAGCCGGGCCGGTCAAGGCTGGCGCGGGTCCGGGCGATAACAGCGGTTAGGTGAGCGACGACCGGGGGGCGAGAGGGGCGGACAGGACTCCGCCACCGCAGGTCGTCCGCAGCGGCTTCCATGGAGGGAACGATGGCGGTTCGTGCAGCGGCGGCTCGGGTAATGTTCACGAGACAACTCCGCGGAGTGTGGCACGGGGTCGTGCTGGCCTTGGCGTGCAACTGGGTGGCGGTCGCATTCGCTCAGCAGGGGCCCGGCCTCGTGCCCAATGGCGACGTCGCCCGTGGCAACGTCGGTTCCGAAGACGCGGTGGTCACGACCGCCGAGGGGCACCCGTTGCAGCCGGCGCTCGACCTGGCCCGACGCGGCCTCGCCGGCCTCCGCGAGAAGATCAAGGACTACAGCTGCACGGTCGTCAAGCGCGAGCGGATCGACGGCAAGTTGGGCGAGCACGAGTACCTGTTCGCCAAGGTTCGCCACGAGCCGTTCAGCGTCTACCTGTACTTCCTCGCGCCCGACACGGTGAAGGGGCAGGAGGTGATCTACGTCGACGGCAAGAACGACGGCAACATGCTGGCCCACGCCGGCAGCGGCGTCCGAGCCATGGTGGGCACCGTGTCACTCAAGCCCCAGAGTCAGCTCGCGATGACCGGCAATCGCTACGCGATCACCGAGATCGGCGTCGAGAACCTCGCCAAGCGGCTCGTCGAGGTCGCCGAACATGACAGCAAGTTCGGTGAATGCGAGGTCAACTTCTTCCCCAACGCCAAGGTCAACGGCCGCGTTTGCACATGCGTGCAGGTCGTCCATCCGGTGCCCCGGCGGAACTTCCGCTTCCACCTGGCGCGTGTATTCATCGACGATGAATACACGATCCCGATCCGCTACGAGGCCTACGACTGGCCGCAAGAGCAAGGGGGCAAGCCGGTGCTCATGGAGGAGTACACCTACATGAACGTGAAGATCAACAACGGCTTCACGGATGCCGATTTCGACCCGAAGAACACGGCCTACAAGTTCGGCGGCAAGTGACCGTGAGAGCGGAGTGATCCGACGAGCGAATCGGCCGCGAACCGCTCTGGCGGCCGGCGGCGGATTCCGCGACACTCCTGCCCTTCGCGCGGCCGGTGTGGTTCGCGCTCCGGTCGGTGCGTCTCCAGTCTGCGGTTTCCCGCATGGGGCGTGAAGCGAAAATCCTGCTCGGGCTCCTCGGGCTGCTCGCCGGCGTGTTTTGCGGCGTCCTCTCGATGAAGCTGTTCGTGCACCGCCCGCCGGCCGGCGCTGGCCCCGACGTCCGCGTCGCCGTGGACGCGGTCGAGCCCGGCCGGCCGCCCGCGCCGGCATGGTGGGAGTTGTCGGCGGCCTCGTTCGCCGCGGCGCCGTCGCTCGCGCCCGAGGCCGGGTTCGAGGCGATGGCGGTTGACCGAGGGCATGATGTGGATGGCCATGTCGTGGATGGCGAGGCGGATGGCCGGGCGATCGCCGCGGGCCGGTTCAACGTCCCGGCCGACGCGCTGCCCGCCGTGTCGGGGTCCCGGTTTGGTGACGGCGAGCCGGCTGCCGCTGCAACACTGCATGATCCGTACGTGGACCGTGTCGCTTACGAGGAGCCCCTGTCGCCGTCGCACGTCTCGGTAGCAGAGGGCGCGTCGACGTCTCCGGCTGCCGGCGGCGGTTCTGGAGGCGGTTCTGGACAGGCACAACCCGCACCGGTCAGTTTTGGACAGACGCATCCCGCACCGGTCAGGGGTGGGGGCGCGTATGAAGTGCAGCGAGGCGACTCGTGGTGGCAAGTCGCGGAGCGTGCCTACGGTGACGGTCGCTTCTACCGAGCGCTCTTTGCTTGGAACCGCGCGATCGATACGCGGGTGTCGCTTGTACCTGGCACACGGCTGGAAATCCCGCCGCTCGAGCGACTCACGGGCGCCTGGCCCCATCTCTCGCCGCGCTGAAATGAAGCAAGGAAAGGAAGAAAGAGGAAGAAAGGGAAGAAAGGACAGGCATCATTCCAGCTGCATGCCGTCAGATTGGCGAACGGCTACGAAAGAATGGTGGCTGTGGCGGCCAGGCCATCCACTCATCGCCCTGCTTGCCTTCTAACGCTGAACCACGTTCGGCCGTGGGCATCACGCCCCTGATTTTCAGCGCCCGGGCGCATTCACAGCGCAGTGCTCCTCGGCGGAGCAGATACGTTCCACCAGTTGGCGAAACGGCAGGGTGGCGGGGCGTGTCCCTGCAAACAGTGGGAGCCCGCCCGCATGAATCGCAAAAGGTCGGTTGCGGTCAGGCTGCGGCAATGGCACCAATCGCATTGTCGACGTGATGAAGCCCGCGCCGGCGTGCGACCTCTTGCAGGATGTCTCGACGGGTCGAGAAATAGTTCCCGAGCAAGCGAGTCTTGCCGAGGAGTTGCTGCATGCGTGCCCGCCACGACTCGGCCATTGTTCCCAGGCGGTCCATGATGCCAGCCACCTTGTCGGACATTCGCGCCTTGCCGGTGCGGCAGACGCGGGCCGTCCAGTCCACGAGATCCAAATAACCGGAGAGTGAAAACCCGGTCAGCATGCCCTCGCGAACCGTTCCATGGCCGCTGCGATCCTGCAGCGGGCAGAGCCAGTGGGATTGTTCGATTTCGCCCTCGATGATGGCAGCAGCCACCGATTTCGCCCGAGCCGCTATCTGGAGCGTCTCGAACGCTCCCGTTTGCCGAACATGATTCACCCGTTGCCGGATCGAGGTGTGCGGGCTGTCTTCCGGTGTCTTCGCGATGCCTGCGGCCAAGGGGTTCAAGTCGATGTACGTGCACATCGTCAGCAGGGCGCACTCGTCGAGAACCGCGATCGACTTGTAGCGGGCGTCCCAGAATGCACCTTTACACCCGTCTTCTTTGTTGGCCAAGCGAGCCAGAGGTTCCTTGAGAGCCTTCATGAACCACCCGAGGTTCTGGAGACGCTCACGGTACTGGGCGACTTTGGCGGAATCCTCGCACTGGCGCTTGACCCACTGCGTGACGGTCTCGGCGTCGGCGGTCTTGAGGGCGGGCGGCGGATAGACCGCGATCCAACGACGTATCACCTCCTCGTCGCTCCAGCCATCGGCGACGCCCGGATCGAGCCGGCAGAGCACGTGCATGTGGTTGTCGAGGATGGCAAAGCCGCAAACCTCGATGCCGAAATGCGTGGTGAGCAGTTCGAGCCGCATTTCGAGCCACACTTTTCGGTGTTCGAAGCCCTTGCCGCACAGCGATGCGTGCCTCACGCACCGCGACACGCAGTGATAGATTCGAGTGACACTCACATCCACCAGAAGCCGCCGGGCCATGGTCATCGCAAGAGCCTCCCTAAGAGTGATGTACGCCCGTATCGTATAGGGAGGCGAGGGGTTGTCAACAGGTCAAATGATGCCTGTCCTTTTGCTGGAAAGATGCCTGTCCTTTTCAGGGGGCACAGGCTTTTCAGGGGGCACTGGTTGCGACTCAGGCTCGCTGGGCCGCGCGAAGCTTGGCGGAGCGGCTCCGCGGGTTGCGTTGCACTTCGTCGGGCGTGGCTTCGACGGGCGTGCGCGTGAGCGATTGCCAGACCTGGCGGTTGCGAAACGCCTCCTTGACGAGCCTGTCCTCCAGCGAATGGAACGAGATCACGACCAGTCGGGCATCGGCAGCGAGACGGCCGGGGATACGTTCCAGCGCGATCCGCAGCGACTTGAGTTCCTGGTTCACGGCGATCCGCAGGGCCTGGAACGTGCGGGTGGCGGGGTGAATCCGCGGCGGCGGTTGTTGGCGGGGCACGGCCGTGATCACCACCCGGGCGAGGTCGCGGGCCGAGCGGATCGGCGTTCGCTCACGGACCGCGGCGATCCGCCGGGCAATCCGCCGGCTGAACCGCTCCTCGCCGAACTCGTGGATGATGTCGGCGAGGCTTTCGGGCCGCATGCGGTTGACGATCCGCCAGGCGGGTTCCCCCTCGGTCGGGTCGAACCGCAGGTCGAGAGGCCCCGTCGAATCGAACGAGAAACCGCGTGAGTCGTCGGCCAGTTGGTCGCTGGAAAGGCCGACGTCGAGGAGGACTCGATCGACGGCCGGCACGCCGACGGCGTCGAGAACCTCGGGAATATCGCAGTAGTTGGCCTGGGCGAACCGGACTGGCCGACCGGCGAATTCCCGGGCTCCGCGCTCGATGGCCGCCGGATCGCGGTCGATGGCGATCACGAGGCCGGCCGGGCCGACGGCGTCGGCCAACAGACGGGCATGGCCGCCGCCACCGAGCGTGCCATCGACCACGGTCATGCCGGGGCGAACGTCGAGGAACGACATCACCTCCGTGGCGAGGACGGGAACGTGAACCGTGGGACGCGTCGGGGAAGCCTCCATGACCGCATGATACCGCCCGGAAAAATCGGGACGGGAGAGAATGTGGTTTTGGGCGGCAGCGGAGTCCTTCAGGATGAACAGGCCGGAAAAAGCGTGATTCGCTCCCGTCGCTTGCGTCACCGTGTTTCTGGTGCTCACGGCTGTCGGGCCATCCCGGGGCCCGACAGCCGCGGTCCGGCCGTGGTGAAGCCGAGGTTCACCACGGCCGGGCATCGCCGGCCAGCCCTGCCGGCGCGACGTCCCCCGGCACACCGTGCCAAAGCGGAGTGGCACGGATGCCTGTTTCCACGGGCACGGGCAGGTAGGATCGGATCCATGGGCGACGCCAATCTCTACGACTACGAACTGCCCAGGGAGCTCATCGCCCAGGAGCCGCTCGCCGACCGGGCCGCCGCCCGGCTTCTGCACGTCCAACGCGGTAGCGGCACGATCGACCACCGCCGCGTCCGCGACCTGCCCGACATCCTCCGGCCCGGCGACCTGCTCGTCGTCAACGACACGCAGGTCGTGCCCGCCCGGCTCCGCGGCCGGCGGCTCACGACAGGGGGCGGCTGGGAGGGGTTGTTTCTCCGCGTCGCCGGCGGCGGGGAGCACGCCGGCGCATGGGTCGTGCTCGCCCAAACCCGCGGCCGGCCCGAGGTCGGCGAACGGATCGTGCTCAACGATCGTGCCGGAGAGGACGCCGCCACGCTGCTGCTCGTCGGCCGGGCCGAGGGAGGCGGCTGGCTGGTCGTGCCCGAGCCGGCGACGCCATTCGCCGAGTTCCTCGGCCGCGTCGGGCACGTGCCGCTGCCAGGCTACATCCGCAAGGGAGTCGCCGACGCCGCAGACCTCGACCGCTATCAGACCGTGTTCGCCCGCCAGCCCGGCTCCGCCGCCGCCCCCACCGCGGGCCTGCACTTCACGCCCGACCTGCTGGCGGCCCTTGCCGCGCGGGGCATCGCGACGGCCGGCGTCACGCTGCACGTGGGACTCGACACGTTCCGGCCGATCACGGCCGCCACCGTCGCCGAGCATCCCATGCACACCGAGTGGTGCGCCTGTCCGGCGGAGACCGTCGCCGCGGTGCGCGAGACGAAGGCCCGCGGCGGGCGGGTGGTGGCCGTGGGCACGACCGCCGTGCGCACGCTCGAAACCGCCGCCCGCGGCCGGGCCGGCGCCGACGGCATCGCCGCCTGGAGCGGACCGACCGACCTGTTCATCCGCCCCGGCTTCGAGTTTCGCGTCGTCGATTGCCTGCTGACGAATTTCCACATGCCGCGGACCACGCTCATGGTGCTCGTCGCCACGTTCGCCTCTCGGCCGCTCATCGAACGGGCCTACGCCGAAGCGATTCGCGATCGGTACCGGTTCCTGAGCTATGGCGACGCGATGCTGCTGGAATGACTCGGGCCACGGTCGCGGCACCGGGTCCTTGAGCCGGGCGTGGCGGCCGGGGTAGGGTGCAGGCTCAGTCGGCCGCGCCGGCGGCCGCCGGGCGATCGAACGGGAGCATCACACGGGGAGAAGACGATGGCGAATCCACCGCAGGAAGACGTGCTGGTCGTGCCGCGGGCCCTGTTCGACCGGCTGGGGGCGTTCCAGGGTTTTTGTGCCGACACGGACTCGTACCTGCCGGCGCTTCTCGACCCCCGGCACACCTCGTGGCGGCCGCGGGCGAGCGTCGAGGAGGATCCGTCGTTCAAGCAGCTGATTCCCTACTGCGTGCTCGCCTGGCGTAGCGCGGACGGGGACGAACGCTACTTCGCCTACACCCGGGGCGGCGGACAGGGGGAAGCCCGGCTCCGCGCCAAGCGGTCGGTCGGCATCGGCGGCCACATCTCCAGCACCGACGGGACGCACGGCGACGACACGTCCTACGAGGCCGGCATGCGCCGCGAACTGGCGGAGGAGATCGCCATCGACGGTGGCTGGCAGACGCGGTGCGTCGGGCTGATCAACGACGACTCCAACGCGGTCGGCAGCGTGCACCTGGGAATCGTCCACGTGCTTGAACTGGAGCAGCCCGCGGTCGCCCCGCGGGAGAGCGGCCTGATGGCCTGCGGCTTCGAGTCGCTCGCCGCGCTGCTCGCAGACCGGGAGCGGTTCGAGACCTGGTCGCAGATCACGCTCGATGCGCTCGCCGCGGGGAGCGTGGGCTGAATGCCGGCCAGCGACCGTCCCGCCACGATCTACCTCGACAACCACGCCACGACCCGGCTCGACCCGCGGGTGCTGGAGGCGATGCTGCCCTGGCTCACCGAGCGGTACGGCAATGCCGGCAGCGCGACCCACGAGATGGGCCGCGAGGCCCGGGCTGCCGTCGAGGAAGCCCGGGAGGAGTTTGCGGCGACGATCGGCGCGGCGGCTCGCGAGGTCGTGTTCACGAGCGGGGCCACGGAGAGCGCGAACCTGGCGATCCTCGGAACCGCGGCGCGGAACCTTCGCGTCGGCGCCGACCGCGGGCACATCGTGACGCTCGTCACCGAGCATCATGCCGTCCTCGACCCGGTCGAGCACCTCGAGCGACAGGGCGTGGCGGTGACGCGGCTCCCGGTCGCTCCGCAGGCCGGGAGCGGTGGCGTCCCCGGGCGGATCACGCCGGCCGCCCTCGAGGCGGTCCTCCGGCCCGACACGTTCCTCGTTTCGGTGCTGCTGGCGAACAACGAGATCGGCGTGGTGCAGGACGTGGCGGCGATCGCGGCCGCGGTCCACGCCCGGGGTGCGGTGCTGCACGTGGATTGTGCCCAGGCCCTCGGCCGGATGCCGGTGGACGTGGATGCCCTCGGCGCCGACCTGGCGAGCTGCTCGGCGCACAAGTTTCACGGGCCGAAGGGGGCGGGTGCGGTCTACGTCCGCCGGCGTGGCCGGGCCGTTCGCGTCGAACCGCTCGTCTTCGGTGGTGGCCAGGAACGCGGCATGCGCAGCGGCACGCTCGACGTGCCGGGGATCGTCGGCCTCGCGGCGGCGGCCCGCCTTGCCGAGGCCGATCGCGATGCTGACACCACGCGAATGCGCGGCCTGCGGGACCGGCTCTGGGCGGGGCTGGCGGCGCGGATTCCAGGGCTTGGCCTCAACGGCCCCGCGCTCGACGCCGTGGATGCGGCCGGCCGTCCGCTGCGGCTGGTCAACAACCTGAACGTCCGCGTGCCCGGCGTGGACGGCCAGACGCTGCTTGCCACGCTGGCGAACGCCGGACTGGCGCTGAGTTCCGGAAGCGCCTGCTCATCGGAGAGCCCGCGGCCGAGCCACGTCCTCCTGGCGCTCGGCCTCGACGAGGATCAGGCCCGCGCCAGTCTGCGGTTCGGATTGTCGCGGTTCACCACGGCGGACGAGATCGACGTGGCGGTCGAGCGGATCGTCAGCGGCGTCGCCGCACTGCGGTCGCTGTAGCCCTCGCGGTCGGACCGAGGCGGTCAGACCGGCGCGATGCCGTCGATCTTGGCGGCGAGGATGAAGTCGTTCTCGGAGAGGCCGCCGATGGCGTGGGTGAAGATTTCGATCCAGGCGTTGCGGTAGCCCTCGACGTGGAGATCGGGGTGATGCTGCTCCCGCTCCGCGAGGGCGGCGACGTTGTTCATGAGTTTCACGGCGTCGCGAAAGTTCTTCAGCCGCAGGTCGCGCCGAATGCGGGTGCCATCGTGGGTCAGCCGCCAGGCGGGGAGGGCCGCGAGCTGGGCCTCGGCCTCGGCGGCCGAGTATTTCGGCACGCCCCCCTCGCAGGGCACGCACTTCTTGGCGGTCAGATCGCAGGCCTGTTGTGGAGCGTTCATGGCGGAATCGTAGCAGACGCCCGCGCCAGGGACAGGCGAAAGAACAAGCAAAAGGCAAGCAAAAGGGACAGGCACAAATGCGACGCCAGGTCGGCCGGGAAGAACGCTTGACGACGGCCGGCCAGCGGCAAACAATGGGCTGAGGTTTCGGGTCGTCAAAAATAAAGTTTTGGGC
>JBIKKQ010000182.1:0-6758 GCA_044360305.1 Pirellulales bacterium
GCCGTTGGCCCGGCCAGCCACCTCCCCCTCCAGCGGCCGCCAGGCCTCGAAGCGGTGGTGCATGATCGCCGTCCCCTGGGTGGCGTTGAGGACGCGGGTGCGCAGGCCGATCAGGCCCCGGGCGGGGATCGAGAACGTGGTGTGGGCGAACTCGCCCCGCGAGCCCATGTGCTTGAGCTGGCCGCGGCGCGAACCGGTCAGTTCCATCACGGGGCCGAGCTTGTCGTGCGGCACCTCGACGACGAGCGTCTCGAACGGCTCGAGGGTCGCGTCCGCCTCCTTGCGCAGGATGACCCGCGGCTTGCCCACGGAGAGCTCGAAGCCCTCGCGGCGCATCGTCTCGATGAGTACGGAGAGATGGAGCAGGCCGCGGCCGGAGACGCTGAACTGCTCCGAGCCCTCGATCGGCTCGACCCGCAGGGCGACGTTGCGCTCCAGTTCCTTCCAGAGCCGGTCGCGGAGGTGGCGGGTGGTGAGGTACTTGCCCGACCTACCGGCCAGCGGCGACGTGTTGACGCCGAAGACCATCGACAGCGTCGGCTCGTCCACGGCGAGCCGGGGAAGCGGCCGGGGGTCGGCGGGATCGCAGATCGTGTCGCCGATCTCCACGTCCTCGAGGCCGCTGACCGCGCCGATGTCGCCGGCGGTGGCCTGCTCCACGTCCACGCGTCCGAGCTTGTCGAACACCTGCACGCCCACCGCCTTGGCGGGCACGAGCCGCCCATCGGCCGTGGAGCGGACGACCGGCGCCCCCTTCGAGAGCGTGCCCGACTCGATCCGGCCGATGGCGATCCGGCCGACGTAGTCCGACCAGTCGAGGGTGGTGACGAGCATCCGCAGCGGGGCGGATTCATCCACGATCGGACCGGGAATTTTTTCGAGGACGAGGTCGAGGAGCGGCTCCATCGTGCCCTCCCGGACCGCCGGATCGTGGGCCGCGTACCCGCCCCGGCTGGAGGCGTAGACGAAGGGGAAGTCGGCGAGGTCGTCGTCGGCGCCGAGCTCGAGGAACAGGCCGAGGATCTCGTCGAGCACCTCCAGCGGCCGGGCGTCGGGGCGGTCGATCTTGTTGACGACGACCACCGGCCGGAGCCGGCACTCGAGCGCCTTGGAGAGCACGAACCGGGTCTGCGGCATCGGGCCCTCGGCGGCATCGACGAGCACCAGCGCCCCGTCGGCCATCCGCAGCACCCGCTCGACCTCGCCGCCGAAGTCGGCGTGGCCGGGCGTGTCGATGAGGTTGATCTTCGTCCCCTTCCACTCGATGGCGATGTTCTTGGCGAGGATCGTGATCCCGCGCTCGCGCTCGAGGTCGTTGGAGTCGAGGATCCGCTCGCCGGAGAGCTGGCTGGCCCGGTACTGGCCGCTCTGCCGGAGCAGACAGTCCACCAGCGTGGTCTTGCCGTGGTCCACGTGGGCGATGATGGCGACGTTGCGGATGTCGGTGCGGTGGGTGCCGCGGGTAGGCTGGTCGGGCATGAGGGGCGCGGGGCTCGAGGAGGGAAAACCAGCGATTATTCAGGATTGTCGCAGCGTTGCATAGAGCCGCTCGACGAGCCCGTCGGGCGTCTCGCCGGCGGCGAGGCCTCCGGCCGCGGCCCGCAGCGGCGGCCGGCCCGGGCCGCGAACCGCGCCGGCCAGCCGATGGAAATGGAGACGAAGGGGATCGAACCCTCAACCCCCGCCTTGCAAAGGCGGTGCTCTCCCAATTGAGCTACGTCCCCGGTCATCGCTCCGCGGTCTGCCGCGGACCGCGGCAGGCACTGAGTGCGCGCGCCAAGATTCGAACTTGGGACCTCCACCTTATCAGGGTGGCGCTCTAACCAACTGAGCTACGCGCGCCCGTGGCAGGGAATTTCCCGGGGGAAATCCCTGCACGCCCGACGATACCCCGCCGTCCGACCCGGTTGCAAGGGTTCGGGCCTCGCGGCCGTTCGCGGCATGCAGGGAGCGGTCGATTCCGGGCCGGGCGGTGCCGGACGCGGGCCGGAAATGGCGCTGGCGCCGGACGTCGTTCCGGTTACGTTGGTGCCTCGAATCCTCGGACAAAGGACCACGGAAGGAACCTGACCATGTCGCTGCGTCGTATCGTTGCCGTTTCGGCCCGGCTTCGGCCCCTCGCCGCCGGCGCCGCCCTGCTCTGCCTGTCGAGCGAGAGCGTCCGGGCGGCCGGCCCCACGGTGGAGGCCGCCCTCGCCCAGGTCCCGACGCAGAAAAACGTCGATTACGACCGGCCGACCGCCGCCGAGGCGAAGACCTGCACGATCGCCAAGGAACGCGATGGTTCGATCAACCTGCTCGTCGTCCGCGGCCCCTCCGGCGAGGTGCTCCGGGCCTTCGCCGACACCAACGGCGACGGCACGGTCGATCGGTTCAGCTACTACAAGGACGGCGTCGAGGTCTACCGTGACATCGATGCCAACCACGACAAGAAAGTCGATCAGTCCCGCTGGCTGAACTCGGCCGGGAGCCGCTGGGGCGTGGACGAGGACGGCAACTCCGCGATCGACGCCTGGAAGGTGCTCTCGGCCGAGGAGGCGAGCGCCGAGATCGTCGAGGCGGTCAAGAACCGGGACGCGGCGGCCTTCGCCCGGCTCCTCCCCACGAAGGACGACCTCCAGGCGGCGGGCTTCGAGGGGGACCGGCTGGCCGAGCTCGTGGCCCGCGTCGCCGCCGCCCCCAAGGCCTTCGCCGCCGTGGCCGGCGGCCAGAAACAGCTCGGCGCCGACGCCCGCTGGGCGAGCATGCTCACCCCGCAGCCGCCCGGCGTGCTGCCGGCCGGGATGCCCGGCGTGACCAGGGATGTGATGGCCTACGACAACGTCGTGGCGATCGTCGATGCCAAGGGAGGAGGCAGTCAGGTGTTCGTCGGGTCGCTCGTACGCTGCGGGGACTGCTGGCGGCCGATCGACGCGCCGCAGCTGGCCGGCGCGACTGGTGAGCTCGGCGAGGCGGTCGGCTTTTTCACCCCCCGGTCCACGGGCCGGACATCGGGGGCCGCGGGCCCGCTGGACGACGAGCGGCTCAAGCCGCTGTTCGCGAAGCTGCGCGACGTGGAGAGCAAGGTCGCCAACGCCCCGCCGGCGGCCCGCAAGGAACTGGCGACGCAGCAGGTGGGCCTGATGGAGGAGGTGCTGGCGGCCGCGGCGCCGACCGACCGGGACTTCTGGATCCGGCAAATGGCGGAAACCCTCGCGGCCTACGTGCAGGAAGGGCTGCTGCCCGACGGGCTCGGAAGGCTGGAGAAGATCGCCACGACCGTGGCTGACGATCAGACGCTCGCGGCGTTCGTCGCGTTCCGACTGATCCAGGCCCGCCATGCCGTCGTGTCGCAGCAGGCCGGTGCGGACGTGGACAAGTCCGAGAAGGCGCGGGCCGGCTGGCTGGCGGAACTCGCCGCGTTCGTCGCCAAGCACTCCACCTCTCCCGATGCCGCCGAGGCGATGCTGCAGCTGGCCATCGAGGACGAGTTCTCCGCCCGCGAGCAGGAGGCGCTGACGCGGTACGCGGAGATCGTGGCCAAGTATCCCGACTCCGCCCCGGCCCGGAAGGCCAAGGGGGCGGCCCGGCGCCTGGAGAGCGTCGGCAAGCCCCTGACGCTCGCCGGCACCACGCTCGATGGCAAACCGGTGGCGGTCGAGTCGTTCCGCGGCGTGCCGGTGCTCGTGCACTACTGGGCGACCTGGTGCGAGCCGTGCAAGGTTGACATCGCGCAGATCCGCGAACTGCAGGCCAAGTACGGCCCGAAGAAGTTCGTCGCCGTCGGCATCGCGCTCGACAACGACAAGGCCGCGCTGGCGAAGTTTCTCCAGGCCAAGCAGCTCGGCTGGCCGCAGCTCCACGACGCCGGAGGGCTCGACGGCCGGCTCGCCGAGGAACTCGGCGTGCTCACGCTTCCGACGATGCTGCTGCTCGACGCCGAGGGGCGGGTGGTCGATCGGAACCTCGTGATCACCGAGTTGGAAAAGAAGCTTGAGGGGCTCGTCGGCGGCAAGTGAGCGGGCGGACTGCGGCGACCGGGGGGGCTGCGCGCGTGACGCCGCCGCCACCTGGGTTTGCGGCAGGGAGCGGCGGTCGGTACGGTCTCCGCGGTCGTGCCCGCCGTCCCCGAGTCGTCGAGGTTCCCATGGTTTCAATGCTGTTCGCCGTGGCCGTCAGTCCCGTGTTCTGCGCCTTTGGCGCCCTGCAGGTACTGGGCGTGGCGGCCGCCGGTTTCGCCCGGCTCGCCGAGGGCACGCGGCACGAACGCATCGGCCAGTGGACCTGCTTCGGGGCGATCCTGCTCGTGGGCACGCTGTGCGGTGCCGCGATCCCCTTCGGCCCCGACACGGCCGCCGCCTGCGCCGTCACGCTCGCGCTCATGACCCTGATCGCGGTCGCCGACTTCTCCACGCCCCGGTAGGTGTACGTGGAAAAAGTCATCCATGACCTTTTTCCACTTGATCGACCGCAGGAAACGCCAAGGGTTTCCTGGGTCGATGGCCTGCGCATCCTGCTCGGGCAGGCTTGTTCCACAGTCTGCTAGCAGCAGGGAAACCGTGTGCCGCGGCGACGCTCCGCCTTTCCTAGCCTGCCTGGAGTGACGCGCCAGGCTCCCGATCCGGCTGAATCGGAAAAAAACTCCCCCGCGGCACGATCGCCAGCCGAAGAACAAAAGGACCGGGGAGGCGGCTGCCATGGCCGCATGCCTCCGAGGCCTTGGCCGGCCGCGCGGCGGGAACCAGCCGGGATCGAACCCAGGAGCGAGAAGCAATGTCCATTTCGAGATCCAGGTTTCTTCTGGCCCTCGTGGCCTCGTCGATGCTGGCAGCACCCGCCTTCGCCGAGGAACTGGCGAAGACCGTCGCCGCGAAGCTCAGGGAGTCCGGTGCGCTCGCCGGGTATCGAGTCAACGTCAAGGCCAAGTCGGGCACCGTCTGGCTCGAGGGAACCGTGTCCGACGAGAAGCAGCTGGCGGCCGCGATCGGCGTGGCCGAGGCCACCGCGGGGGTCGAACGCGTGGTGAACCGCCTCGTCGTCGAGCCCCAGCAGACCCCGGCGGCCGCCACGCCGCTGGGCATGCCGACGGCGGCCTGGAGCATGGCCGGCGTGGCCGCCCCGCCGCAGCCGACCGAGCAGGCCGTGGAGCAGGCCGCAGGGCAAGCTTCGCTCGCCGAGAAGAAGGCCGCCCGAAACCCGTTCACCGCCATGGCCGAGACGCTGTTCTTCAAGCAGCCGGCCGACGAGCAGGCGGCCGCGGCCGACCAGGTGCAGCTCGTGCAGGCGACGGCTCCGACGGCCCGCGGCCGGCAACCGGCCGGCCGGGCTCCGGCCGCCCGGTCCCAGGCGGGCAGGCCGCCCATGGCGATTCCGGCGCAGGGCGGTCGGCGGATGCAGCCGCCCGCCGGCGGCCCGGCCGCAGGCCGGATGGCGATGCGGACCAGCGGCCCCGGCGAGACGCTCACGCTCCCGGCGCCGGGCGGATTCGAGGGCATGCCTGGCGATGGTCAGATCGTGCCGGGCACGATGCGGTATAGCGAGGGCATGCCGGCCAACGGCATGCCCGGCAACGGCGCGCCGATGGCGGGCGGCCCGATGCCGATGGGCACGACGGGCGTCGGCATGCCGCCGGTGCCGATGCGAGGCGACGGGCCCAACATGCCCAACTACGCCTGGCCGAGCTACGCCGCCTATCCCAACTACGCGGCCCTGCAGTATCCGACGCAGTATTCGCCCACCGCCTGGCCGTACATCGGCCCGTTCTACCCGTATCCGCAGGTGCCGCTCGGCTGGCGCCGGGTGTCGCTCGAATGGGACGACGGCTGGTGGTTCCTCGACTTCGACGAGCGGCACTACCACTCCCACCACCGTTGAGCCGCGTCGCCGCGGCGGGCAACCGGCCGCGGTGGCATGAGACCAACGACGACGCGATCTCGACCGCCCTCCGGCTCTGGCCGCGAGGGCGGTCGTCTTTTTTTCCCGTCCCCGTCCCTGCGCCCGGAGGATTGGCAAAAATTCCGCAAGTTGCACCGCCCGCAGGGTCGATACGACCCGTACGACCGGCAGGCGCCGGGCAGACCAGTCGGAGGACTCGATCCATGGTGCGACGCACGCGGTTTCTGGTGACGGCCCTGATCCTGGCCGTCGGGGCCTCCTCGCAGACGGGTTGCTTCTGGCTCACGTCGCAGGGGCCGAACATCGGTCCGCTTGCCATCCCGATCCCGGTGCCGGTCGGCATTCAGAAGGCCAAGGAAGACCAGTTCTGGAACTACGAGCGCTACGAGCGGGCGCCGGTGCTCGGCCCGCTGCAGCCCGGCGGTCCCTGCGAGGCGCTCGACGAGCCGAGCGACGACGAGGTGATGCGGGCCCTGGAGAAGGCCCGTCCCGTGCAGGGCAACTGGCCGTTCTTGTACGAGATCCAGCGGAACCACGTGCGGATCTCGAAGTGCAAGATCTCCGACTACATCGATCCGCCCCGGCACATGCCGCTGGTCGGTCCGGTGCAGGTTCACCATGCCCATTACAAGTGCACGGTCTACTTCCAGGAGGTGCGGCGGGTCGGCTGGCCGGTGCCGCACACGCTGGTGGACGAGGACTGCCAGGAAGTGCTCTACATCGACCACGACCACCTGCACATGGTGGGCGACGTCTGCACGGGCTGCGACGCGAACTTTTGATCAGCGCCTGTCGGGCCATCCATGGCCCCGACAGGCTTGGCTCGGCGGGGCGAAGCCGAGGTTCTGAGTAGAGCGCCTGTCGGGCCATCCATGGCCCCGACA
>JBIKKQ010000183.1:0-6702 GCA_044360305.1 Pirellulales bacterium
CGGTCGCTGCGGTTTCACCCCACGCCGGGCCTCCAGCCCGGCAGCATGCGCGCCCACGACATCCAAAACGTCGGGCCATCCTGGCCCGTGCCGGCTTGTGAAACCTGCGCGACCTCGCGGTCGCTGCAGTTCCACCCCACGCCGGGCCTCCAGCCCGGCAGCATGCGCGCCCACGACATCCAAAACGTCGGGCCATCCTGGCCCGTGCCGGCTTGTGAAACCTGCGCGACCTCGCGGTCGCTGCAGTTCCACCCCACGCCGGGCCTCCAGCCCGGCAGTTATCACCTGGTATCAACGATTGGCTGCTCTCAGCAGCATGTGCGTTCTCAGTGGCGGATGCATTCGGGAGGGGGTGCCCCTGCCACGTCGCCGGGCTATGGGAGCAAGCGCAGGCATGGATGCCGGAGCGCAGCGGACGTGCAGTGAACGGAGGCCGGGAAGGCCGACGTGAACGTCCGGCGGCGTGGCAGGGGCACCCCCGGCCCACGGAACACGCCGGCAACAATGCCCGCCCGTTTCCTGCCTCCAGCCAGCCAAGCGTGAACTCTCGCCTGCTCTCAGCAGCGTGTGCGTTCTCAGTGGCGGATGCATTCGGGAGGGGGTGCCCCAGCCATGTCGCCGGGCTATGGGAGCAAGCGCAGGCATGGATGCCGGAGCGCAGCGGACATGCAGTGAACGGATGCCGGGAAGGCCGACGTGAACGTCCGGCGGCGTGGCAGGGGCACCCCCGGCCCAGCCAGGGGGCAACTGACCGGCAAACCGGGCCATTTTCGGCCGTTCGCGATCCGGCTTGCGGATTCCTCGGCCCGTGGCACAATGTGGGGCTTGACGTTTAAGGAGTGTTCATGAGCGATACCGTCCAAGTCGCCCTGCGCAAGGGCACCGGTTCCAAGGAATGCCGCCGGCTGCGCCGGGCCGGGCAGGTCCCCGCCGTCCTCTACGGGCACGGCGAAAAATGCGTCGATCTGTCGGCCCCCCGCGAGGCGGTCGAGGCGTTCATCCGCCACGGCAGCCGGTTCGTCGAACTCGTCGGTGCCGTGAAAAGCAGCGCCGTCATCCGCGAACTCCAGTGGGACACGTTCGGCACCGAACCGATCCATGTCGATTTCCTGCGGGTCAGCCGCTCGGACCGGGTCAAGGTCAAGGTGCCCGTCGACCTCAAGGGGGAATGCCCCGGACAGCGGGCCGGGGGCGTGCTCAGCCTCATGCTGCACGAACTGGAACTCGAGTGCACCGCCGACACAATCCCCGACCACGTGCATGCCCATGTCGGCCACCTCGAACTCGGCCACGTCATCAAGGTCAAGGACCTCGACCTTCCCAAGGGCGCCCGGGCGATGGCCGATGGCGACGAAACCGTCGTTAGCTGCCTGCTGCCTGCGAAGAAGGGTGAGGAGGCCGCTGCCGGCCCGGCGGAGCCCGAAGTGATCGGCCGCAAGCCAACCGAGGAAGGAGAGGAAGGCGAAACCGCGAAGTCGTGAGACCGGGGACCCGGGCAGCCGCCCGCCGACGATTGCTGGTGGACCGTGAAACTGCTGGTCGGGCTCGGCAATCCAGGACGCTCCTACGACGGCACCCGCCACAACGTCGGCTTCGACGTGCTGGAAACGATCTGCCGCAGGGCCGGCTCGCCGCCGAGGCGGGCCAGGTTTCAGGGCGAAACGGCGCAGGCGACGGTCCGGGGATGCCCCGTGCTGCTGCTCTGGCCCCTCACCTGGATGAACCTCAGCGGTTCGAGCGTGCTGGCCGCCCGCGACTTCTACAAGATCGCTGCCGAAGACATCCTGATCCTATGCGACGACTTCAACATTCCGCTCGACACGATTCGCCTCCGACCCGGGGGATCGGCGGGGGGCCAGAACGGCCTGGCCGACATCATCACCAGGCTGGCCACGACGGCGGTGCCGCGGCTGCGGATCGGCATTGGCCCCGTCCCGACGGGCTGGAAGCCGGCCGATTTCGTACTCGGCAAGTTCTCCCGGGAGGAACGGGAACGGGTCGGGCCAACAGTCGAGCGGGCGGCGGATGCGGCCGAGGAATGGCTGGCCGTCGGTATCCAGGCGGCCATGAACCGCTACAACTGAAGCCCTGATGAAGACCTGAGCCCTGCGGCAGGCGGGCGGCCACGACCAGACACGACTCACCCAAACACCCACAACGACACCCAAGCAAGACACCCTAAGGAGTGCGAGCGACATGGCGGTTTACGAAGGAATGTTCATTCTCGATCCGGCGAAATACTCCCGCGATCCGGCCGGCTCTGCCCAGCAGATCAACGACCTGATCGCCCAGTTCGGTGGCACCGTGCTGGCGGCCCGCCTGTGGGACGAGCGCAAGCTTGCCTACCCGATCAAGGGGCACAAAAAGGGCGTGTACTGGTTGACCTACTTCCGGATGCCGGGCGAGCAGCTCACGGCGCTGGAGCGGCAGTGCGAGATTTCGGACGACATCATCCGCAAACTGGTGCTTAAGATCGATGATCGGATCGCGGACGCGCTCGTCCAGCACGCCCTCGCCGGCGACACGGCCCCGCGCCGGTCGGCCGCTCCGGCAGCGACCGGTCCGGCATGAACCCGGGCCACCCCTTGCACCCCCCGGAGGCTGCCGCTACATTCGGGTGAAAGTGTACGAACGTTCACATCCACTCCCGGGAGCAACGTCATGGCCAGCTACAACAAAGTGATCCTGATGGGTAACGTCACCCGCGACCCCGAGCTGCGGTACATCGCCAACGGCACGGCCGTGACCGACATCACGCTCGCCGTCAACGATCGACGCAAGACCGCCTCCGGAGAATGGGTTGAAGAGACGACGTTCGTCGACGTCACGCTCTGGGGCCGGACCGCCGAAATCGCCGGCGAGTACGTGACCAAGGGGTCGCCGCTGCTGATCGACGGCCGGCTCAAGCTCGACACCTGGGAGAAGGACGGCAAGAAGATGTCCAAGCTCCGGGTGGTCTGCGACCGGATGCAGTTGCTCGGCGGCCGCGGCGAAGGTGGCGGCAAAGGCAAACCGCGGACGGCGGCCGCACGCGGCCCGGCCCGATCCGAGGATTCCTACGACCAGTCCGCCCCCGACTACGACGATGCCCCCGCCGCCCAGGGTGGGCCCGTCGGCGCCGAAGACGACATCCCGTTCTGAGGCCTCCCCTCACCACCATCCAGTACGTCACCCGATCGACATTCGACAGAGGAGTTCACCACAATGCCGACCCAGGAAGTTCCAGTCATGACCAGCACCGCCAAACGACTCCCGCGCGGCAAGCGGGGCGGCATCGAGCTGCTCCTCGTCCACAACGTCGAGCACCTCGGCAAGCAGGGGGAGGTCGTCGAGGTGAAGCGCGGCTACGCCTTCAACTACCTGCTGCCCCAGGGGCTGGCCACGATCGCGACCGATCACCACAAGCGGATGGTCGAGAAGCATCGGGCGAAGCTCGAAGAGATCGCGCGGGAGCGGCTGGCCGGGCTGCGGTCGCTGCTGGCGGAGTTGGTGCGCACGAGCGTCACCATCGAAGCCAACGCGAACGACGAGGGCCACCTCTACGGCTCCGTCGGCGCGACCGAGATCACCCGCTCCCTGAAGCAGCAGGACCTCACGGTGGCGACTGATCAGATCATCCTCCAGGGTCCGCTGAAGGAAGTCGGCCTGTATACCGTCCGCGTCCGACTTGCCCCCGAGGTCGAGGGCGACCTGAAGGTCTGGGTGGTGCCGAGCAGCGAGGGCGGAACCAAGTGACGGCATCCGGCTGCGGCCGGCAGGTCTGGTAGGGCCGGTGGGTTTGCTCCGGCGCGACGGCAGGGAGGCTGGCGACCATGGGCTCGTCGAAAGGTGATTCCCGCCGTCCCCCCGGCGCGTTTCGGGACGGCCAGGACCGACGCGGCCGCGGACGCGGAGGCGACGCACCGGCGGCGGCCGTGCTCGAGGCGACCGAGCGTCCGGCCAACATCGATGCCGAACGCGCCGCGCTCGGCAGCATCCTGCTGAAGCCCGACGTCTGCGACGACGTGGCGTTGCTTGTGCGGCCCGAGGACTTCTCCGACGAAGGCCTCCAGATCCTCTATCGGCACCTGCTCGACCTCCACGATTCAAACAAGCGGATCGACGCCACGATCGTGCTCGAGTGCCTCCGGTCGAAGGGGGATCTGGAGCGGATCGGCGGAGCCGCGACCCTCGCCGAGGTCATCGAATCGGTACCTCACGCCGCCCATGCGGCACACTACGCCCAGATCGTCCGCGACAAGTCGCTGCTCCGGTCGCTGATCGACGCCGGCACCGACATTCTCCGCGAGGCGTATGGCGCCGACGACGAGCCGCGGGAGCTGCTCGCCCGGGCCGAACAGCGGATTTTTGCGATCCTCGAGCAGCGCAGCTCGGCCGAGGCCAAGCCGATCCAGGCCGTGCTCGAGGACGTGATGATCCGGATGGATGCGCGGATGCGGCAGGAGCACATGATCGGCGGCGTGGAGACGGGGTTCACCGACCTCGACACGCTGTGCGGCGGCCTGCACAACTCCGAGCTGATCATCCTCGCCGCCCGGCCGAGCATGGGGAAGACGGCCTTCGCCATGAACATCGCCGAGCATGTGGCGATCGGCCTCCGACAGGCAGTGCTTTTCGTGAGCCTGGAAATGGCCGCCCTCGAACTCGCCGACCGCCTGCTCTGCTCGGCCGCCCAGGTCAACGGCCACCGGCTGCGCAACGGCACCATCTCCCAGGAGGATCGGCGCCGGTTGGTGCAGAAGTCGGCCGAGATCGGCGGCTCGCCCCTGTTCATCGACGACACGCCCGGCCGGACGCTGACGGAGATCGCCGCCGTCGCCCGCCGGCTCAAGCGGCGCAAGGAGGGGCTGTCGCTGGTGGTGATCGACTACCTGCAGCTCATCGAGCCGGACAATCCCCGCGACCCGCGGCAGGAGCAGGTGGCCCGCATCGCCCGGCGTCTGAAGATGATGTCGCGCGAACTGGAGATTCCGGTGCTCTGCCTCGCCCAGCTCAACCGGCAGGCGGAGGTGTCGCGGGACAATCGGCCGCGGCTCAACCATCTGCGCGAGTCGGGGGCCATCGAGCAGGATGCCGACGTGGTGATGTTCGTCCACCGCGAGGAGTATTACCAGACGAACGACGAGGACCGGGAGCGGGTCAAGGGGTCGGCGGAGATCATCATCGCCAAGCAGCGGAATGGTCCGATCGGCGACGTGAAACTGCTCTGGCAGCACGACTACACCCGGTTCGTGAATCTGGAGCACCGTCCGCACGACGAGTTCGAGGCGTTTTCGTCCTTCTAGTTTGAGCGCTCGGGGGCCATCCATGGCCCCCCGAGCTTGCGCCGGTCGCGGCCGCCACGACGGGCGGCTCGGACCGGCCGGCCGGCTTCGTGCCGGCCGTGGCGCCGGGCTCCGCCCGGCGACGGCAAGGCGGAGCAGACGCTGTGTCGGCTGCGACGGCGCGAAGGCCAGACGCTGGGTCGGCGTCAGGGGCCGCGATGGGCCGCGTGTTTGGCCGCGCGGTCCGTTCCCGCCACCACATCCAGTTCCAGCCCGTCGTCCTCCCCCCGCTCCAGCCGCTCCCACGCGATCGCCCCCATCGCCGCGTTGTCGGTGCACAACGACCGGGGCGGCACGAAGACCCGCAGCCCGCGTTGCGCCCCCAGCGTCTCCACCCCATCGCGCAGCACCGCGTTCGCCGCCACCCCGCCGCCGATCAGCAGGGCCCGGCAGCCCGTCCGCTCCACGGCCAGTTCCACCTTCGCCAGGATCGTGTCGACCGCGGCCCGCTGGAACGACGCCGCGAGGTCGGCCCGCTCCCGGCCTTCGGGCAGCGGCGCGTCGGCGGGGCCGCCTGGGGGCCGCACCAGGTAGCGGACCGCCGTCTTCAACCCACTGAAGCTCATGTCGAGCCGGTCGCGGTCGTTCGCCAGCGGCCGCGGCAGGCGATGCGCCCGCGGATTGCCCCCGACCGCGGCCCGCTCGATGGCCGGACCGCCCGGATACCCGAGGCCGAGCAGGCTGGCGACCTTGTCGAACGCCTCGCCGACCGCGTCGTCGATCGTGCCCCCGAGCCGCTCCAGTTCGAGCGGCCCGCGGACGTGAAACAGCGACGTGTGGCCGCCACTGGCGACAAGCCCCACGCACGGATAGGGGAGCGGCCCGCCATGACCGAGCCGGCAGGCATAAAGATGGGCGGCGACGTGGTCGTAGCCGAGCAGCGGCACGCCGCGGGCCGCCGCGATGCCCTTGGCCGCCGCCAGCCCCACGAGGAGCGAGCCGACGAGCCCGGGCCGCACGGCCACGGCCACCCCCTCGATCTCCGCCCGGCCGATGCCGGCCCGCTGCACCGCCTCGTCGATCACCGGGATAATCCGTTCGACGTGGGCCCGCGACGCGAGCTCGGGCACGACGCCGCGCCAGCGGGCGTGGAGTTGCTCCTGGCTGGCGACGACGCTGGCGAGCACGGTGCGGTCGCGGGCGATCAAGGCGGCGGCAGTCTCGTCGCAGGTCGTCTCGATGGCGAGCAGTGGCATGGACGAAGTGTACCGGCTCCACGCAGATCCGCGGCATCGTGCCGCGATCTGCTTGGCGGGCCTCCGCGCCGTGTTCACGCAGATCCGCGGCATCGTGCCGCGATCTGCTTGGCGGGCCTCCGCCCCGTGTTCACGCAGATCTGCGGCATCGTGCCGCGATCTGCTTGGCGGGCCTCCGCGCC
>JBIKKQ010000039.1:0-22506 GCA_044360305.1 Pirellulales bacterium
GACGACCGTCAGCGTGCATCTGCGGATCATGGTCCTACGCTCCTCCGGGTTCCCGTGGCCGCCGCTGATCGTAACCCGCCGGCGGCGCCCGAACCACGGCCGAACCATTGGCCGGCCAGCAGACGAGACGTGCGATTCCATGGCGTTCGGGTAAGTCGATTCGGCTCGACCGACCGAGCCAAGAAGGCTACAATTCGTGTCGAATCCGATTTCGGCGGAGAGTGCGAGGCCTGGGTTCATTCGCGGGGTCGTGGAGCGTTGTCCATGCGTCAACCAGGCAGCCAGCGCAGCGTGTCACGCGGATGCGTGGACGGGCCGGCTCTCCGATGCCCGTTTGACGGCCTGCCTCGGAGCGACGCTGCCACGCGCTGGCGTCGCCGGTCCATGCTGCTCGGCCTCTGGCTGGCGTTGCCTGCCGCGCTCGCCGCCGCCGCGCCGGTGCCGGCCGGCGCGGGCGATCTCGCCAAGTCGTACGCCGGCCAGATTCACCCGCTGATCGTCGCGAAGTGCGGAAAGTGCCACGGCACGACCCCCATCGACAATGATCTCGATCTGACGAGCATCGGCACCGCCGCCGCGATGCTCGCCCGCCCCAAGGTGCTCGACGACGTGGCCGATCGGGTGCGGCGCGGCGAGATGCCGCCGCGCGACGCTCCCCAGCCGAGCGATGCCGAGAGGGAGCAATTGCTGGGCTGGATCACCACCGCACTCGACGCGGAGGCTGACGCCCGGGCCGGCGACCCCGGCCCCGTCACGCTGCGCCGGCTGAGCAACGCCGAGTATGACCACGCGGTACGCGACCTGACCGGCGTCGACATGCAGCCCACCAGGGCCCGCGAGTTCCCCCCGGACAGCGTCGGGGGGGAGGGGTTCGCGAATGTCGGCGAGGCGATGCCCGTGACTCCGGGGCTGGTCCAGCGGTACCACGAGGCCGCCCGCGACGTCGCCGCCCGCGCCGTCCTCCTGCCCCACGGCTTCCGCTTCTCTCCCTCGCCGGATCGCCCGGAGTGGGCCAAGGAATCGCTCGAGGCGCTGCAGAAGTTTCACGCCCGTTACGCCGGCCCGGCCGGCGAGCCTCCGCTTGCCGCCCACCTGATGGCGACGCTGCGTCACCGCGACCGTCTCGCGACCGGCGGCACGGCCGCGATCGCCGCGGTCGCGGCCGAGGACAAACTCCACGCTCCGTATCTGGCCGCACTGTGGGCCGGCCTCAGCGGCACGACGCCCTCGCCGCTGCTCGACGCGGTGCGGGAAAAATGGCGGTCGGCAACGACCGATCCGGCTCCGGTCCTGGCGGCGATCAAGGCCACCCAGGATCCGTTGTTCCGCAGCAACTACAAGAAAAATGCCGTCATCGCGGTCGGCAACGGGTTTCCGGCCTGGACCGAACTCCGGCGGGTCGTCGGCCGTGAGGTGGTCGAGGGCGTCGCCCGCGAGCCCGAGTTTCGTCTCATCTCGCGGCAGGTGGACGCGGAGTCGCCATGGTCGGCGCCATCGCAACCTGGCGTGGGCTGCCACGTGATCTGGGACCGGTTGCGGCTGGAGGGAGGAGACGGGCCGCCGCTGATCATCGCGGATCACGACGAACTCCGCGCCGCCTTCGAGCAGGCATCCGGCCTGCGTTTCGGCCAGCACCCCGACGGCAAGACCGTACCGAAATCCGCGCTGGTGACGCCCGCGGGGTCCGAGGTTCTCGTCTCGCTGAAGAAACTCCCGCAGCCCCTTCTCGAATCGCTCACGCTTCCCCGGTTCCTCCGGGCCGACGTGAGCCTCGACGAGGCCAGCCCGGACCAGGCCGCGGTCCAGGCGTTCCTGATCGCCAGCACCGGCGGCGGCGGCCCGCATGCCGAGCCCGTCGCCACGGCTACGGCGGGCGACCCGCAGGCGGCCGTGATCGTTCCCGCCCGGCTCGCCGCGGAGCGTGCCCGGCCCGCCGCGGAGTTTCGCGGCCTGTTTCCCCCGGCGGTCCTCTTTCAGCCCGTCATTCCCCGGGATGCCCAGGGAAGCACGTTTCCCTATCACCGCGAGGACGAGCCGCTCCGCCGGCTCCTGCTCGACGCCGCGGGCCGGGCGGAGATCGACCGCCTGTGGAGCGACCTGCGGTTCGTGAGCGAGGACGCGCTCGCCACGCCCGCCATGTATGCAGGAAACGTCCAGTACTACCGCAGGCCGAACGACAACGCGCGGATCATGTTCTTCTTCATCCAACTTTTCGAAGACCGGGTGAAGCAGGAGAAGCAGGCCCTGCTCGCGGCCCAGGCTGCCGCCGAGCCGACGCACCTCGACGCGCTGCTCGCGTTCGCCGGCCGTGCCTGGCGCCGACCGCTCGCCGCCGACGAACGCGCCGGCATCCTCGCGGCCTACCGGGCCGACCGGGCCGACGGGATCGACCATGATCCGGCGTTTCGCGCCGCGCTCGCCCGCGTGCTTTCGTCCCCTTGGTTCATCTATCGGGTCGAGCGACCGGCGTCCGGGCCGCGGTGGCGGCCGGTGTCGGGCGAGGAACTGGCGACCCGGCTGAGCTTCCTGCTCTGGGATTCGATTCCCGACGACGAGCTGCGGAAGAATGCCGCGCGGCTGCCGGAACCCGCGGTGCTGGAGGCACAACTGCGGCGGATGCTGAAGGATGGCCGGGTGCGCGGCATGGCCGAGGAATTCGGCGCTCGCTGGCTCGGCGTCCGGGATTTTGTCGCCAACCATGGCCGGAGCCTGAAGCACTACCCCGAGTTCACGCCGGCCGTGCGCGACGCGCTGGCCGATGAGCCGGTGCGGTTCTTCGAGGACGCCCTGATCAACGATCGGCCGGTCGCCGAGGTCATCGCCGCCGACGCCGTCGTCGTCAACGACGTGCTGGCGAAGCACTACGGCATACCGAACGTCTCCGGAGCGGACTGGCGCCGGGTCGAGAAGGTCGCCGCCTACGGCCGCGGCGGGCTGCTCGGCTTCGGCGCGGTGCTCGCCAAGCAGGCGGCGGCCGCCCGCACGAGCCCGGTCAAGCGCGGGGCGTGGGTCGTGCAGATGCTCGGCGAGCGGCTGCCCAAGGTGCCGCCCGACGTGCCGCCGCTGCCCGAAACGCCCCCCGAGGGCCTCAGCGTCCGCGAGATCACCGAGCGCCATCGGCAGGATCCCAAGTGCGCCGACTGCCACGACCGGATCGACCCCTTCGGCCTGGCGCTCGAACGCTTCGACGGCATCGGCCGCCTGCGGCCCGCCGCCGAACTGAAGCCCGGCGACACCCGGGCGACGCTCCGGGACGGCACCACGCTCGACGACTTCGCCGGTCTTCGCGACTACCTCGCCGGTCCCCGGCGCGAGGACGTCCTCCGGGCGCTGGCCCGCAAGTTGACCGGCTATGCCCTGGGCCGCAGCGTGATGCCGTCGGACCGCGGGCTCGTCGAGGCCGTGACGAAATCGATGCTCGCCGGCGGCCGCTGGTCCGATGCCCTGCTCGTCATCGTCCGCAGCGACCAGTTTCAATGCGTTCGTCCCGCCACTCCCCCCGCGGCGACCGCGGGGGCCAGCCTGTCCCCTTGACCACGCCCCTGACCAGGAAAGAGAGACTTCGCCATGCCCACCGCGCCAGCCTCGGCCATCTCACGGCGATCCGTGCTTCGCGGCCTCGGTGTGTCGATGGCCCTGCCGTGGCTGGAATCCCTGCCGTTCGCCGCGGCCAGGGCCGCCGGCGACGGCGCCCAGCCGCCGACCCGCACGCTCGTCACCTTCACCGGCATGGGGTTCCACTCGCAGCACTGGTGGGCCAAGGGGGAGGGTGCCGGCATGGAACTCGGGCCCTGCCTGACCCCCCTGGCGCCGTGGCGGGAGAGGCTGGTCTTCATCCGGGGCCTGTGGAACGAGCAGGCCGTGAAGTCGGGCGTCATCCACTGCATGCAGACCGGCAACCTGCTCAGCGGCGCGACGATGTCGAAGACGGAGGTGCGCACCGGCGTGAGCTTCGACCAGCTGATGGCGCAGCGGATCGGCGACCGCACCCGTCTGCCGTCACTGGTGCTTGGCTGCGAGGAGCCGATCCCCGGCCTGCAGGACGGGCATCCGCTGCTTTACAGTTCGCACATCTCCTGGAGCTCGGAGGTCTCGCCGACCTGGACGGAGACGCGGCCGGCGCTGGCGTTCGACCAGCTGTTTCGCACCGACCGGAGCCGCGACGACCGGCGGGTCGTCGATGCCGTGCTCGAAGACGCCAGGTCGCTGCGTCAGCGGCTCTCCGTCTCGGACCGGCAGCGGTTCGAGGAATATCTCGGCAGCGTCCACGAGATCGAGGGGCGGATCAAGCGGGCCGGACGGCAGCCCGAAGCCGGCGGCTGGAAGGCGGGCCTCTCCGCCCCCGACCGGCCGCGGCCGGCCGACGGCATTCCGGCGGAGATCCCCGAGTATTGGCGGCTCATGAACGACATCGTGCTGCTCGCCTTCCGCACCGATTCCACCCGGATCGCCACGCTCAAGTACTGCAACGACGGCTCGATCCTCACCCACGCGCACGCCGGGGCGACCGATCAGCATCACCAGATGTCCCACACCCAGCCGCCACAACTCGTGCCGGTCAACCAGTTCTTCATGTCCCAGCTCGCCTACCTCTGCGAGCGGATGGCGGAGGTCAAGGAGGGAGACCGGACGCTGCTCGACAACGCCACGATCATGCACTGCTCGAGCATGCTGCACGGCAATCATGACGCCAAGCAGCTCCCTGTGGTCGTGCTCGGCGGCGGCGGCGGCAAACTGCGCGGCGGCCGCGTGCTCGACTACGAAAAAGCGGCCAATCGACGCATGTGCAGCCTGTTCCTCAGCCTGATGGACTGGGGCGGCGTGGAACTCGACCGGTTCGGCGACTCCGCCGAGCGACTGGCCGACATCTGAGACCGCCCGGCCGCGCTCCGCGCCCGAACCAGGTCGCCGGCCGGCACGCTCACGGTACACTTTCAGCGGCGGACCACCGGGGCAACGTGTCGATGCGGCCTCTTTCCATCCTTCTCGTCGCCCTCTGGCTGCTCGGGTCGCCGTCCCCGGCCGAAGCAGCCGCCGACGCGATTCCGCCGGCCATCGGCGACTTTCTCCGCGAGCAGTGCCTCGACTGCCATTCCGGTCCGCGGCCCGAGGCGGGCCTGTCGCTGGAGGGACTCGCCACGCCGGCCTCCATCCGCATCTCCCGGCCGCGGTGGCGGGCGATCCTGAGCCGCGTCGTGCACGGCGAGATGCCGCCGGCCGAAGCGGAGCAGCCGGCGGCCGAGGCCCGGGCCCGGTTCGTCGCCGCGGTGCGGGAGGCGTTCGCGGCCGCCGACGCCGGACCGGCCGACCCCGGTCCCGCCCCGCTTCGCAGGCTCAACCGGGCCGAATACGACCGCACGATCCGCGATCTGCTGCGCACCGAGTTTCGTGCCGCGGCAGCTTTCCCCGAGGACGAGGTCGGGCATGGGTTCGCGAACATCGCCGACGTGCTCACGGTGTCGCCGCTGCTCATGGAACGCTCCCTCGAGGCGGCCGAGGTGATCGCCGCCCGCGCACTTCCCGCCGACCTGCCGCAGCCGGCATCGCGGCGCACCGCCGGCCGCCACCTCTGGCCGGTCCGCGAGGATCTCGCCGGCGTCGCCTTTCGTGAAGTCCGCGCGGACGTGGACGCCGGGAAACCGGCGCTTACCGGACCGCTGTGGCTGCCGCTGGTCCTGGAGGCGAACGACGAGTACGTCGTCCGTGCCAGGCTGTACGCCACCTGCCCCGCCGACCAGACCGTCGATGTCGCCCTGATGGTGGAGGGCCCGCACCTCGCCAGCCCGTCCCCCCCCGAGGATGCCGACCGGATCGACGGCGCGGCTCCCTACGACGGCGGCCGGCGGGCGATCCTCTCGACCCACCGGATCGACGCCCGCGAAGCGAAGGACGCGCAGACCATCGAGGCCCGCGTCTCGCGTCGGGCCGGCGTGCAGGGACTGGCGGTCGGCTGCTTGAAGCCGCCGGCCGGCATGCCGGCGCCGACGCTGCACGTCGAATGGATCGAGTGCACCGGTCCGCTCGACACCCGCCCCCAACCGCTGCGGGCGGTGCTCGGAGACACCTCCCTGGCCGCCGCCGCCGCCAATCCGCGGCCGGTTCTCGCGGCATTCGCCCGGCGGGCGTGGCGCGGCGTTGTCCCGGGGCAACAACTCGACGCCCTGTCCGCCGTCGTGACCGATGCCGTCGCCGCGGGCGAGCCGGCGATCGTCGGATTGCGCCGGGCGGTCGCCGCGGTGCTCGCCTCGCCCCGGTTCCTGTTCCGAGTCGAGTCGCCACCGCCCCCCGATGCCCGACAGGCCACGCCGCTGCCCGACCTCGAACTGGCGACGCGGCTCTCGTATTTCCTCTGGAGCTCCTGCCCCGACGAGGAACTGCTGACGCTCGCCGAGCAGGGCAGGCTGCACGACGCGCTCGACGTGCAGGTCGGGCGGATGCTCGCCGATCCACGGGCCGACGCGCTGGTCGATCAGTTCGCCATGCAGTGGCTTGGCCTCGAGCGGCTCGCCGCGCACGCCGTCGATCCGGCCGTCATTCCCGGCTGGGATCCGCAGCTCGCCGCTGACATGTCCGAGGAAACACGCCGCTTCGTCGGGGAGGTGTTCCGCGGCCCCGGTCCCCTGCTGGCTCTGCTCGACGGCGACTTCACCTTTGTGAACCAGCGACTGACCGGCCATTACGGCCTGACCGTGACGCCGGCACTCGGCAAACGCGAGTGGCGCAGGATCCCGCTCGCGGGAACGCCGCGGGCCGGCCTGCTGTCGCAGGCGGCGATCCTCACGCTGACGTCGAACCCGGGCCGCACCTCCCCCGTCAAACGGGGCAAGTGGGTGCTGGAGACGTTGCTCGACGCCGCCCCGCCGGCGGCACCGCCGGAGGTGCCCCCGATCGACGAGGCCGGCAGCGGCCGAACCGGCGGCTCGTTTCGGGAGCGGATGGAGCGGCACCGTGCCGACGCGGCCTGTGCCGGCTGCCACCGGCGGATGGACGCGTTCGGGTTCGCGCTCGAAAGGTTCGATCCGATCGGCCGGATCCGCGACCGCGATTCCGACGGTGGACCCGTGGACGACGTGGGGGATTCCGGCAGCGGCCAGCCGCTGGCCGGTCTGGCCGGCCTCCGGCAGCACCTCCGGGTCCACCGGGAGGATGTTGTCCGCTGCCTGACGCGAAAACTCCTCACCTACGCGATCGGCAGGGGCGTGGAAGCCTGTGACGAGCCGGCGCTGGCGGAGATCGAGCGCCGGGGGAATAATGACGATGTTTCGTTCGGCGACCTCGTGAAGGGCGTCGTCCGCAGCGCCCCGTTTCGGCTCCGGCGGCCTCCCGCCGAATCGCCATGACACCCGCGCCGGAGTCGGTCCCCATGAAACGGCACACGATCCACCGCCGCAGCGTCCTCCGCGGTCTCGGGGCGGCTGTCGGTCTCCCCTGGCTCGAGGCCCTCGCCGCACCTGGCCCTGCCGCGCCGCCGCTGCGCATGGCCTTCATCTACGTCCCCAACGGCATCGACATGGCCCGCTGGCGGCCGACTGCCACCGGCCCGTTGGAGGAGACGCTGCCGCCGATCCTCGCCCCGCTCGCCGACCACCGCGACGACCTGCTGGTGATATCCGGCCTCGCGGCGGACAAGGCCCGTGCGCACGGCGACGGTGGCGGCGACCACGCCCGGGCGATGTCCGCCTACCTCACCGGCGCCCATCCGCGCAAGACCGACGGCACGAACATCCTCGCCGGCATCTCGGCCGATCAGGTCGCCGCCGGGACCGTCGGGGCGGCGACGCCGCTGCCGTCGCTGGAACTCGGCTGCGAGCCGGGCGGCCTCAAGGGGGCCTGCGACACCGGCTACGCCTGCGTCTACAGTTGGGCGATGTCGTGGAAGTCGGCGGCCCAGCCCCTGCCCATGGAGACCGATCCGCGGCTGGTGTTCGAGCGGCTGTTCGGCTCGGGCACGTCCGCCGACCGCCGGGCCCGTGCGGCCGGCCGGCGGAGCCTGATCGACGTCGTCCGCGAGGACGCCCGGAGCCTCGACCGGAGCCTCGGCACGACCGACCGGCGCAAGCTCGACGAGTATCTGTCGTCGCTGCGCGAGGTCGAGCGCCGGCTCGAGGCCGCCGCGACCCGGCCGATGCCCGTGCCCCCGGCCGGCGTCGAGCCGCCGCAGGCAAACCCCGCCGACCTCGGCGAGCGGGCCCGGCTGATGGGCGACCTGCTGGCGATCGCCTTCCAGTCCGATGCGACGCGGATCTGCACGCTGAGTTTCGCCAACGAGGGCAGCAACGCCACCTACCCGCAGATCGACGTCAACGACGGCCACCACCACATCTCGCACCATGCCGGCGACGCCGCGAAGATCGAAAAAATCTCGCGAATCAACACCTTCCACGTCGGCCACCTCGCCCACCTGCTCGACCGGCTGCGGGGCATCGAGGAGCAGGGCCGGCCGCTCCTCGACCGCTGCATGATCACCTATGGCAGCGGCAACAGCGACGGCAACCGGCACAATCACGACGACCTGCCGATCCTCGTCGCCGGCGGCGGGGCGGGCGGGATTCGCGGCGGCCGCCATCTGCGACTGGCCACGGAGACGCCGCTGGCCAACCTCTGGCTGGCGCTCCTGCACCGCATGGGCGTGGAGGCGCGGGCCTTCGGTGACAGCACCGGGCCGCTCGACGGGCTGGCCTGACGCGGGGGTCAGCAGCATGCCGGGCTTCGGCAAGGGCGCGACGATGAACTGGAAAATCGTCTCCGGCATCCTCCTGCTGGCGTCCGCCGCGCCGGCCGCGGAGCCGCTGCGATTCGGCGGCTACCACACCCGGATCGAGACCGGCGCGGACTGGGAGGCCCGCTGCCGGTCGGGCGCGGACGCCGACCTCGTCGTCCGGGTGGCCGATGCCGGCGGCGAACTCGTCTTCTGGCGCGGCACCGGCTACCTCCCCGAATGGAAAACGCCCCGCGGCACCTGGCGGCTCGCCGAGGTCGTGCCGCGGAGCGGCGACGGCCCCCCCGAGCGGCCCGACCGCGTCAACGCCTACTCCAACGTGGCCCTGGTCGATTCCGGGCCGGACCAGGTCACGGTGCGCTGGCGCTACCTCGCCCACTTCGCGGCCGGCAACCCGCACGGCGACGTCCGACTGGAAAACGTCGTCGAGGAGACGTTCGTCATCTCCCGCGACGGCGTCGTCGAACGGACCATCCGCCGCGGGACGCCACGGATCGACGCCTGGAACGACGCCGCCGGCCGGGAGGTGCACCGGGTGCGGCTCCGGCCCGATGGCCTCGAGGAGCAGAAGTTGCCACGCCCCGCTGCCTCGCCGCGCAGGCCGCGCGTCGCGGGCGTCCCCCGGCGGGGTCCGGCCGGGCCCGAGCCGGCCGTCTGGTTCCGGTTCGACGAGGGGGAGGGGGACACGACCCGCGACGACCGCTCCGGCGTGGCGGTCGAGGTGCTGGGGCAGAAGTCGTCATGGCAGGCGGGCGTCTCCGGAGCGGGCCTGGCGTTCGACGGCTACCATTCGGCGGTCGTCGTTCCGGCCGATCGGCTGCCGAAGCTGGGGGGTGGGAGCCTCACTGTCGAGGGCTGGGTGGCGCTTGGCGCCTATCCGTGGAACTGGGCGCCGCTCGTTCAGCAGGGGGACGAGGCCGGCTTTTTCCTCGGAATCGACAGCCACGGCTACCCCGGCTTCGGCGTCCGGGCCGGCGACCGCTGGGAACTGGTCGTGGTGCCGGGCAAGCCGCCGTATCCCGACCGGCTGACGCTGCGGCGCTGGTATCACCTCGCGGGAACCTACGATGCGGCCACGGGGGACATGCGGCTGTACGTCGATGGCCGCGAGGTGGCCCGCGGCACGGCCCCTGCGGGCGGCGTCGCGCAGCCGCGGGCCGACCTGCGAATCGGCAAGGCCGAGATCCTGCGAGTGCCGACCGAGGGGACGCACGACAACCTGCCGAGCGAGTTCGGCCTCGACGCGCTGCTGGACGAGATCAGGGTCCACCCGGCCGCGCTCGACGCGGCGGCCGTCGCCCGCGGCCACGCCGCCGTCGCCGCTGGCCTTGGGGCAGGGAACGCGGCCGCCATGCCCCCCCGTGCCCTGCCCCGCCTCGACACCGGGGGCCGGTTCGGCGCGGTCTCGACGCGGCTCGAGTACCACGACACCTGGGACAATCTCTGGCGGGTCGGCCCGCACGCCGATGTCGTCGTCGGCTTCGACCGGCTGCCCGTCGCGCTCGTCTTCTGGCGCGGCGTGAGCTACATCCCGATGCTCGTCAACGAGTCCGGTCAGTGGTTCACGCAGGAGTTCAACGAGACCGGATTCACCCCCACGGCCCCGGGCGACTGCGAACCGATGTCCGACAAGGGCTGCCGCGACTCCCACGTCCGGGTCATCGAGCGCGACGGGCCGCGGGCCGTGGTCCACTGGCGTTACCGGCTCGTCAACTCCGAGTATCACTGGGCCAACAAGGACGAGCACGGCTGGGGCGACGTCGCCGACTGGCACTACCACGTCTACCCCGACGGCGTGGCGGCGAAGGTCATGCGCTGCTACTCGTCGCAGCCGGAGGCCTGGCACGAGTGGAACGAGCAGATCGTGGTCCTCGGCGAGGGGCAGCACCCCGAGCAGGTGCTCGGCCGGACGCCGGTGATGACGCTCGTGGACGCGGAGGGGCGGGCGACCGGCTACGACTGGAATCCCGACCCGCCCAAGCCCGACTTCCGCGGCAAGACGATCCAGCTCGTCCACCTCACCGGCCGCTACAAGCCGTTCGCCATCCAGCAGTTCGACGGCGGCGGCATGTATCTGGGTGAGCGGACCTGGTACTCGGTGTTTCCCACCTGGAACCACTGGCCCACCGCCCAGATCAACTCCTCGGGCCGCAACGCCAGCTTTCCCGACCGGGCGGCCCATTCGTCGCTGTCCGGCCTGAAGTGGCCCGTCAGCCGCGAGCAGCGCGGCCCGGTCCCGTTCCAGGAAAAAATCCTCCTTGAGGGGCTGACCGACCGGCCAGCGGCCGATCTGCTGCCGCTGGCCCGCTCGTGGCTCGATCCGCCCCCGGCGCTGGCCGTAACCGGCGGCACCGGGGGCTCCTACGCGGCCGGCCGCCGGGCGTACGTATTCGACTGGACCGACGGGCCGCTGCAGTTCGCCATCGACGCCTCGGTGCGGCGTCCGATCCGCAACCTTTGCCTGGAGATCGGTGATTGGCCCGGCCCGGCGACCAGGGCGCAGGTCGCGGTGGACGGCGTCGAACGGCCCGACGGCCCCGAGTGCCGCCAGGCCGTGCGGATCGCCCGCGATGGCAGCTGGACGCTCGTCGTGTGGCTGGAGCTGTCGGCCGACGAGCCGCGCCGGTTCACCGTCACGGCCCGGACCGGCACGCCCTGACGCGGTCTGCCGGCCGCGGCCCCGGGTGGCGGACGGGCGGTGATCCGGACTACAGTGACGGCCTTGCCGACAGGGATCACAACGTCCATGAAGATCGCCAGCGTCGATTTCTTTCCCCTCGCGATGCCGGAGATCCGCGACGTCGGCGACGGCAGCCAGGATGCGCTGCTCGTCCGGGTCCGTTCCGAGGACGGCCTCGAGGGCTGGGGCGAATGCGAGGCCGCGCCGCTGGTGTCGATCGCCGCCTGGTGCTGCCCGATGTCGCACAGCGCGTGCAAGCCCGTCGCCCAGACGGTGCTGGGGTGGACGATCGACGGGCCGGAGGACATCCGCAGCCTGACGCACGCCGTGCGCCGCAACAGCTTCGACCTCCTCCAGGCCGACCATACCCTGTCGGGCGTGGACATGGCGCTCTGGGACCTGTTGGGCAAACGCCGCGAGGAACCGGTCTGGCGGCTGCTCGGCTGGCCGCAGGCGTTCCCCAAGACGGCCTACGCCTCGCAACTCTTCGGCGACACGCCGGCGGAGACGCTGCAGAAGGCGCGGGAGGTCCGCGACAGCGGCTTTCGGGCCGCCAAGTTCGGCTGGGGGCCGTTCGGGCTGCGGCTCGCCGACGACGAGGCGCAGGTCCGTGCGGCCCGCGAGGGCCTCGGGCCCGACGCGGCTCTGCTCGTCGATGCCGGCACGATCTGGGGCGACGACGTCGCGGCCGCCGCAGCCCGGCTGCCGGTGCTGGTGGAATGCGACGTTCTCTGGCTGGAGGAGCCGTTCGTCTCCGGCGCGCTGGCGGCCTATCGGGAGCTCGGCGAACGGATGCAGGGACGACTGCGGACCGCCGGTGGCGAAGGCGCCCACGAGCCGTTCATGGCCCGCAATCTCGTCGATGTCGGCCGCGTGGGCTACATCCAGATCGACGCCGGTCGCATCGGCGGCATCAGTTCCGCCCACGACATCGCCCGCTACGCGGCGGCCCACGGCGCGGTCTACGTCAACCACACCTTCACCACGCCCCTCGCCCTGAGCGGCTCGCTCCAGCCCTACGCCGGCCTGGCGGCGCATGAACTGTGCGAGTATCCGGTGGAGCCCAGCCCGCTGGCCGCCGGACTGACCCATGAATCCCTGCCGGTGGATGCCGCCGGCCTCGTCCACCCGCCCGATCGCCCCGGCCTGGGGATGACGCCGAATCTGGCGACCGTCCGCCGCTATCTGCAGGAGGTGGAAATCCGCGTCCAGGGCCGGGTGCTGTACCGGACCCCCGCGCTGGGCGACGAATCGGCTCCGGTGCCGGCATGACCCGCCGAGCCCGATAGCCCCAGGTGGCCGGAATGTTGGGCGCGACTGAAAGGAGCGGTTCTCGGATGCAGTACCTCGGATTGGGCCTGGCCGTGTTGGCGTCCGTACTCTGGGGGCTGACGTATTGCCTCGACGAGCGGGTGCTCTCGAGCCTGTCGGTCTCCAAGCTGTATTTCCTGCACTGCGCCTGCGGCATGCTGGTCGCCGGAACGATCCTCCTTGCCCAGGGGCATTCGCCGGCCAGCCTGTTCACGATCGACACGGCCCGGTCGAGCGTGCCGCTCGTCGCGCTCACGCTCGCGACAGCCACGGCCGCCGCCCTGTCGATCCTCGGCTCGATCCAGTTGCTCGGAGCGAACAAGTCGGCGGTGCTGGAAATCTCCTATCCGCTGTTCGTGGCCCTGTTTTCGGTGCTGTTCTTCAAGGGCCACCTGCACCCGTCCGTGGTGCTCGGCGGCGTGTTCATCTTCATCGGATCGGCGATCATCGTCTTGGGAAAGTGACCGGATGCCCGGGCCGGCACGTACGATGTCCTCACGGAACGTACGGAGGATGGCAGGCCAGCCTGAAAGCACGCCAGCCGAAAACGATCTTTTTTTGCAAGAATCCCGTACCATGGGAGGTGGGTCGCCTGAAATCGGCCCGTATCCGCGGAGGACCCAAACATGGGGCGGCGTATTCTGGCTCTTGGACTGTTGTGTGGTTCCCTGGTCTTCTCCCAGTCAGCCAACGCCCAAGGGCTGTGGATCGGCGGCATGGGGTTTGGAAGCCCCGGCTTTTATGGCGTGGGCATGTCCCCGTTTGGGTTCGGGGGCCCGGGGTTCTACGGCAGCGGCTTCTCCCCGTATGGCTTTGGCAATGCGGCCTACTTCGGTGGATATGCACCTGCCCGATTCAACTACCCCGTCGCAGTGCAGCCGGTCTACGTCCCACGACCGGTCGCCTACACCCGCGTCGCCCCGGCATATGTCCCACGGCCGGCAGTGAGGATGCCCTTGAATCGGGCCTACCGTCGCGTCTGGCGAAGGGGCTGGTAAACCGGGTCGCAGGAGCCAGGCAGCCCAGAGCCTACCCGTCGTTCTCGATTGGCCCCGGCCCGACGTCGAACCAGCGGCGGAACATAGCCAGTCCTCCCCTATCTCAGGCGATCTCAGGGTCGGCGTCCGGAGAGTCACCGTTCTCGAACTCCTCGTCGTCTTCCCAGGGCCAGAAGAACATCTGGACCTGCCTGAGGATCACCAGGTCTTCCGCCTCGTCGACGTCCACCTGAAACAACAGCCCTTCGAAGTCAGGCAGGTCTTTCAGTTCGACTGGCGACAGCACGACCACGTTGCCTTCGCCCTCTTCAGCCGTGACGAACGAATGCCGACGGATCTCACCCCGGACGTCGATGTCCTCGGCTGTATCGAAGATCTCCGCGTCGCCGTCGATTCTGAACTGCGGCATGAGCCTGATTTCCTTTGCAGGGAAATGAAAGTTTTGACCCGGGGCTGCTCCCAGGCCGTCGGAGCATACTCCTTTCCATCACCCACAGGAACACACTTCGCAGGAGCACAGCAACGACCACTGAGTCACAGACCGGCCCGCACACCGGTGACGGTGCTCAAGACGCTCGTCGACGAACTGCTGGCCGCTGCCGGACGTCGAAACGGATGGGGTGGGATTCGAACCCACGAGCGACTTTCGCCGCTGCCGGTTTTCAAGACCGGTGCATTCAACCGCTCTGCCACCCATCCCGAGGATTTTTCCTCGCACCCCCGGAATTGTGCCGCAGCGCCGACGCCGCCGCTACCGGACCACTCCGGGCCCGGAAGAGCGTGACGGAGTTGCCCCGGGACCGGGTGCGGGGGCCGCAGGTCCGACCAGTGGAATCGCCCCGCCGGCGGGATGTGCGAACCGGCTTTGACGGGCCGCCGGTGATTTTCTACAACCTCGGTTTTCCCTCCGATCACCCTTTCAGGAATTCCCCCATGGGCGGCATCAGCAACCGGATGAAGGAAGTCAAGCGGCGTCGGCACCGCCGGCAGAAGATGGCCAAGTTTCAGGCCAAGCTCAAGAAGGCCACGACCAGCGAGAAGCTCGTCATGGCCGAAAAGATCCGGAAGCTGACGACCGGCGCCAGCGTGGTCATCGCCCGCATGGGTCTCGAGGATCGGAAGCGCGGCTGAGCCGGTCCGCCTGCGGCATGACCGGCGGCGTTCAGTCGAGACGGCTGAACGTGAACCCGTCCTGGACGAAGTCGATCCGCACCCGGCTACCCTCCGGAAACTTGCCCGACAGGAGTTCGGTGGCCAGCGCGTTCTGCAGCTGCTGCTGGATCACCCGCTTCAGCGGCCGGGCCCCGTACACCGGGTCGTAGCCGAGCCGGGCGATCTCGTCCACGGCGGCCTCCGCATACTCGAGCCCGATCCCGGCCTTCTCCGCCTGGCCGACGAGCCGCCGCATCTGGATCTCCACGATCCGGCGGATGTGCTTCTGGTCGAGCGGGTGGAAGACGATCGTCTCGTCGATCCGGTTGAGGAACTCGGGAAGGAACCGGGCCGCCAACGCTTCCTTGACGGCCTCGCGGATTTCCTGCTCGCTCCCCCCTTCCCTGGTGATCTCCTGGATCGCCTGGCTGCCGACGTTGCTCGTCATGACCACGATCGTGTTCGTGAAATCGACCGTGTGGCCGAGGCTGTCGGTGAGCCGGCCATCGTCGAGCACCTGGAGGAGGACGTTGAAGACGTCTCGGTGGGCCTTCTCGATCTCGTCGAGCAGGACCACCGAGTAGGGCCGGCGCCGGACCGCCTCGGTGAGCACGCCCCCTTCCTCGTAGCCGACGTAGCCCGGGGGGGCGCCGATCAGCCGGGCCACGGTGTGCTTCTCCATGAACTCGCTCATGTCGATCCGCACCATGGCGTTCTCGTCGTCGAACAGCACCTCGGCCAGGGCCTTGCAGAGCTCCGTCTTTCCCACGCCGGTGGGGCCGAGGAAGATGAACGAACCGATCGGCCGGTTCGGGTCCTGGAGTCCGGCCCGGCTGCGGCGAACGGCATTGCTCACCGCCTCCACCGCCTCCTCCTGCCCGACGACCCGGAGGTGAAGCCGGTCCTCGAGGACGAGCAGCTTGGCCCGCTCGGTTTCCACCAGCCGGGTCACGGGAATGCCGGTCCAGGCGCTGACGACCTCGGCGATCTCCTCGGGGCCGACCTCGCGCCGCAGGAGCCGCTTCTGGCCGGGCTTGGCCGCGTCCTTCCCCTCCTTGTCCGTTCCCTCCTGCTCCAGCCGCTGCTGCAGGCCCTTGCGCTGCACGTCGAGCTCGTAGAGCTGCTGGTACAGATCCTCGCCCACCGGCTGGCCCGCGGCCTGCCGCTCCTTGATCTGCACCGCCGCCTTCTCGAAGGCCAGCTGGACCTCGTCCAGCTGCCGGCGCAGCTTCTGGGCGCTCCCCACGCCGCTCTTCTCCGCCTCCCACTGCTTCCGCAGGTCGGCGAGCTGCTTGCGGAGCTCGGTCGATTCCTCCTCGATGTCGGCGAGCCGCTCCTTGGCGTGCTCCTCCGTCTCCTCGGCCAGCTGCCGGGCCGCCAGTTCCAGCTGCACGAGCCGGCGCTGCACCTCGTCGATCTCGCTGGGCACGCTCTGCAGCTCCATCGCGATCCGGCTCGTCGCCTCGTCCATCAGGTCGATCGCCTTGTCGGGCAGGAAGCGGTCGGCGATGTACCGGCTGGACAGCTCGGCGGCGGCCACGAGGGCCGAGTCCTTGATCTTCACCCCCTTGTGGTGCGCCTCGTACCGTGGCTTGAGCCCGCGCAGGATCGCGATCGTGTCCTCGACGCTCGGCTCCCCGACCATCACCGGCTGAAACCGCCGCTCGAGGGCCGCATCCTTCTCGATGTGCTTGCGATACTCGTCGAGCGTGGTGGCACCGATGCACCGCAGCTCGCCCCGGGCGAGAGCCGGCTTGAGGAGGTTGGCGGCGTCGGATCCCCCCTCGGCGGCGCCCGCCCCGATCACCGTGTGCAGTTCGTCGATGAACAGGATGACGTTCCCCTGGGCGGCCTCGACCTCCCGCAGGATCGCCTTCAGCCGGTCCTCGAACTCGCCCCGATACTTCGTCCCGGCGATCAGGGCGCCGAGGTCGAGGGCCACCACCCGCCGGCCGCGCAGGTTTTCCGGCACGTCCGACTGCACGATCCGCAGCGCCAGCCCCTCGGCGATCGCCGTCTTCCCCACCCCCGGCTCGCCGATGAGGACGGGATTGTTCTTCGTCCTCCGCGACAGCACCTGGATCACCCGGCGGATCTCGGCGTCACGGCCGATCACCGGGTCGAGCTTCCCCTGGCTGGCCCGCTTGACGAGGTCGATGCCGTACTTGTCGAGGGCCTGAAACTTCTCCTCCGGGTTCTGGTCGGTGACCCGCGACTGGCCGCGGACGGCCTGCAGGCCCGCCAGCAGTTCCTTCTCGCCGATCGCCGCCAGCTGCAGCAGGTTGCGGGCCTTCGACGGCACCTTGACCAGCGCCAAGAGCAGGTGGTCCGTCGAGACGAACTCGTCTTTCATCTGGTGCGACTCGGTCGTCGCCGCCTCGAACACCTTGATGAGCTCCTGGTCGGGCTGCGGCTGCGCGCCCCCCGACACACGGGGCAGGTTCGCCAGTTCGGCATCCACGATCCGCTCGAGGTTGCCCCGGTCGGCGCCGATCTTCTCCAGCAGGGGCCTGACGATGCCTTCGCGCTCGCCGACCAGGGCCCGGAGCAGGTGGACGGGCGTGGTCTGCGGATTGCCACGCTCGGCGGCCGACTCGACCGCCGCCTGCACGGCCTCCTGCGCCTTGATCGTGAACTTGTCGAAGCGGAACGGCATGCGTAGATCCTCGTTTCGTTGGCGCCGAAAGCTGCGGCGCCGGCTCGGGGCGGCAAAAGTCTGCTCGCTGGGCCGCAGCGGCCCACGCTCGTCGAGCGTTCGCCGACCCCTTCACCTCCCCGAACCAACCCCATTCCTCCAAGCGTCGCCGGACGCGACGCCGTCAGCCGAGGGGAACCTTGGCTTCCCCTCCGGCTGACTAAGCGAAATCGGGCCATGGATGGCCGATTTCGCGCTATGACTTCACCTCGAACTCGGCATCGATCGTGTCGTCCGGCCCCTTGTCGCCGGTCCCGGCGGTGCCCTCCGGGGCGGCCCCCCGGCCTGCCGCCGTGGACTCGTAGAGCACCTTCGACAGCGCGTGGACGGCCTGCTCGAGGGCGCCGTGGGCGGAGTTGATCGCGTCCACGTCCTCCCCCTTGGCGGTCTCGCGGGCCTTGGCGACGGCCGCCTCCAGCGGCGCCTTGTCGGAGGCCGACAGCTTGGCCTCGTTCTCCTTGATCAGCTTCTCCGTCTGGAAGCAGAGCGCCTCCGCCTTGTTGCGGGCCTCGGCCAGCCGGTACTTCCGCTTGTCATCCTCGGCATGGCTCTCGGCGTCCTTCCGCATGCGCTCGATCTCGGACTCGTTCAGGCCGCTCGACTGCTCGATGCTCACCGTCTGCTCCTTGTTGGAGCCGAGGTCCTTGGCACTCACCTTGAGGATGCCGTTGGCGTCGATGTCGAACTTGACCTCGATCTGCGGCGTGCCCCGGGGCGCGGACGGGATGCCCTCCAGGTTGAACTGGCCGAGGAGCCGGTTGTCGCGGGCCATCGGCCGCTCCCCCTGGAACACGCTCACCGTGACCGCGGTCTGGTTGTCGGCCGCCGTGCTGAACACCTGCTTCCGCTCCGTCGGCACGGTCGTGTTCCGCTCGACGAGCTTGGTGAAGATGCCCCCCTCGGTCTCGATGCCCAAGCTGAGCGGCGTGACGTCGAGCAGGAGGACGTCCTGGACGTCGCCGCCGAGCACGCCCCCCTGGATGGCGGCGCCGAGCGCCACCACCTCGTCGGGATTGACGCCCTTGTGCGGCTCCTTGCCGAACAGCTTCTTGACGAGTTCCTGGACCTTCGGAATCCGGGTCGAACCGCCGACCAGGACGACCTCGTCGATGTCCTTGGGGTCGAGTTTGGCGTCCTTGAGCGCCTGGACCACCGGCCCCCGGCAGCGCTCGATCAGCGGATCGCACATCTGCTCGAACTGCGCCCGGCTGATCGTCATCTGCAGGTGCTTCGGCCCGGAGGCGTCGGCCGTGATGAACGGCAGGTTGATGTCGGTGCTCTGGGCCGAGCTCAGCTCCTTCTTGGCCTTCTCACAGGCCTCCTGGAGCCGCTGCAAGGCCATGGTGTCCTTCCGCAGGTCGATCCCCTGCTCCTTCTTGAACTGCTCCGCCACGTGGTTGATCAGCGTCTGGTCGAAGTCGTCGCCGCCGAGGTGCGTGTCGCCGTTGGTGCTGATGACCCGGAACACGCCGTCGGCGACCTCCAGCACGGAGACGTCGAACGTGCCGCCGCCGAGGTCGAAGACCACGATCTTTTCCTGGGCCTTCTTCTCCAGGCCGTAGGCCAGGGCGGCCGCCGTCGGCTCGTTGATGATCCGCATCACCTCGAGCCCCGCGATCTGGCCGGCGTCCTTGGTGGCCTGCCGCTGGGCGTCGTTGAAGTAGGCCGGGACGGTGATCACCGCCTTGTTGACCTTGTGCCCGAGGTACGACTCGGCGGACTCCTTGAGGGCCCGGAGCACCTTCGCCGACACCTCCGGCGGCGTGAACTCCTTGTCGCCCGCCTTGACCTTGACGTAGTCCTCGGGGCCGCCGACGACCTCGTACGGGACCATCTTCTCCTCGCCCGCGACCTCGTTGTGCCGCCGGCCCATGAACCGCTTGATCGAGTAGATCGTCCGCTTCGGGTTGGTGACCGCCTGCCGGCGGGCGATGTCGCCGACGAGCGTCTCCCCCTTGTCGTTGAAGGCCACCACGCTCGGCGTGAGGCGATTGCCCTCCTTGTTCGCGATCACCTTCGGCTCCTTGCCTTCCATCACCGCGACCACCGAGTTGGTGGTGCCGAGATCGATGCCGATGATCTTTTCGCCCTGCTTCGTCGCCATGGTCGTGCTGCCCTCGTGCTGGAGTGTGGCCGCGGGGCCGGCGCACATTTGGCCGTGAATCCCGCTGCGACTCCCGAATGCAAAGGCCGTGCCGGTGCCCCGGGCGGGCCGCCCGGGTTCGCGTCCGGCCGGGTTTACGCCGCAGTTCCCCGGAGTACAGTTGTGGCAGCGGTTCCCCGACCCCGTTTCACCCCGTCCAAGGCGGCTGCCATTTTGGCCGACCGCAGAGGAAAATGGCCAAAACCCCCCGCGAAAAACAGCCGTCCCCGGAACCCGCCGGCCGCCCGGCAGGCCTGGCGGCGCTGCGGCAGCAGATCGATCGCATCGACCGCGAGCTCGTCTCGCTGGCCAACCAGCGGGCCGAAGTGGCCCGCGAGATCGGCCACCTCAAGAAATCGTCGGGGCAGGAGACCTATGATCCCGCCCGCGAGGAGATGGTGCTCGAACGGGTCGTCTCCTGCAACAAAGGCCCGCTCTCCAACGACAGCCTGAAGGCGATCTGGCGGGAGTTGATCTCGGGCTCGCGAGCGATCGAGCAGCACCTGCGTGTCGCCCATCTCGGCCCGGCCTGGACCTACAGCCATCTCGCCGCCCTGCACCGCTTCGGCAGTGCGGTCGATTTCGTCCCCGTGGCCAGCATCTCCGCCGCCTTCGAGGAGGTGCATGCCGGCCACTCGCACTACGGCGTCGTGCCGCTGGAGAACTCGACCGACGGCCGAATCGCCGACACGCTCGACAACCTCGCCCGGCTGCCGGTGAAGATCTGCGCCGAGGTGCCGCTGCGGATCCACCACAACCTGCTCGCCGCCTGCGACCGGTCCGCGATCGAGGAGGTCTACAGCCGGCCCCAGGCGCTGTCGCAGTGCCGCAACTGGCTGGCCCGCCACCTCCCCTCCGCCCGCCTCGTCGAGGTGACGAGCACCAGCCTGGCCGCCGAGACGGCCGCCAGAAAACCCCACGCCGCGGCGATCGCCAGCCGGCAGGCGGGCGTGCACCACGGCCTCTCCGTGCTCGCCGAAAACATCGAGGACGTCGCGGGCAACACCACCCGGTTCGCGGTCATCGGCCACGCCGACGCCGCCCGCACGGGCCGCGACAAGACGGCGATCATGTTCGAGATCGAGCACCGTCCCGGCGGCCTCGCCGATGCCCTGACGATCCCCAAGCGGCAGCGGCTGAACCTCACCTGGATCGAGTCGTTCCCGCTCGCGGGCGAGGAACGGGGCTATGTATTCTTCGTGGAATTCGAGGGGCACCGGGAGGACCTCCGCGTCCGCCGGGCGATCGCCGCCCTGGAGAAGCGTTGCAAGCGGGTGGTGATCCTCGGCTCCTACGCCGCGGCGGCGGCGGTCGGGTAGGCCCAGCCGCGGTCGGGAACCCGGCCGGCTTTCCGCGGCACGCGTGCCCCCGTATGATCCGCGTCCCAACCCCAGCGCAGGAGTCCGCAATGCCCCGCACGAAGATCGTGGCCGGCAACTGGAAGATGAACCTCGACCGGGCCCAGGCCAGAGCGCTTGCCACCGCGGTCGTCGCCCGTCAGGCCGCGGCTGGCTCCGCCGAACTCGTGCTCTGTCCGCCGTCCGTCTACATCGAGTCGGTCGTGGCGGCGGTCGGGCCCGGCGGGACGGTCGCGGTCGGCGGTCAGAACATGCACGACAAGGCCGCGGGGGCGTTCACCGGGGAGGTGGCCCCGGCAATGCTCGTCGATCTCGGCTGCCGCCACGTGATCCTCGGCCACTCCGAGCGGCGTACGCTGTTCGGCGAGACCGACGCGCAGGTCAACGCCAAGTGCCGCACCGCGCTGGCGGCCGGCCTGACACCGATCGTCTGCGTCGGCGAGACGCTCGAGGAGCGCGAGGCGGGCCGGACGGCGGCCGTGGTCACGACGCAGGTGCGTGGCTCGCTCGGCGGTCTCTCCGCGGCCGATCTGGAAAAGGTCGTGATCGCCTACGAGCCGGTGTGGGCGATCGGGACCGGCAAGGTGGCCACGCCGGAACAGGCGCAGGAGGTCCACGCCCTCGTCCGCGGGCTCGTCGCCGACCTGGCATCCCCCGCCGTCGCCGCCCGGGTACGGATCCAGTACGGCGGGAGCGTGAAGCCCGACAACGCCGCCGAACTCGCCGCCCAGCCCGACATCGACGGCGCGCTGGTCGGGGGCGCGAGCCTGAAGGCGGACGACTTCCTCGCCATCGCGGCGGCGTTCGGCGCCGGGGCCTGAGCCGGCCGGGGTAGGACGTTGGCCGTCCGTCGGGTATTCTCTCGCCGATTGCAGACCTGTAGCCGTCCGTTCGCGGAGCCCCGAGACGCCCCATGTCCACCCTGATTCGTTTCCTGCTCGGTTTTTCCCTCGTCCTCACCTCGCTGTTCCTGATCCTGCTCGTCCTCATCCAACGCGGCCGCGGCGGCGGACTCGCCGGGGCGTTCGGTGGCGCGGGCGGGCAGAGCGCCTTCGGCACGAAGGCGGGCGACGTGTTCACGCGGATCACGGTCGGCGTCGCCGGATTTTGGATCCTGCTCTGCATCCTGACGATCAACGTGCTCGGCAAGCCGCAGTCGCTCCTCGCGCCCGGGCTTGGCGGTGCGGCCCCGCCGCCGGGACCTGCGCAGCCAGCCGCGGTGCCCCCGGCCGCGACGACGCCCGATGGCAGCGCGCCTGCCGGGCCGGAAATCACGCCCGTCGCGCCCGAGACCAAGCCGGCCACGCCCGAGACGAAGCCAGCCGACGAGAAGCCCGCCGCGGCATCGGAAGCCACGCCGGCTGCGGAGCCCGGGGCCGCGAAGTGACCGGAGCCCGTTCATGGAGAGCATGACGGGCTGCGGCGACGCGACGGTCACCGACGGCGCGAG
>JBIKKQ010000185.1:0-6657 GCA_044360305.1 Pirellulales bacterium
AGGCGGCCCAGCACCAGCCGGCGGAGGCCGGCCAAGCGAGGCGAGGCACGATGCCGAGGCCGAGCGGGAACACAGCGCCTTCCATGGCCCCGACAGCCTTCGCCCGGCGGTGGTGAAGCCAAGGTTCACCACGCCGGGCAGCGCCGGCCATCCAGGCCGGCGAGGGATGACGCAGTTCCGATGCACGACGCACCAGCACACCGGAGCTTGCAACGGCAAAGTCCGCCGGCGACGAGCATGTCACCGGCCGGCGGCGGCACCTCCGGGAGTCCGTGGCCGGTCGCGGCGGTCTCTGACCGTCGAATCAGGGCTGCTTCCATTCCGAGGCACGGCGGCCGGAGACCGCCGCTACAAGGAGGCGTAGAGCCGCTCGTGGGCGGCAGCCATCGCGGCGGCCGCGTGCCGCTCGCGGGCCAGCGCGTGGCCCCGGGCCCCGAGGGCGGCGGCCCGGACCGGGTCGGAGAGCACCGCGCCGATCGCGCGGGCCAGATCGGCAGGATCACAGGGCCGATGAACGAGGCCGGCGGCTTCGGCGGCTTGCCCATCACGAATCAGTTCCGGAAACGTGCCGTGATCCGGCGCCACCACGGGCACGCCCGCGGCCATCGCCTCGATCACCGGCAGGCCCTTGGCCTCGGGATGCGCGGTCGGCATCGCGAACACGTCGATCGACTGGAGGAGCGCGAGCTTTCCCGGCCGGTCCACCTCGCCCAGCCAGCGGTAGCGGCCGGCCACCCCCAGGCTCTTCGCCAATCGCGCGCACTCGGCCACGTAGCCGGCCTCGGCCGCGACGGTCGCCCCGGCGGCGACCACCTCCACGTCGTGCCGCTCCGCGAGCATCGCAAGCGCCCGCACCAGGATGTCGAGCCCCTTCTCCCTGCACGCCCGGGCCAGATAACCGACGACGAGCCTGCCACCGCGGGCCCGTCGTCGGGCGGCGAGGTCGGGGTGCGTCGCGGGAAACCCCGCCAGATCGACGCCGTGCGGGATGACCTCGATCCGCCCCGGCGTGATGCCCAGCCGCTCCCCCATGAACGCCGCGTAGGCGTTGTTCAGGGCCACGAACCGATCGACGTCGGCAGCCCGCTCGCGTAGCAGTCGCCAGACCTGCGACCGGTGCGGCTCGGGAATCGCGTCGATGAAGATGTCCTCGCCGGAAAGCGTGCACACGATCCTCGCGGCCGTGGCCCGGCGGACAGCGCGGGCGAGGCCGACGAGCAGGGCATTCGAGAGATGGACGACGTCGGGCTTCATGTCCGCCGCGAGCCAGGCCGCGAGCTTCGCGACCTCCTTCCGCTGCCGCCCTGCCTCCCCCTCGACCGCCGACACGGTGAGCGGCCCGAGGTCGGCGGCCCGTGCCCCCCCCGTGCGGCGCGACAGCCAGGCCAGCAGCGGCCGGGCGTCGAGCAGCCGGTCGAGGAACGCAGGTGTGTAGCGAAACAAGGGCACGTGCTGCTGCAGCCAGACGTTCACGCCCCCCATCACCACGCGGCGCTCGGCGACGTTCTCCTCGTCGGTGGTCGTGGGCACGTAGGCCGGCACGAGGACCGCGTCGGCCCCGCGGGCCCGCAGCGCCCGCACGAGCGTGTTGTCGTGGAGGCACGACCCGCAGATCCGCCCGCCTGCGCCGGCCGTGAGGTGGACGATCTTCATGTCGCCATTTCCGCTCGCCGCCACCGGGGCCTCATCGGGCGGCCTCCAGATGAAGCAGCACCAACGCCAGGTCGGCAGGCGTGATCCCGCTCACCCTTCCCGCCTGGCCGAGCGTCCGCGGCCGAATCCGCTCCAACTGCTCGCGGGCCTCGGCCCGCAGGTGCCGGACGCCGGCGAAGTCGAAGCCGTCGGGGATCGGCCGCTCCGCGTGCCGACGCTGCCGCTCGATCCGCTCGCGGTCCAGCGCCAGGTAGCCGGCGTAGCGGATGTCGTTCTCGATCTGCACGGCCGCGTCCCGGGAGACGGCCGCCAGGGCCGGCAGCGCCGCGACGCACTCCCCCCAGCCGACCTCGGGCCGCTTCAGCAGGTCGGCGAGCGTGACGCCCGCGACCCGATGCCCGGCGAGCATGGCGACCGCGGCCTCGATCTCGGCGTTCTTGGCCACCAGTCGCGCCACCCGTTCGTCCGCCGCCAGCCCGAGCCGGGCGGCCACGGGCGTCAGACGCCGGTCGGCGTTGTCGTGCCGCAGCGCCAGCCGGTGCTCGGCCCGGCTGGTGAACATCCGGTAGGGCTCGTCGACGCCCCGGGTGACGAGGTCGTCGACGAGCACGCCGATGTAGGAGTCCTGCCGATCGAGCAGGAGCGGTTCGCGGCCCGAGAGCGCCAGCGCCGCGTTCGCCCCGGCGACGAGCCCCTGGGCGGCCGCCTCCTCGTAGCCCGTCGTGCCGTTGACCTGCCCGGCGAAAAACAGCCCGCGGACCCGCTTGCTCTCCAGCGTCGCCGTGAGCTGCTCGGGGGGGCAGTAGTCGTATTCGACCGCGTAGCCGTACCGCATGATCACGGCGCTTTCCAGCCCGGGCACGAGCCGGATCATCGCGTCCTGCACGTCCCGCGGCAGGCTGGTCGAGATGCCGTTGACGTAGATCTCGTGCGTCCGGCGGCCCTCGGGCTCGAGGAACAGCTGGTGGCTGTCGCGGTCGGCGAACCGCACGACCTTGTCCTCGATGCTCGGGCAATACCGCGGCCCACGCGAGGCGATCTGGCCGGTGAACATCGGGGCCCGATGAAGGTTGGCCCGGATCAGGTCGTGGATCGCGGGGCTCGTCCGCGTGATCCAGCAGACCATCTGCTCCTGGACGATGCGGTCGGTGAGGAACGAGAACGGCTGCGGCTCGGAGTCACCCGGCTGGACGTCGAGCCGGGAAAAATCGATCGACCGGGCCGACAGCCGGCAGGGCGTGCCGGTCTTGAAGCGGTCGATGGTGAACCCGAGCCCGCCGAGGGCCCGGCTCACGCCGGCCGTGGTCCCCTCCCCCGCGCGGCCGCCGGCCGTCGTCGCCTCGCCGACGTGCATCACGGCCTGGAGGAACGTGCCCGTGGTGAGCACGACGGCGGCCGCCCGGTACTCGGCGTTGCCACGCACGCGGACGCCGCCGATCCGCCAGGCCGCCTCCGCGACGGCCGCGCCGGCCGGCTCCACGACCAGGTCATCGACGGTCTCCTGCCGCAGGTCGAGGTTCTCCGTCTCCTCGACGAGCCGCTTGACCTCCTGTTGGTAGAGCTTCTTGTCGGCCTGGGCGCGGGGCCCGTGCATCGCCGGCCCCTTGGAGCGATTGAGGACGCGGAACTGAATGCCCGCGGCGTCGATCGCCCGCCCCATCACGCCGCCGAGGGCATCGACCTCGCGGACGAGCTGCGCCTTGCCGACGCCGCCGATGGCCGGATTGCAGCTCATCTGGCCGACGGTGTCGCAGTTGGAGGTCAGCAGGGCCGTGCGGCAGCCGAGCCGGGCGGCGGCGCAGGCCGCCTCCACGCCGGCATGGCCGGCGCCGATCACCACCACGTCGTAGTCGTACCGGGAGGGCATGGATGCTCCATGTCGACCGCGCCGGGCGGTCGCACGTCCCCTGATTGAACCATGACCATGCAACCGCGGAAAGCGGGCATGGTTTGTCGCACCGTCGCCGCCGACACCCCGGCCGCGACGGTCAGGCCGCGACGCGTACCGGCTCCTCGCCGGCGGCGGCCGGCGGGGGGGCGAGATCGAAGAGCGCGAACAGTTCCCGGACCGTGAGCCCGCTGGCCACAGGCTCCCCGGCCTGGGAGAGGATCGTGTCGGAGAGATCCCGCTTCCGGCGCAGCACCTCGTCGATCCGCTCCTCGATCGTGCCAGCTGCGAGGAACCGGGTCACCGTCACCGCGCCCGCGGCCCCGATCCGGTGGGCCCGGTTCACCGCCTGGTCCTCGATGGCCGGATTCCACCAGCGGTCGAAGAGAAACACGTATTGCGAGAACTGGAGGTTGAGACCCACCGCCCCCGCGCCGTAGGAGAGCAGGAGCACGGAGTGCCGCGGGTCGGTGCGAAACCGGTGGATCGTCTCGTCGCGGGCGGCCGTCGGCATGCCGCCGTGGTATTCGAGGGCCCCGAACCGGGCGAGGTCGTGCCGCAACCGGCCGAGGGTCTGCACCCATTGGCTGAACACCAGCGCCTTGCGGCCGCTGGCCTGGACCTCGTCCAGTTCGGCCGCCAGCCGCTCCAGCTTGGCGCTCTCCCCGGTCGCCGTGTCGAAGTTGCAGATCTGCTTGAGCCGGAGGACGAGCTCGAACACGTGGCGGATCGTCGCCTCCCGGCCCATGTCGGAGAGCCGCAGCACCCCCTCCTCCTCCGCCCGGCGGTAGGTCTCGCGCTGCGCGGCGGTGAGCTCGATCGGGCAGTCGCGATTCAGCCGCGGCGGCATGTCGGTGAGCACTCTGTCCTTCGTCCGCCGCAGCACGTGGTCGGCGACCGCCGCCCCGAGGGCCCGGGGCGTCATCCGGTCGTTGACGTGGCCGGGGGCCACGAACTCGAAGATCCCCACGAGGTCCTCGGCGCTGTTCTCGACCGGCGTGCCGGTGAGGGCCCAGCTGCGGCGCCGCTCCACCCCGCGGACGGCCTGGCTCGTCTGGCTGGACCGGTTCTTGATCCGCTGGGCCTCGTCGAGGACCACGAGATCGAACGCCAACCCCGCCTCGCGGACGAGATCCCGGTCGCGGACGAGGACCTCGTAGTTGGCCAGCTTCACCGGCACGTCGGGAAGCGTCCACGCCCAGCGCCGCCGGTCGGGATCCCCCTCGATCACCGCCACCGTCAGCTCCGGCGCCCAGTCGGCCAGTTCGCGGGCCCAGTTCGACACCAGCCCCTTGGGGCAGACCACGAGCACGCTCCGCGCCTCGCCCGACCGCACCAGGAGCCGGAGCGATGAGATCGCCTGCATCGACTTGCCGAGCCCCATCTCGTCGGCGAGCACGGCCGCATGCCGGGGAACGAGATAGGCGATGCCGTCCAGCTGGAAGGGAAACGGCTCGCGCGGAAACGCCAGCCGGGCCGAGGAAAGAATCGTCTCCAGATCGGGCTGGAGGAGGTAAAAGAAGCGTTCCTCGAGCTTGACCACGTCGCCCGGCGGCGCGATCCGCGTCCGTCGTTCCCCCGCCGCGCCGTCCCCTGCGGTCGCACCGGGCCGCGGGGTCGCGATCAACGCCGGCGCAGCGGCACGGGGGGCCGGCACCGGCACGGCCAGCGGCGGTGCGAACCGGTAACTGCGGACCGTCGGCGCGGCCTCGAGAAGCGGCACGCGGACCGGCGCCGCGACCGGCGCCGCCAGCGGCAGCCGCAGCGGCAGCGGCGCGGCGATCTGCAAGGCGACCGGCGGGGCGAGCCCGACCGCGGGCAGCGACAGGTCCGCCCGGGAGAGCGACCTGATCGGCGGCGTCTGGTCTGCGCGATCGGCCGATCCCACGGTGACCTCCTTACCGGCCACCGTGCCGCTGCGCCTCGTCGATCGCCGCCCGGATCCGTTCGAACGGCTCGCGCAGATCGACCGCGGCCCCGAGCCCGGCGAGTTGTTCGCGGATCGCCTCCGCGCGGGCCGCGTCGCTCGCGTGGGGACGGACCCTCGCCGTGCCCACGGCGAAGCCGTCGGCAGACTCTTCCTCCGCGTCGCCGACGAGCGCCACCGGCAGCGGCGTGTGGGGCCGCACCTCGAGCATCGACGCCAGGTCCGTCAGCACCACCGTCGGCTCGATCGTGCCCTCGGCGAGGAGGGTGGCGCCGATCTGCCGGCCGTGGAGGTGCCCGTGGAGCGTCGGCCCGTAGAGGATCTGCTGGGCCCGCGACACCTTGACGGGCGTGGTGCAGTGAAACTCCAGCGGCCGGCCGAGCCCGTCAACGAGCAGGTAGCCGCCGAACAGGCCATGAGCCGACGAGTCGACGGCCGTGAGAAATCCGAACGCCGCCCCCTCGTGGCGGCCCTGTCCCTGGTGCTGCATGCCGGTTGCACACTCCGCCCGCCCGCGGCCCGCTTCCCTGCGGTCCGACCGACGCGATTCCATCCATCGGGCCCGGCCCGGCCGACACTTGAATGCAGTCCCACCCGGCCCCAGCCCGCTCCCCGGCGGCACCCGACGCCGGCAAACCCTGCCGGTCGTGCGGGCGATTCCCCTACCCCAGCCCCTGGAGCACGCCGGTGCTGTCGCCGAGGAACGGGACGCGAACATCGACACGCTCCAGCATCGCCAGCCAGAGGTTGGTGAGCCTGGTGCCCTTGGGATAGCGGAGGTGGCGGCCCGTCTTCACCGTCCCGCCCCCCTTCCCGGCCAGCAGGATCGGCAGATTGTCATGGGAATGTTGCTGCCCGTCGCTGATGGCGCTGCCGAAGACGATCATGGAATGATCGAGCAGCGTTCCATCCCCCTCCCGGCTCCCTTTCAGCCGGTCGAGCAGGTAGGCGTAGTGCCGCATGTACCGCCGGCTGAGGAGCGTGAGCTCCTTGTGCTTTGACTCCCCGGCATGCGTGAGGCCGTGGTGCCCTTCCTTGACGCCCTGCTCCGGCCACGTCAATTCGCTCAACTCGTTGGCCAACGCGAACGTGGCGATCCGGGTGATGTCGGACTGGAACGCCAGCACCAGCAGATCGCACATCAGCCGGCAATGCTCGTCGTAGTCCTTGGGGATGCCCGGCTTGATCT
>JBIKKQ010000186.1:0-6628 GCA_044360305.1 Pirellulales bacterium
CGGTCTGGGGGCCGCCGCGACGGCACACACCACCGCCGCGGCGTCATCCACGTGGACGAGATTGAGCCAGCTGTCGGGGTCCCCGGCGAGGGGCATGCCGGCCCGCAGGTCGTCGAGCCGCGGCAGCCGGCCCGGGCCGTAGAGCCCGGCGAACCGCAGGGCAACCCCCGGGCCGCACGGCGCATCGCGGAGCAGCTGCTCCGCCTCGACGAGCACGCGTCCTGCCTCCCGGTCCGGGGACGGCGGCGTGGACTCGCTGACGATCCTGCCCGCCTCGTCCCCCCAGACGCCGGTGGAACTGGAGAGGATCACTCGCGGCCGCGGCACGGCGGAGCCGACCGCGGCCAGCAGCCGACCCAGCCCGAGCACGTGGACGTCGCGCGGCGTGGCAGCCGAGCGCCGGTCGAAGCCGACCGCCCAGAAGATGGTGGCCGGCGCCGGCAGGGGCGCCAGCCACGCGGTGTCGGCGGCGGCCACGTCGCCGACGAGGGGCTCGATGCCCGCGGCGGCGAGCGCCGCGGCCCGCGCGGGGCTGCGGGTGACGCCGAACACCCGCGATCCCTCCGCCAGCCAGCGCCGGGCGACGCGTTCGCCGAGGTAGCCGCAGCCGACGACCAGCCGGGCCGGCCCGGCCGCGGACCCTCTCCCGGGACTGTTGCCGCCGGTCGTCATTCGAGCGGCCCCGGGGCCGATTCGGCCGCGTCGTGCCGGCGGGCCTCGAGCCACGAGGCGAGCACGACCTGCGCGGCCACGGCATCAGCCCGTTCCTTCTTCCGGCCACGGCTCAGGCCCACGCCCGCGAGCAGGCCCGCCGCCTCGCGGGAGCTGTAGCGTTCGTCGTGGAACGTCACCGGGAGTCCCGTGGTCCGGGCCAGCCAGCCGCCGAACCGCTCCACCTCCAGCGACATGGCGCTGTCGCTGCCATCGGCATGCACGGGCAGGCCGACGACGAAGCCGACGAGCGACTCCGATCCGACGATGCCGCGGAAGAACGCGGCATCGGCCGCGCGGTCGCCCGACGTCTGCCGGATGCAGAGCGGGCTGGCGAGGATCCGTTCGGCGTCGCAGACGGCGATGCCGATCCGTCGGCGACCGTAGTCGACGCCGGCCACGCGGCCGGGGGGCATCGTCGGCACGCGCGGCTCGCTCATGGCACGGCCGTCGGGTGGGCTGCGGCCGCGGCGTCGGCCGGATCGAACCGGCCCGTCTCGAGGAACGCCGCGGTGGCCCGCTGCACGGCCGGGTCGCGCATCATCGCCGCATGGTGCACGGGCACGATCAGGAAATCGGCGGCTCCCTCCAGCCTGGTCTCGGCGACGCGGACCACGGCGTCGTCGTCCCCTTCGAGCAGCGGGCTGAAGCCCCGGTCATTCCCGGTGCCGCCGGCGACGATGCCGAACGGGCAGGCGGGCACGGCGAGCCGGGTGGCGACGTTCGGCCAGTCGACGATCAGGTCCCGGGCGGCCCCCTCGGCCCGCGCGGCGACGCCCCAGACCCGGGCCGCCATCCGGGCGAGGTCGGAGCCCTGGTTCGGCGGCCCGAGCATGACCATCCGCCGGGCCCGGGCCACGTCCGCGGCATCGGCCAGCGCCATCCAGCGGCGGACGACGAGGTTGCCGAGGCTGTGGCCGACGAAACTCACCCGCGGGCCGCGGGGCAGCGCCGACACCACGCGGGCCAGCGCCCGGCCGTGGCCGTCGATGTCGGCCGTGACACTGGCGTAGCCGAAGCACAGCACGGTGGCGTCGACCGACCGGCGGAGGTGCTCGGCCAGCGGCTTCATCGAATCCCGTCCCTCGCCCAGTCCGTGGAGCAGGATCACGACCTCGTCGCCGACGGCGGGCAGGCCCGCGGCGGCGGTCAGCCGGGCGAACTCCCGGCGGCAGTCGGCATCGGTGCCGGCCGCGACGACGGCATCCGCCGGATCGAGGACGCGGCAGGCGTCGGCGCCGGGCCGGCGTTGCAGACGCCAGTCGTGAAACACGACCTCGTCGGTCCAGACCAGCGACTCGCGCGACCGACGCATCGCCTCGAGCAGCCGCGCGTCGCGGGCGGCGACCTCGTCCGGCGTGGGGGACGCGGCTGGCGGGCCCGCGGGCGCTGGCGGCAGAGAGGAGGCTGCGGGGCCGTCGGCAGGATGCGCCGCCGCCGCCGCCAGGACGGCCATGACGCCCGCGGCCACCAGCGCTCGGCAGGTCCGGTTCACAGGTACTCGGTCCATCCCCGGTTCTCGAGTTCCGTCACCACCGCCCGGACCGCCTCCTCGCGGGCCCGGTCGGCCACCAGCGTGGCATCGGGCGTGTGCACCACAAGCATATCCTCGAGGCCGATCGTGACGACCAGGTGGTCGTCGGCCGTGTGCACGATCGTGCCGCTGGATTCGATGCCGATGTGCCGGCCCACGACGGTGTTGCCCTGCGCGTCGGCGGCCTGCTGCCGGGCCACGGCCGACCAGCCGCCGAGGTCGTCCCAGCGGAACGGCGCCTCGATGACCACCACGTCCCGGGCGTGTTCCAGGACGGCGTAGTCGATGGAGATGCCGCGGATGGCGGCGAACTCCTCGGCGAACACGCGGTCGCGGTCCGGACCGTCCCAGGCAGCGGCGATCGTCCGCAGCCGGGCGAGCATCTCCGGCTGCCGCTCCTCCAGCCCCGCGAGGATCGTGGACGCCCGCCAGACGAAGATGCCGGAGTTCCACAGGTAGTTGCCCGCCGCCAGGTATTCGCGGGCGACGCTCGCCGGCGGCTTCTCGCGGAACCGGGCCACGGCATGGGCCGGGGCCGCGCCGGCGTTGGTCGGCAGCGGGGCGCCCTGCTGGATGTAGCCGAATCCCTCGGCGGGATAGGTGGGGCGGATCCCGAAGGTCACGAGCCGCTGCGGGACATCATCGACGAGCGCCGCAGCCTGGCGGATCGCCTCCCGGAACGTCTCGGCGGGGCTGATGACGTGGTCCGACGGCATGACCGCCATGGTCGCCTCGGGATCGTGCCGGGCCACGAGCAGCGCGGCGAGGCCGATGCAGGGCGCCGTGTCGCGCTTGCACGGCTCGCCGACCAGCCCGGCCTGCGGAAACCACGGCATCCGCGCCCTGATCGGGGGGAGCAGCCGGGCCGCCGTCACGATCAGCATCCGCTCCGGCGGCACGAGGCCCTCGAGCCGGGCCACGGTGTCCTCGAGCAGCGTCCGCGGACCGGCCAGCGGCAACAGTTGCTTCGGGAGGTTCGTCCGGCTCGCCGGCCAGAATCGGGTGCCCGATCCGCCGGCCATCACGATCGCGTGCAGCATGATCTTTCTCCTGGGAACGTTTCGCGAGAGTCGTCGTCGGCCTCAGCCCCCCACCACGGTCGGCCTGTCGATCCGCGTGCCCGGCGGCAGGTGGATGTCGCGGGCGTCGAGGACCAGTGCCGGATCGAGTTCGACCGGCACGTCGTCGGCCACGGTGATGCCCCGGAAAGCGAGCAGCCGCCGGGCGTGGGCGACGAGCGCCGCCCGGACGTGGTCAGCCGTGTCGGCGGCGGCGCCGGGGGCGTTCTTCAGCGGTGCGAATCCGTCGGCCGCCTCGATCTGCACCACGCAGACCCGCCGGGCCAGCGGCATGAGGTCGAAGATGAACCGTTCGAACTTGATCGCGTTGGGTCCGGCGGGCACCTGCCGCACGCCCGCCGCATCGACGAACGGCACGGCCTTGAACGCCAGATGGAGGGGCAGGGAGTCGGTCGTGGCCGCGGCCCGGTCGAGAAACGACCGGGCGAAGGCATGGACCGCGATGCTTCCCGCGTGAAACCGGAGCCGGCCGTCGGGGAGCCGGGCGGCGGCGAGGTCGGGGGCGAGATCGCTGTATTCGACGACGCGATGCACGCCACCAGACTCGATCACCGCACCCACCCGCTCCCCTGGTTCGCGTTTGAGCACGACCTGGGTGCTGAACTCGGCGGCGGTGAGCAGGTGGTAGCCGAGGAACTCGGGATGCAGGGGGAGTGCGAGCGGGTTGTCGACCTGGAACGAGACGACCTGCTCCACGCCGCGCCGGGCGAACCAGTCGAGCAGGCCGGCGGCCGCCAGGGCCGTGAGCATGCCGCCGTGGCCGTCGGGGGCGAGGGCCAGCCGGCCCGGCTCGTCGCGGAGCATCTCCCCCGTCGCCGCGTCGAGCGCGGGCAGGCTCGCCTGGCGGAAGATGCGGACGTCGTCGGGGTCGAGGCCGCAGCACGATTCGCGGGCCAGATACTCGCGCGTGGCCGCGTCGGTCGCGGCGCTGGTCATGATCGCCAGCGGCACGGGGCGGCCGTGGCGGCGCCGAACCGCGGCCAGCTTGCCGAGGAGCAGGCGAAACAGCGACGCCCCCGACACCGGGCCGATCGGAAAGCAGCCCTTCGGGCCGTCGTGCCCGAGCCGCGATCCCTGGCCGCCGGCGACGAGCACCGCCCCGACGAGCCCGTCGCCGAGCGCCGCCGCGCCGCGCCGCGCCGCCGCGTCGGGGGCGATCGCGTTGCCGGCGTCGCCGAGCACGAGGCAGGGGGGCGTGACGGCGCCGGTCATGTCGGGAGCGGCATCGGCCACCGCACCGGCGGCCCGGCCGCCGACGAGGCGGCGCATCTCGGCGAGCAGTGTCCAGTCGACGTCGGCGAGGTCGGCGGCCAGCGTCGCCCGGCCGGCCGCCGGCAGCCCGGGCCAGGCGGCGAGAAGCGCGGTCTGGCCCGCCGCCGTGAGCCGGGCCGCGACCGCCGGATCGAGATCGGCGGGAGGCGGCACGATGCTGGAGGGGACGCTGGTCATGGCAGCAGCACACCTGGGATCAGAACCGTCCGCGGACCCACATCCAGAGCAGGCAGGCGAGCAGCGGGAATCCGCCGAAGATCAGCCCGTAGGTGAACAGCGTCGTCCATGCGTGCCTCGGCCAGCGTGCCATCCGAACCGCCTTCCTGTCACCGGCGCGTCGACGCCAGCACGTCCACCGGGATCTCGATCGGTTCCTCGGCAGGTTCCGCCAGCCGGCACTCGACCCGCACGCCCCACGGCACGACCTCGGCGGCCGCCACCGTGGCCTCGACCCCGTCGTAGGGCGTGGCGACGCGAACCTCGGGCATCTCCGCGAACGCCGGACAGAAGCCGATGTGTCCCTGTGCCGACCGCGCCCCGGCGGGAACCTCGAGATGGATCCGGCCACGGATGCACTCCGCGCCGGAGTCGAGCCGATACCGCTCCTGCCGCTGGCTCAGGCGGCCGGGGGGCGCGGACGGAGCGGCCCGGGGACGGCGCCGACGGGGCCGGCGCTCGTCGCGGGCCGCGGGCGCCGGTCGTGCCGGCCGCCGATCCCGGGCGGCCGGCGGCGCCAAAACGAGCAGCGGGGCGACGAGGGCCAGGCCGGCGGCGGCGACGGCCGCGATCGGCGTCGCCGACGACGTCCACGAGCCGAGGTCGCGGGGCAGGCCGACGGCGAGAATGGCGGAGGCGACGCCGCAGCGGGCCAGCGCCGCCGCGGCCCTGGCACCCCCCAGTCGGCAGGCCTGCTCGGTGGCCAGGAGCACGACCGCGCCGCCGGCCACGACGGCCGCGAACTCCCAGCCGGCCGTCGGCCCGGCGAAGGCGCCGACGAGCCTGCGGCCCGCCACCAACAGGCCGCAGGCCGCGAGCAGCAGGCCACCGAACCAGCCGGCCGCCCGGGCGAACGCCGGGACCGAGGCCCATTCAGCTCGCGCCCGGGGCCCAGCGCCCGCGACCGTCCATCCACTCCGGTCGTCCAGGAAATTCGCCAGCCCGGGAATCGAGGCCATGTCGCGTCAGGTCAGGCCACCGCCGCGGTCGCCTTCGCCGCCTTGGCGAGTTCCGCGGCCCTGTCCGTCTTCTCCCAGGAAAATCCGTCGCGGCCGAAGTGGCCGCCGGCCGCCGTCCGCCGGTAGATCGGCCGCCGCAGGTCGAGGTAGTCGATGATCCCGCGTGGCGTGAGCGGGAAGAACTCGCGCACCACCTCGCAGAGCCGCTCGTCATCGACCCGGCCGGTGCCCTCGGTGTCCACGTGGACGCTGACCGGCTCGCTGACGCCGATCGCGTAGGCGAGCTGCACCTCGCAGCGGTCGGCAAGGCCGGCCGCCACGATGTTCTTGGCCACGTGCCGGGCCATGTAGGCGGCGCTGCGGTCCACCTTCGTCGGGTCCTTGCCCGAGAACGCGCCGCCGCCGTGCCGGCCCCAGCCGCCGTAGGTGTCCACGATGATCTTTCGGCCGGTCAGGCCGCAGTCGCCGTGCGGACCGCCGACGACGAACCGGCCCGTGGGATTGACGTGGTAGGTGATGGTGGACGTGTCGAGGTTCTTCGGCAGCAGCGGCTTGATCACCTTGTCGATCACGAACGCCCGGATCTCCTCGTTGGAGACGTGCGGGGCGTGCTGCGTGGAGACGACCACGGTATCGACGCGGACCGGCCGGTTGCCTTCGTACTCGATCGTCACCTGGCTCTTCGAGTCGGGCCGCAGCCAGTCCACCTCCCCCTTCTGCCGGGCCTCGGTGAGCCGGTTGAGGATCCGGTGCGAAAGGGCGATCGGCAGCGGCATCATCTCGGGGGTCTCATTGCAGGCGTAGCCGAACATCAGCCCCTGGTCGCCGGCGCCGATGTCCTTGCCCTTGGCGTCGTC
>JBIKKQ010000187.1:0-6598 GCA_044360305.1 Pirellulales bacterium
GTAGCTCAGTTGGTTAGAGCACCGGCTTCATAAGCCGGGTGTCGCCGGTTCAAGTCCGGCCGCCGCTATTCGCAGTTGGGCACGAGACGGAACAATCCCTTCGGGGACCGTCCCGGTGGGCCGACTTGCAGGCCGTCGCCATAACAAACTGGCGCGGGCGGGTCGGCAGCATCCACCGGAACATCGTCGCGGCGACGCGCCGCGACTTCTGAAACTTGCTGGGCATGGCCGTGACCGTCACGGCAGCACGCCCCTGATTCGATCGTGGGGGCGGCAGCCCCAATTGGCCGGCAGCAGCGGCCTCGAGTTCCGCCGCCAGCCGGTGGTGTTAACCCGGCGCCGCTTCCGGCTAGACAAGTCGGTGAACGGCACAGGGACGATGACGATGTCACCCTGCCACAGGTTCATTCCAATCCTCGCCATCCAACGGATGATCCCAGAAGCCGAGGGTCGAACCCGCTGCCACGGTGAGATCGGCCAGCTCCTGCTGATGGCCCTCGATCACGATGACAGGGGGCCTGTGCCCGGGCTGGAATGGCCCGGGCAACTCGACCCGACCATCCCGGCCAACTGCGACGTCATCCCCGTCGCTTCCGCGCGGGCTTCGGGCGGGCTTTTGGACGTGCGGGAATTGGCTCACCCGCCCGCGGCGTTTTTGAGGATCGCTTGGGTGATCGACGGCGGCATGTGCATCCGCGACCAGCCGCCGTCGAGCACGAGCGTCGTGCCCGTGAGATAGCTCGCCTCGTCGGAGGCGATCCAGGCCACCGCCTTCGCCACCTCGTCGGCCCGGCCCCAGCGGCCGAGCATCGCCATCGACTCCGGTCGAGAAACCAGGCGAGGTTGTCCCACAGGCGGGCGGCCGTGATCGGTCCGCTGCGGCCGGGGGATGGATCGAGGTCGGCCGCATCGAAGGCCGTCACCAGAGCGCCTCCCCGCTCGGGGGCCGTGGCCGTCGTGCGGGTCCAGTCGTCGTCGGGCATGAAGTTGTAGCAGAGGATTTCCACGCCGAGCCGGGCCACGTCGCGGACGAGATCGACGAACCCGGCCAGTTGCCGCTCGCGCCCCTCGCGGCCGTGGGTCAGTTCGTCGTGCGGGATGTAGCCCTCCACGATCGCGACCGCGAGGGTGTGCCCCCGGCGGGCCGGCGTCGCCACCGCCCCCACGAGCCCGCGGCGGCTTTCCACCTGGGCGGCGAGGATGTCGAGATACCGCCGGCGCCCGGGGCGTCGAGCCGCACGTGCTTCCTCACGGGGTCGATCCGCAGCGCGAATTCGGCGATGAGGCCGGCGACCTTGTCGTGATGCGGCCCGAGACCGACCACGCCTGGACCACCGTAGGCCATCCGCGCGGAAAGCGGAACGGAGACACACGTTCCAGCGATAATAGGTCTGCTGGGTCACGCCAAGCTTCCGAGCACACTTCACGAAGCATCCCGATGATCTGCTCCGCCATGACCTTCGTTCCTCGTGGCATCATTGCCCTCCCTCGGTTGCGACCACACCCGGATTCCCGCTCCGAATGTGGCTTCGTGTAAGGGCGGCAGGTCACTCCGGCAGGTGGTAGAAGCCGATCGCCAGGATGAGATACACACCGAGCAGAAGAAACCCCTCGAACCAATTGGCCTTCCCGTCGGCGATCAGTTCGCGGGTGATGATCGTGGCGAGCACGATCGCCACCACCTCGAAGCCCGTGAAGGCGAGGTCCATCGGTTGGCCCATAAGCCGGCCCGCGAACACGAGCAGCGGTGCCACGAGGAGCACCAGCTGGATCGTCGAGCCGACGGTGGCGGCCAGCACCAGCGAGGGCTTTCCACGGCGGGCGAAGTGGTAGCCCGAGAGCACCTCCCCGAGACTGCCCGCGCCCCCGAGCAGCACGAGCCCGCTGAACGTCTTCGACAATCCGAGCTGCCGGGCGGTCGGCTCCAGGGCATGGGAAAGCACCTCCGTCACGAGGCCGAGGCATGCCGCCGCCGCGACGAGCACCAGCAGGCTCCGCCACACCGGGGTGGCGGCATGCTCGTCGTCGATGCCCTGGTCGTCGGGCAGGCTGGTGCCCCCCGCGCTGCCGAAGAGCGTCACCACCACGTTCATCGCGTACATCCCGATGAGCACGAACGACATCTCGAACGACAGGTCGCGGGTGCCGTCGGGCGTGCCGATGTTGAACATCGCCGGCACGATGAAGCAGAACGCGCAGATCATCAGCATCGACCCGTTCACTGCGAGCCGCCGCGGGTCGAATTTCTGCTCTCCGTAGCGGAGGCCGCCGGCGATCAACGCCACCCCGAGGCTTACGAGCAGGTTGGCGAGGATCGCCCCTGTGAGCGACGCCTTGACGACCGACGCGAGGCCGTTGGCAAGGGCGACGCCGCCGATGATCAGTTCCGGGAGGTTGTTGAGCGTGGAGTTGAACAGGCCGCCGAGGGTCGGCCCCAGCCGGGCCGCGAGCCGCTCCGTGGCGTCGCCGATCAGGCCGACGAGCGGCACGATCGAGACCAGCGCCGCGAAAAACACCGCCAGGGGAGGAGCGTCACGCCACGCGAGCGCCAGGGCGACAGGCACGGCGGTGATCAGCCAGCGACTGCTCATCGGGGGCTTTCGTGCCGGCTGCGTCGGGCGATCGTGCCAAGGCCGTGCATGTGCATCACATTCTTTTCACAGGAGCGGATCTTGCAAGCCCGCATCGTCCCCCTTCCGCCTCGGCAGGATGGGAGAAGCCTGGCGACTCGGCGGGCACGGAACCGCGGCCCGCCGCCCGGTGGCACTGCCGGTTGCGCCGTGCGGGCCGGCGACACCGATGCCGTCGAGGGCACGTCGCCCGGCGCGTCAGCCGTTCGGGTCGGCGAGCAGTTGTGCGAGCCGGGGCCGCAACTCGGCCGGCAGGCTGTCGAGCGTCGCGGCGGTCACGAGGCCGACGTCGATCATGTCGATGAGATGCACCCGGTCTTTCAGGCGAAACGCTGTGAGCTTCATGACGATGAGCCGGTCGAGATCGACGATCCGATAGCCGTCGAGCGACTGCGTGGCGGCGAGGTCGGGGGCCGGCGCTGGATCGTCGGGCTTCACCGGCTCGCCCGCGAAGATGATGTGCACCGCCTCTCGGGCCTTCCCGGCCGGGCCGTCCACGAAGATGTTGATCCCGAATGTGAACGAATGGATGAACCCCACGCCCTCGAGGGCGGCGATCGCCCGGGGAAGATCGGCACGGTCGATCAGCAGATCGACGTCCACCGTCGTCCGGACGGCCGCCGGATCGATCCGCGCCACCCAGGCCGCGACCGCATGGCCGCCCACGACGGCGTGCGGAATCCCGGCCGCATCGAGGGCCGCGACGGCCCGCTTGAGGCGTTCCTTCACCATGGCCACCGCCTGCTCCACGCGGTCGAGGACGTCGAAGCCGAACGTCACCACGCCCGGTCCCGGCATCCGTGCGAACGCATCTCGAGAGTCGGCAGCCATGAAGCCCAGTCTAACGCGAGCTGCCGACCGCGATCGAGGCGGTATGCATGTATACATGTATGCGTGCAAGCCTTGCGGCGGCCCGTGCTCGCGGCCGTTGGCTGCTCACCCGCCACGGTGCTGCCCCGGCCGGTCGTGGATGACGTGTTCGCGGACCGCTACGCCCGGACCGACCGCGGCATCCGCCATGTCACGGTCGGAGGGGCCGTGACCGCGGCCCCGAGGCCATCCGCGATCCCGGTGCCCGCCGCCCTGAGGCTGAGCGTGTAGCTGCCGGTTGGTGCCGACGACGTTCGAGCCGCTCGCAGGCGGCAAACACCCATCCTTGCGGGCACGCATGGCAGAGGCCTCCCCCGGGCCCGCCCGTCGGGCCACCAGGCGTTCGAGTCATGCTCGCCCCTGCACCGGATTTCTACTGGGGCTGGCAAGCATTCCAGGCCAGTTCGCGCCCGGCTCGCAGCACTCCCGACCGGCGGCACCCCGGCTGGATCTCGGGTTTCCGTCGATGGATCAGGGAGCAACGCAACCCCCCTCGCCCACGGCCGTTTAAGTTATCGGTGGGTTAGCCCGCGAGGGCTGACCGGTGAGGACTGCGCCGATGATCCGAAACCTTGTCTTAAGCCTGACGACGGCGATCCTGCCCCTGGCGGCGGTCCTCTTGCCCGCGAGCCGGACCGCGGCGGCCGACGCCACCCGGGCCGACGCTTGGGAGCGTGAGGTCGCCGCCGGCCGCCGCCACTGGGCACTGCAAAAACCGGTCGCCCCGGCCGTGCCTGCCGTCCGCGACGCGGACTGGCCGCGTGGGGCGATCGACCGCTTCCTGCTCGCCGCCATGGAACGGGCGGGAGTCAGGCCGGTGGCCGATGCGGGGCGGGAGTCGCTGATCCGCCGGCTGGCGTTCGATCTCGTCGGCCTGCCGCCCACGCCCGAGGAAGTCCGCGCGTTCGTGGCCGACACCTCGCCGCAGGCGGTCGAGCGGCTGGTGGACCGCCTCCTCGCGGCGCCGCGGTTCGGCGAGCGCTGGGCGCGGCACTGGCTCGACGTCGCCCGCTATGCCGACTCGAGCGGCAAGGAGACGAACGTCCCCTATCCCCATGCCTGGCGGTACCGCGACTGGGTGATCGCGGCGTTCAACGCCGACATGCCCTACGACGACTTCCTCAAGGCCCAGATCGCCGGCGACCTGCTCAAGCACTCGGGGCCGGCCGATCAGGCCGGCAAGATCATCGCCACCGGCTTTCTTGCCCTCGGTCCCAAGGGGCTCAACACCCGCGACCGTCGGCAGTTCCACATGGACGTGGTGGACGAGCAGATCGACGCCGTGTCGCAGTCGATGCTCGGGCTCACGCTCGCCTGCGCCCGCTGCCACGACCACAAGTTCGATCCCGTCACGCAACGCGACTACTACGCCCTGGCCGGCATCTTCCTGAGCAGCGAGACCCTCTACGGCACCGGGCCGCAGGCGCAAAACGCCAATCCCTCGACGCTCGTCGAACTGCCACCGGAGGCAGGCCTGCCCGCGGCCCTGGCCCCGCTCTCGCCCGCCGACCTGGCCCGACTCGAGCGCGAGGTCAAGGAACTCGCCGACCGCGCCGCTGAGACGGCCCGCGACGCGATGGCCGCGCGGAGGGAAGGAGGGGACGCCAACGGGCCGCGGACGGTCCGCCAGTTGCGGGCGGTGCGGGACCAGCGGTCGGGGGCCCAATCCGATCTCGACCAGTTTCGGCCCGACGGCACGCCGCGGACGCTGGCCATGGGCGTGCTCGATCGGCCGCGGCCGGTGGACAGCCCGCTGCTCGAGCGGGGCGAGGTTGACCAGCCGGGCGCAACCGTGCCCCGCGGCCTCGTGGAGGTGCTCTGCGGTCCTGACGAGCCCCGGAGCATCGCCGCGGGAAGCGGCCGGCTCGACCTCGCCTTCTGGATCGCCTCCCGCGACAACCCGCTTGTCGCCCGCGTGATGGCCAACCGCGTCTGGCTCAAGCTCATGGGCGAGGGCCTCGTGGCGACGCCCGACAACTTCGGCGTCATGGGCATGAAGCCGAGCCATCCCGAGCTCCTCGACCACCTCGCCGTCGCGTTCATGGAGGACGGCTGGTCGGTGAAGAACCTGATCCGCCGGATCGTGCTCAGCCGCGGCTACCAGCTCGCCGCCGTGCACGACGCCGCGAACTTCGCCACCGATCCCGACAACCGGCTGCGCTGGCGGATGGACCAGCGCCGGCTCGACGCGGAGGTGATCCGCGATGCCATGCTCGCCGTGTCGGGCCGGCTCGACCTCCAGCCCACGCCCGGCTCCCCGGTGTCGCGGCTGCGGGAGAGCCGGCGCGGGATGATCCAGATGCTGGAGCAGTCCCGCAGGTCGGCGGAGGACTGCCGGTCGATCTTCCTGCCGATCGTCCGCGACCAGGTGCCCGAGCCGCTCGCAGTGTTCGACTTCCCCGACGCCTCGCTCGTGAGCGGCCGGCGCGAGGAGTCGAACGTGCCCGCGCAGGGGCTGTATCTGCTCAACGACGAGGAGGTGGTGTCGCTCGCCCGGTCGTTCGCCGACCGCGTCGCCCGGCTCCCGGGCACGACCACCGAGCGACTCGCCGAGGCATTCGCGATGGCCCTCGGCCGTCCCCCCGCTCCCGGCGAACGGAAGGCCATCGACGCCTTTTGGGCCGACTTCTCCCGGCGGCATGCCCGGCGGATCGCCCCACCGGCCCGCGCCGGCGGGCGGACCGGGGCCGGCGGCACGGCCCGGGCGGGCGGCCCGGAAGAGGTCGAGTCGCTGGCGCTGGTGGCCTATTGCCAGGCCCTGTTTGCCACCGCGGAATTCCGCCACCTGAACTGACGCTTCATAGAGCCGCATCGAGGATTCATTCATGACGCCCCTCTCTCCTCCACACGACCGCTGTGCGAGCGTGGCCTGCGGGTCGCGGCGGGCATTCCTCCGGCACTCCGCCAACGGCTTCGGCTTCCTCGCCTTCTCGACGCTCGCCGCCGAGGCGGCGGCGCGGGAGGCGGTCGCCGGCCCGCTGGCCGCCAGGCCGCCGCACTTCGCCGCCCGCGCCAAGCACGTGATCTTCCTCTGCATGCAGGGGGGGCCGTCGCACGTGGATACGTTCGACCACAAGCCGAAACTCGTCGCCGACGCC
>JBIKKQ010000188.1:0-6566 GCA_044360305.1 Pirellulales bacterium
GGGATATACTCCCGGCCATGAGCAGCACAGGTGGCACCGCGGGGGGATCCCGTCGGGACGACTGGCGGGGGCGCGGGGGCGGACGCCGCCCCGCGCCGCGGCCCTCCGGCGCCGGCGACGGTCGATGGAAGCAGCGGCGGCCGGACGAGGCGGCGGCCGACTTCGCGGCCCGGCGCCGGCGGCTCCTGATGTCGCGGTTTGCCTTCAGCGGCGCGGCCACGGCGCTGGTGGTGACGCTCGTCTGGCTGCTGGTCGGCATGAAGCGGCAGGTGCCGCTGATCGCCGGCGTCGTCTCCTCCTACCGGGCTCCGCTCGGCCCGCCCGTGCTGGCCGAGGAGGACCGGGTGCTGCTCGGCTCGTTGACCCGCGCCGGCTCCGCGCTCGATCCGGGAACGGCGCGGACGATCGACGTGTCGGCCCGGCTGCGCGAGGCCGACCGGGAGCAGTTTCTCCAGGCCCTGGTCCGCGAGGTGGCCGGCCTGCGCAGCGGCGGAGGGCCCGACAGCGACACCGCGATCGTCTACGTGTCGGCCCACGGTGCCGTCGATCGGCGCGGCCGGGCCTGCCTCGTGCCGCCGCGGATGACGGTCAACGCCGCGGCCGATGCCGACGAGTCGTGGCTTCCGGTCGGCGACCTGCTTGACGGGTGTGCGGCGGCCCGCAAGCGCGGCACGCGGCTGCTCGTCGTCCTCGATGCCTGTCGGGCCACGCAGGGGGAGCCGCTCGGGATCCTCGACGGCACGTTCCCGGCCGCGGTGGACGCGGAACTCCGCGGCCGGCCGCTCGACGGCGTGTGGGTCATCCTCCCCTGCACGATCGGCCAGGTGTCGTCGGCGGCCAATCCCGAGCCGGCATCGACGTTCGCCGCGGCGTTCGTCGATGGTCTCGAAGGCATGGCCGACGAGCGTCCGTGGGGGGATGGCGACGGTCGGGTCGGGCTCCGCGAACTGGCGGGCTACCTCGGTGACGAGGTCGATCGACGGTCGATCATCCATCATGGCAGGCACCAGTCGCCGCTCGTGCTGCCGACGGTGCCGGCGACGGGGCCGGACGTGCCGATCGCCTGGACGGTGCGGCGTTCCCGGCGTTCGGCGCCGGGGGCCGCGACGCGGGATCCGGAGCAACTGGCCTGGCTGCAGCGCCGCTGGGGGACGGTCGAGCGACTACGGCCGCGGGCCGTGCAAGAGCGGCCGACGGCCTGGGCCGCGTACGAGCGGCTGCTCATGCGTGCCGAACGCCTCGCCGCGGCGGGCGCCGGCGGCCGGGAGGATCTCCGGCAGGCGAAGGCCGACGTCGAGGCGATCGAGCAGTCGCTGGTGGAGCCGCTCGTCGGCGTCGATTGGCTGCCCGGCCTGCGGCTTGCCCAGCAGGCCCGGGGGGGACGCGCGGTGGTGGCGCCGGCCTGGCGGACGCGGCTGGACGACTGGGTTCGTTCCGTCTCGGCCGGACCGCCGGTCAAACCGGCGCGTGACTCCGCCCCGCCAGCCGTCGAGCCGGCGACGACTCCCGAGGAGTGGCACGCCCGAGCGGCCGATGCCTGGGCGGCCGCCGTCCAGCAGGTCCGCGCCGGCGTTGCCCTGGACCGCGGCGCCTGGGACGCCTGGCGACAACTGGTCGGCGACCCGCCCGCGGAGATGCCGCTCCCCGCCGAACTGCAGCCCGGTGAGGTGCTCGCCCGCTGGGCCGACGACGAGGGCTGGAAAACGAACGCCGCCACGTTCGCCCGCGTGATCGCCGTGGCGGAGACGGCCGTGGCGGCGGCACTGCCCGACGACGTGCGGGCGGATCGCCTGGTCGCGGCGGCCGCACCGCGGCGCGATGCCGATGCCGCCAGGCGGCAGGCCTTCGACAGCGCCCTGGTGGGCGACCCGCTCTCGCTGGCGCGGGCGGCGGAGTCCGCGCGGGTCGCCGAGTCCGGCTACACGGCCGTCGCCGCGGTGGGCGACGCGGTGTCGGCCGCCTGGCGCCAGCTCGACGCCGCCCGCGCCGAACTGCCCTGGCTGGCGGCCTGGCAGACCGCGGCGCGGCGGGCCGCGGAGGGCTCCGCTGCCGGACCCCCCGCCGCCGTCGAGTGGGCCCGGCTCTTGGCCGCGGTGTCCACGATGGAACGCTCCCTGCACGCGCGGGCCGAGGCGGGCGAGGCCGTGGCGGCGGTCGATCTGATTCGCGGCGCGGCCCGCGAGGTGGTCCAGCAGTACGAGGCGATTCGGGATGCCTACGACGTCGCCTGCGAGCGGCTCGCCGAGCAGTCCGCCGAGGACGCGACGACGCTGGCCGAGATCCGCGCCGTGCTCGACACGCCGCTCGTCGCCGGGGGGCGGCGCATGCGGCTCCTCGAACGCGAGACCGCGCTGGCGGCGAAGGTCGCGCAGCGTCCGGTGGAGGCCGCCGGTACGGCGCCGCGTCCGGTCGCGCCCGACCCGGCGGCGGCCGCTTCGGGATGGGTGGCGTGGAACGGCGGCTGGATCGATCCGCTGGTCGCCTGCCTCGGCCGGAGCGACGAGCCCGGCGTGCCGCGGCCGCAGGCGACCGCCGACGTGGCGACGGCGGCCGCCGCCTGGGGGCAGCGGCTGCGGGCCAGCGCCGCCGAACGGACGGCGGTCCGCACCGATCCGCCGGCCCAGCGCCGGCTGGCGTTCCTCGCCGGCGTCGCCGCGGGCGGACCGGGAGCGGGCGGCGAGGAAGGTTCCGCGGTCGCGGAGCAGTTGCGCCGGGCGTGGCGGGATCGGCTGGTGACGGTGGCCAACGACCAGATGGACGATTTCTTCGGCGGCGATGCGGGGGGCTCCCGGTGCGCCGCGGCCGCGGCCGCGGCCGCCTGTCTCCGCCAGGCGGAGCTGCTCGCCGCCGTGGATCCGGCGTTCGACAAGGCGATCGTCCGTCAGGAGGCGATCGCGCGGCTGCCGGCCGGCTGGGCCCGGATCGACAACCTGCCCGACCGCCTCGGGGCCGGCGACGGCGCGGCCGCCGGCCGCATCAAGACCGTCCTGCGGATCGACGACACGGTCGCCCGCTTCCTGCCCGCCGGCGACGCGGCGGTCTGGCTGGCCGACTCGTCGGGCGCCGAGCCGCTCTGGCTGCGCGGGTCAGGGAGCGACGTCGCCGTGCGCCGGGTGCCGCTCCCCGTCGGTCGGGCCGACGTGGCCGGCGGGCCGCGCGGTGCTGAATGGAGGGTGGATGGCAAGTCGGCCGGCCAGGTGGCCGCGCGTCAGAACGGCTCGCTCGACGTGACGGCGGTGTTTCGCGGCCATCGTCTCGTGGGTGGCATTCCCGTCGTGGCTCCCGGGGGCACCGAGCCGATCGTCTTTCGACCGGCCCCGCCGGCGCCGCCAAGGATCACCGTGCGCGGCGGCCGCGAGCGGCACGGGTTCGTCTCCTTCGTGTTCGACTGCTCGGGCAGCATGGACAAGGACACGCCGGGGGGCCGGCGCCGGTTCGACGTCGGCCGGCAGGCGTTCGTGGAAATCCTCAAGGCGATGGCGGAGTCGGGCAACTGGGACGCCTCGATCTGGCTGTACGGCCATCGGACCCGCTGGGACGCGTCCACCAAGCCGGCCCAGCCGGCCTACAGCCCGGCCGGACTTCGGCAGCAGGCCTCCGCCAGGCAGGCGGGGCGGCCGTTCGACCTGCGGCCCGGCGAGGACGTGGAGCAGGTGCTGGCGATGCAGCCGCTCGGTCGCGGTCAGGCGCGGACGATCGGCGACGTGCTCAACGGCCTGCAGCCGTCGGGCGAAACGCCGCTGTACCTCGCCATGCAGAAGGCGCTGGCAGGCGACGCGACCGCCGTGGCCGCCGGCGAGGCGTGGCGGGTCATCGTGATCACCGACGGCGTCAACGACCAGTACCAGGGGCCGTTCACGACGGCGGGCCAGGTGCGCGACGCGTTGCAGGCCGTCGGCCAGGGCCGGGCCGGACGGGTGCCGATCGACGTCATCGCCCTCGATCTCCGGCCCAGGCCCGGCGAGCAGGCGGCGTTCGACGAACTCAAGGCGCTGGTGCGCGAGGCCGGTGGTCAGTTTCGCGACGCGGCCGATCTGACGAAACTGATGGAGTCGCTGCGCGAGTTTCTCCAGCTCGCCCGCTGGGAACTGGTCGATGGCCGCGGCACCGCGCGGCCCGCCGAACTCGGGGCCGCGGTCACGGTCGATCCGCCGGCGCGGGCGGAACCGCCGGCCTCGTATTCGGTGCGACTGGAGGGGCGGCCGCAGACCGCGGCCGGCATCGCGGTCGCGGGGGGCGAATCGTTGGAACTGTTCGTGTCCGGCGACGGCACGAGGCTGGAGCATCGACGCTATGACGGCGGCACCGAGCAGGGCATTCGCGCCAGGCAGGAGGACCTGCCCGATCCGGCGGATGCCCGGCAACGCTGGTTCGTGGCCGCGCATCTGCCGAAGCGCGAGGGGAACGCCGCGGTCCGGTTTCCGGTCTCGATCCAGAACGGCGACGAGACCCGGTTCTCGCCCCGCCCCGAGGAGATCTGGGCCGAGGTGCGGCCGGAGGGGATCGCCGGCGTCCAGCCGTTCGTGTTCGTGGATGCCGCGTACGAGCCGAATCGTCCCGTCCCGGTCGTCGATCTGACGGTCCCCAATTGGCCCAAGGAGGCCGGCTGGGCGCAGATCGGTGTCTGGTTTGCCACGCGGCCGGTGGAACCCGCCGGACTGATCGCCCTCGACGAACTGCGGTTCGCCGACCCGCAGGAGTTTCGCTGGCCGCGGTTGGCGGGCGTCACCATGGAGGCCAGCCTGGAAAAAGCGGGGCCCGATCGGGCCAGGCTCACGGTGGTCGAGCGGCATGCCGCGGGCGCCGAGGCAGGGCTGCCGCGGCTGCGCGTCCGGGTGGAGCCGGGCTGCGAGAGGGCCGAGCACGCGGTCGATCCGGCCGCGGGTTCCGTGCGGCACGCATTCGATCTCGTCCTCGAGCAGGGGCGGGTGCAGAAGGGCACGCGGCTCACCGTGGTCGATCGCGACCGGCTCAAGGAGCAGGCGGTCTGCCCGTCCGTTGTCGGCGGCAGGGTGGAGTTTCTGCGCGTGCCACTGCCGACCGACTGATACGCGTCACACTTGAAGCTCGCGCGGTTCGCCGGTCGGGGCTACCCATGCCCCGCCCTATTCGCCGAGTCAGCAGCATCCATTGGTGCGCGGCGCCGAGGACGGTCAGCGGCCGGGGGTCGGCTGGCCCAGTTCCTTCGCCCGGGCGGCGGCGGCGACCACGGCGTCGCCCACCGCGCCGCGCACGCCGCGCTGCTCCAGCACCGCCAGGCCGGCGATCGTCGTGCCCCCGGGGCTCGCGACCCGGTCCTTGACCTGCGCCGGATGCTCGCCGGTCTGCTCCAGAAGCGCCGCCGTGCCGGCGAGCGTCTCGATCGCCAGCGCCATCGCCAGCGGCCGGGGAAGCCCGGCCCGGACGCCGCCGTCGGCGAGGGCCTCGACGAGCACCGCCACGAAGCCCGGCCCCGAGCCCGACAGGCCGGTCACGGCGTCGAGCAGCGACTCGTCCGCCTCGTGCACGCTGCCGACGGCCCGGAGCAACTGCACGATCCGCTGGAAGCGTTCCGTCGGGACGTCGGCCGTGCGGCAGGCGACGGAGACGCCGCGGCCCACCAGGCAGGGCGTGTTGGGCATCACGCGGACGACGCGGCGGGTGCCCGCGAGGCTGGTCAGCGATGCCAGCGACAGGCCGGCCACGATCGAGACGAGCACGGCATCGGCCGGGAGGGCGAGGCCATGGCAGGCCGCTGCCGCCTGCTGCGGCTTGACGGCGAGGATCACGGTGTCGGCGCCGGCGACGGCCTCGGCGGCGGAGGCCGCGAAGCGGATGCCGGGCAGCCGGGCGGCGAGCCGCTCCCGGGCCGGCGGATGGGGATCGAACACGGTGATCGACGACGCCAGCACCAGGCCCGACCGCTGAAAACCCTCGGCCAGCGCCAGGGCCATCTGCCCGCCGCCGATCATCGCGATCCGGTCTCCCGGCTGGCCGGGCCGCGGGCCGGCCGCCGCGGCGCTATCCTGCTGCGGTCCCGTCGCTGCCGCGGTCATCTGGCCACCTCCCCGACCGCCGCGCGGATGGCCGCGGTGTCGGGCCGGCTCACCCAGAGCTGGCTCGACGCTCCCCTGCCGCCGCCGTCGCCGCCGCGGCTCGCCGTCCACATGAGCAGGCTGCCGTCGGGGGAGAAGACGGGGAGCACGTCGGCCCCCTCGTGGTCGGTGAGCCGCACCGGCCGGCCGATGCGGAAGCCGGCGTCGTCGGCGGCGTACCGGGCGATCCAGAGGTCGTAGTTCGGGCGGGCCGCGGGATCGGAGTGGTCGGCGCCGGTCCAGATCAGCCACGGCTCCCGCGGATGCCAGTAGGGCGCCCAGCGGACCCCCTTCCCTGCCGTGATCGCGACGTCACCGCTGCCGTCGGCCCGCATGACGTGGATCTGGAGCATGTCCTTTTCGAGTCGGTCGGTGCGGTAGGTGATCCAGCGGCCGTCGGGGGAGAAGAACGGGCCGCCGTCGTAGCCCGGGGCGTTGGTCAATTGGCGGACGTTGCCTCCGTCGGCGACCATGACGTAGATGTCGGGGTCG
>JBIKKQ010000040.1:0-22291 GCA_044360305.1 Pirellulales bacterium
TGCGGGTGGCCACGCCGCCGGCGGTGAAGTCGCTCGGGTTCGTGACCACCTCCTCCGGTCTGCGGTATCGCGACTTCGTCGTCGGCACGGGCGCGGCGCCCTCCTCGGCGTCCGCGAACGTCGTCGTTAACTACAAGGGCCGGCTCCTCGACGGCACCGTGTTCAACGATTTCAACGGCACGTCCTTCGCGCTCAACCGGGTGATCCCCGGGTGGACCGAGGGCGTGGGGGGCATGCGGGTCGGCGGCAAGCGGCAACTGATCGTGCCGCCGTCGCTCGGCTACGGCTCGGCGGGCAGCCCGCCGACGATTCCGGGCAACGCCACGCTGGTGTTCGACATCGAGCTGGTGTCGACGACCTGACCGGTCCGGCGACGGTCGCCGGGGTGGGTCGTCGTGGCAGACCGTGGCACGACGACCGCCAGCGCATGTCGGATAGGACGGTCAACAGCACTTTCTCAAGCATTTCGCCGGTGATCACCCCACGGGTACGACGTGTCACCCGGCGGAGGGGGCATCGGGGAAGGCCGCCTCAAAACGGCACATCATCGTCACCGGCTTCGGCAAAGGCGTCGTTGGGGTCGATGGTGGTGTTCGACCCTTCATGCCCCCGCCCGCTTCCGGACAGCTGTTTGAACGAGAGGCCCTCCGCACTCAGGAAATATTTGGCCTCGCTGGCCTCGTCACGCTGCCAGCGGCGGCCGCTGAGGCGGTATGTCACCTCGATCTCGTCGCCCAGGGACAGATCATCCACCGCGTCACAGCCATCCTTGACGAACTCGACGGGAATGAAATTGGTGAACGTACCCTTGGACTGTTCGAGCACCACCAGACGCTTGCGAAAGCCCTTCTGTCCGAAGGTCTTGGTCTCCTCGATCAGGTGGACGATGCCGCGGACGGTCGGGTCTTTCATGGGGGTGTCGCCGTTGGTTTTCTGCGATTAGGTTTCAGCGCCGCCTTCCTGAGGCCGGTTGGGGAGCAAGGGTACCACATGCGGCCCGACCGATGCGGGCACCGGAGGCGTCCGCAGGGCTGTTGTGTGTCCACGCCCGTCGCACACCGGCCGGCACGACCTCGCTCGTGTTGATCGCACCCCGGGTGGGCGTCCAGGTCGTCGTCGCGGTCGCCCCCATGCAGCAATTGCGACTGGTCGTCGTGCCCGACGCGACCGGCGGCGGACAACCGCAACAGCAATGATGGCCCGGTTTTGCCTGTCCACTGTGGTCTTGCACGGTGGTCTTGGGCCGCTCGCTTCCAGGCGTCAGGCAGTTGGCCTACCAGCGGGCCTCGAGGCCGAGGCTCGCGCCGTGGAGAAACATCCCGCTGCCGCCGTTGAGGCCGCTGCCGCTCGTGCTCGAGCCGCCGAAGTCGAACTGGTTTGGGGCCAACGCCAGCCCCGACAGCCAGATCAGGTTGTAGCCCGCTCGCAGGCCCCAGGTGTCGGTGAGCCGGTAGACGAGGGTCGCGTTCAGGTCGCCGATGAAGCCGACGCCGGCCTCCGTGGCCGACTGGGCCGGCCGCACCGGCGGATCGGGCGTGACCGCGTTCACGATCGAGTCCTGCGACTGCGACATCGCCGAGCCGGCGATCGCGGCCTTGGCCCAGCCCTCGACCGCCCAGCGGTCCCATTCCATCCGTCCCCGGCCGCCGGCCTGAAGCCCGTACAGGTTCGTCGTGCTGCGCAGCGTGTAGCCGCTCGGCACCGGCGTCGTGCCGCCGGCGAAGGCGATGCCCGCGGCCTCGTCGATGCCGGCCCAGCGGAAGCCGGCGAGCAAGTCCCAGGTGCCCGCGCAGTAGCCGTCGCAGCGGCGCCAGGGCTGGGCCGCGGTCCGCCGGAAGCCGCCGTCGTACGACCGCGTGAACAGGTTCAACTCGATCGAGTTCAGCGTCGAGGCGTAGGTGGCGCGGGCCTGCGAGCGGTCGTTGAAGTCGTCGACGAGCAACGCCAGCGGATCGGGCGCCTTGATGTCGGCCGCCCCGGTCGCCGCGGCCTGCGAGAACATGTTCCAGACGCCGAGGTAGCCCGCTTCCCAGCCGTAGCCGTCGCAGTCGACGTCGCCGTGGAACAGCCGCAGCCCGGGCTGGACCGGAAACTGCATCTGCCCCGTCGTCAGCACGGGGGTCCCGCCGATCTCCGCGAGCGGCTGGTCGCTGGACTGGTTGTCGCGCTGGAGAAACACCGCCTCCGCGCGGGTGTAGGTCTCGGCCGGCACGGCATCGGCCCCCGATGACGGGTCGCCGGCCACGACCGCCGCGGCCAGGCCGGTCAGAAGTGCAAAGAACCTGTTGCGTTTCGGGCCCCGCATCGCCTGTCCCCCCGGTCCTTCACGGCCGCCGCGCTGCCCCAGCGCACCGCCTGCCGCACCGGAATCTTCGGCACATCCGCCAGGGGGCGTGAACATCGCTGCAATCCGGTCAGCCGGCCCCGGAAACGGCACGGTCTGCGCCGACCCTACGGCCGCGACCGTGACGGTCAGTCAAGCCGGGCAATCTCGGCAGTCGGCGGGGTGGGGGTGCGTGGGGCGTCAGTCGGCGGCGGCCGACTCGCCGGCGGCGATCATCCGCTGCAGATCGGCCAATTGGCCGGCCTCAGCCGGCTCCTTGTCCTTGCGCCAGCGGACGATCCGCGGAAACCGCACGGCCACCCCCGACTTGTGACGCGTCGAATGCGCCACCCCCTCGAAGGCGAGCTGGAAGACGAGCGTCGGCCGGCAGATCCGCACCGGCCCGTGCTTCTCCAGCGTCGTCGCCCGGACGATCCTGTCCACCTCGACGATCTCGGCGTCGGACAGGCCCGAATACGCCTTGGCGATCGTGATCAGTTTCCCCTCGTGCCACACTCCGAGCGTGTAGTCGCTGTGCAGGCCCGCGCGGCGGCCGTGGCCGGCCTGGGCGTAGAGCAGCACGGCGTCGATCTCCAGCGGCTCGATCTTCCACTTCCACCAGTCGCCGCGGGTCCGGCCGACGCCATACCCGCTCGCCAGCCGTTTGAGCATCAGGCCTTCGACGCCGCGGCGTCGGGACTCGGCCCGGCGGGCGGCGAGCGACTCCCACGAGTCGCCGGTCACGAGTGGCGAACGGAAGATTTGCTCGTCGGCCCCGGACCGCCCGTCGAGAAACTCCGCGAAGCAGTCGGGCACGAGCCGCTCGAGGAGCCCGCGCCGGGCCGCGAGCGGCCGGTCGCGCAGATCGACGCCGTCGGCCTCGAGGATGTCGTAGGCGACGAACAGGCAGGGAATGTCGGCGAGGATGGCCTTCGTGACCCGGCGCCGGCCGCTGCGCTTCGACAGCGCAGCGAATCCGAGCAGCCGGCGGTCGCGGACGGCGAGCAGTTCGCCGTCGAGCACGGTGCCGGCGGGCAGCCCGCCGGCCGCGCGGACGACGTCCGGAAAGGCGTCGTGCACCGGCTCCTCTCCCCGGCTCCAGACGGCGATGTCGGCGCCGCGCCTGACGACCTGGGCCCGCATGCCGTCCCACTTCCATTCGGCCTGCCAGTCGGCCACCGGCCCGAGGTCGGCGCCGACCTCGGGGGCTGCCGTCCGATCGAGGGCCGCGGCGAGGAAGAACGGATACGGCCGCCGGTCGTCGGCGGGGCAGGGGGTGGCCTCGAGCAGTCGCTGAAACGCGGCGCCGTCGGCCACCGGCGCGCCGACGAGCCGGTGGGCCATCACGGCCGGCTCGACGCCCGCCAGTTCGGCCAGTGCCCGGGCCACGAGTACCCGCGATACGCCCACCCGGCAGCCTCCGGTGATCAGCTTGTGCCAGACGATCCGCTCCCGGGGCAGCAGCCGGCGCCAGACGTCGAGCACGACCTCCTTCTTCCGGGGCTCGTCGGCCGCGCGCAGGTCGTGCACCGTCGTTTGCATGATCGCGGCGAGGCCGTCCGCGTCGGTCGCCGGCACGGCGGCCTCGGCCTCCGCCGCAGCCCCGGGCAGGATCAGGGCCAGCGTCTCGGCGAGGTCGCCGACGTGGGCGTAGCACTCCTCCACGAGCCACGGGGCGAAGCCGGTGACCTCGGCCGCCCAGGCCCGCAGCTGCGCGGTCGTCACGGCCCGCAGTTGCCGGTCGCCGCAGAGCACGGCCAGGGCGCAGGCGGCGTCATCCGGGGGGGCGTCCGCGAAATACTCGCGGACCGCGGCGACCTTTTCCGCCGTCTTCGTCGTGGCATCGAGTCGCCAGTAGAGATCGGTGAACCGTTTCATCGGGTTGGTGCGTCGCGGAAGGGACAGGATCAGTCGGGCGTCAGTCCGGCCGTGCGTCATCATCGGTGTCGGCCTCGGTCGGCTCCGCGGCGTCAGCGTCAGCCTCAGCGGCGTCGTCGGGAGCCCCCTCGCCGACGAACCGGGTCGGCAGGACCGACGCCTCGATGCCGCGTTCGCACAGGAACCGGGAGAACGCGTCGGCGAAGCCGTGCGTGACGAGCACGCGCCGGGCCCGCGAGGCCTCGACCGCCGCCACGAGGCCGGGGAAGTCGGCATGGTCGGAGACCACGAAGCCGCGGTCGCAGCCGCGCCGGCGGCGGATGCCCCGGACGAGCATCCAGCCCGAGGCCACGGCCACGCTCGATTCGCCGAACATCCTCAGCCACGAGCCGCCGAGCACGCTCGGGGGCGCGATCACGAGCGCCCGCCCACCGCCGACCTTCCGGGCCCGCGGTGGCACGCGGTCGATCGCCGGCAGGCGGACGCCGGAGGCCCGGTAGGCCTCGACGAGCTTCATCACCGCGCCGTGGGCCACGATCGGGCCGATGCCCGGATCGACCATCGTCGCCAACCGCTGCGCCTTGCCGAGCGCGTAGGCGAGCAGGACGCTCGTCCGGCCGGCGTCGCGGTTGGCCCGCCACCAGGCGTCGATCTCGGCACCGATCAGGGCCGGTTCCTGCCAGCGGTAGACCGGCAGCCCGAAGGTCGATTCGCTGACGAACACGTCGCACTCCACCGGCTCGAACGGTGCGCAGGTGGGGTCGGCCTGAAGCTTGTAGTCGCCGCTGACGACCCAGGTGACTCCGCCATGCTCGATCCGCACCTGGGCCGAGCCGAGCACGTGGCCGGCGGGATGGAGCGACACGCTCACGCCGTTGATCGACAGCGATTCGCCGTACCGCAGCGTGTCGATCGTCGCGTTGCCGCCAAGCCGGGTGCGGAGCACGGTCTTCCCGGGGGACGCGCACAGGTAGCGGTCGCAGCCCCAGCGGGCATGGTCGGCGTGGGCGTGGGTGATCACCGCGCGCGGCACCCGGCGCCACGGATCGACGTGGAAGTCGCCCCGCGGGCAGTAGAGCCCCGACTCTGTCACCTCCAAGAGATCTGCCACGACCGCGCCCCGGCCCTGACGGCGGGCATGCCGGGCATCGGTCGGCAGTCGGCTATCGGTACGCCTGCGCGCCGACGGCCGGGAATCGATATCCGCCGAAGCCGAACGGAGCGTACCGCGGCCAGTCGCCCGGTTCGACCCCCGGCGGCGTGCCGTACATCTTCCAGGTGGGTGTCCGCGGGTTCGTCGGGGGCACAAAGTATTTGGGCCGCTCCCGCAGGCCGGTGACGTAGGGCGAACTGCCCGGCGCGTACGGTGCCTGCCGCTGCGGCGTGCCGACGGACGAAGCCGCCCGCGGCCCCGACCAGCGCCGGCCGGCGGCTGCGGCCGTGTCGGCGGAGAACGCGGCGGCCAGGCAGGCGCAGACGACGATCGTGGTCACGAACCGGTGCATGGGAGTCGTATCGTCCGGGCAGGCCCCGACCGTTCGCCCCGCGCGGGCCGGGAGGGAAGAAACCGGTCGCGCCGGTTGCGCCGCCGCGGCACCGACGGCCCTGCGTCGGCCCGTCACTCAGGCTCGGCCCGGCGCCGCGGCCGGTCCACGGCGCCGTCGCGGGCCGCCCGGCCGTTCCGCCCCCGACCGCCCCGTGCGGCCGTCGCCCAGCGGATCGCCAGCGGCATCCCGAAGACCTTCTCGAACAGTTCCGTGCGGCGCTCCGCCCCCCAGATGTCCACCTGCGGCTCCGCGTCGGCCACGACGTCGAGCCGCACCGTGCCGTCGTCCACCCGCACGAGCACGTCGCGGACCTGCTGCGAGCGGCTCCGGTCGAGGCCGCCGGCGACGCGCAGGATGGCGGCCATCCGCTGCACCCGCTGCTGCTCCTCGGAGGACAGCCGGGAGAGGTTCTCGTGCTTGCGCTTGGGCAGGGCGCCGCGGTGGTAGCGGGCGACGTTGGCGATCAGCTCCAGGTCGTGGCCGCGGATCCCGGGGAGCCGGCTGTTGCGGATCAGGTGGTAGCTGTGCTTGTGGTGCTGGTCGTAATTGATGACGTAGCCCACGTCCTGGAGCCGGGCGGCGCATTCAAGGAGCATGCGGTCGGCCGCGGGGAGCTCGAGGGGCGCGGCGAGCTGCTCGTAGATCCGGCCGGCGAGGGAGGCCACCTTGCGGCCATGCTCCAGCTCGCCGGAACAGGCCGCCGCCAGCCGTTCGATGGCGGCCTCGCGGAGCGCCGGATCGTCGGCTGCGGCGCCCCCCAGCGCCGCCTCGTCGATCATCTCGCGGACCAGGCCGTCGCGGACGCCGCGGGTGTGGACGAGGAGCGTGTTGACGCGGAACCGCTTCATCAGGGCGTCGACGATCGTCAGCCCGGCGACGATGATGTCGGCCCGGTCGGGCGTCATGCCGGGCAGGCCGCGCCGGGACCGGAGCGGCAGCTTGCGCAGCCGGTCGAGCAGGTGGCGGACCTCGGCCTGCGACACGCGGTACCCCGCCACCGGGACGTCCACCTCGCGCTTCGCGGCCATCATCAGTTCGGCGAGCGTGGTGAACGTCCCCCCGCAGCCGACGAGAAAGTGGGGGGCGAACAGCGGCCGCGTGGTCCGTTTCTTGAGCAGCGCCGCCACCTCCGACTCCAGCCGTTCGCAGCCGTGCAGGAAGTCGGGCCCCTCCGCCCCCTCGCCGATGGCGAACTGCTCGGTGAGCCGCACCGCCCCGAGCGGTGTCGAGAAGATCGACTCGATCAGGTTGCCGGTGGCGAACACGATCTCGGTGCTGCCGCCGCCGATGTCGGCCACGACCACGTTCTTGCCGTTGAGGTCGAAGGCGTGCTGAACGCTGGCGAACGCCAGCCGCGCCTCCCGTTCCCCCGAGATCACCTCGACTTCGAGGCCCACCTGCTCGCGGACGCGCCGGCAGAACTCCGGGCCGTTCCGCGACTCGCGGACGGCGCAGGTGGCGATCGTCCGCAGGCTCGTCACCTGGTAGCCCGCTGCGATCTCCTTGAAGGTCCGCAGGGCGGCGATCGTCTGCTCCATCGACTCGTCGTCGAGCCGTCCCTGCGACGAGACGCTGCGGCCGAGCCGGGTCGGCACCCGCTCCTCGTCGAGGATCCGGTAGGCGCCCCCGCGGAGCGCCTCGGCGATCAGCAGGCGGACGCTGTTGGAGCCGATGTCGATGGCCGCCAGCCGGCAGGCCAGGTCGGCGAGCAGAAAGATCTGTTTGTCTTCGGTCGGCTGGTTCATGCGGCTTCCACGCAGACGGCTCACGAATCATACCTTCCGGACGCTACACTTGCGGCCGCCGTCCCGTTCGCCCCATCCGTTCGCATGGATTGCATGCCGCCCCTCGCCGAGCTCGTCGTTCACGCCCGCACCGGCCGCTGGCGGCGCGGGGCCGGGGCGGCGCTGGCGGTGGGCAACTTCGACGGCGTGCACGTCGGCCACGCCGAGATCGCCCGGCGGCTGCGGGCCGCGGCCGACCGGCAGGGCGTGCCCGCGGTGGCCCTGACGTTCGATCCGCATCCGGCGGCCATCGTTCGCCCCGCGTCGGCGCCGGTGCCGCTGACGACGCCCGACCGCCGGGCCGCGCTCCTCCTCGACCTCGGGCTCGACGCCGTGCTCGTGCAGCCGGCCGATCGCGGGCTCGTGGAGCTGGCGGCCCACGATTTCTATCGGCACGTGCTCCGCGGCCGGTTGCAGGCGGCCGCGCTCGTCGAGGGGGCCGACTTCCGCTTCGGCGCGGGACGTGCGGGGGATGTGGGCCTGCTGGCGGAGTGGGCCGCGGCGGACGGGATCGGGGTGGAGGTCGTGCCGGCGGTGCTCGTCGGGGGTGCGGCCGTGTCGAGCTCCCGGATCCGCGGCATGGTGGCGGCTGGGGAGATCGGTGCGGCGAACCGGCTCCTGACCGCGCCCCTGCGGGTCTCGGGCACGGTCGTCGTCGGTGCTCGGCGCGGCGCCCAGCTCGGCTTCCCGACCGCCAATCTGGCGGACATCGCCACGCTCCTCCCCCGGGAGGGCGTCTACGCGGCGCGGGCCGGCGTGGCGGGCGGTGCGTCGTGGCCGGCCGCGGTGCACATCGGCCCCAACGCCTCGTTCGGCGAGACCGCCCTCTCGGTCGAGGTGCACCTGATCGGGTTCGCGGGAGATCTGTACGGCCGGCGTCTCGACGTTGACTTCCTCGAACGGCTGCGCGACACTCGCCGGTTCGCCGCGGTCGACGACCTGATCGCGCAGATGACGGCCGACGTCGCGGCCGCCGCGCGGATCGCGGCGGCCGGCGGACCGGCGACAGGGAGCGACCATGCGACTTGACTGGGCCAGCCTGCTCGACACCCTGCGGGCCGCCGAGCGGTTCGTGCTCACCAGCCACGTCCGCCCCGACTGCGACGCGCTCGGCAGCGAGCTCGGGCTGGCCGGGATCCTCCAGGCCCTCGGCAAGCACGTGCGGATTGTCAACGCCCAGGCGACGCCGGCGAACCTCAAGTGGATCGACCAGGAACGCCGCATCGAGTCGCTCGCCGAGGGTGTCAAGCCGGCCGACCTCGCCGACCGCGACCTGCTCGTCGTCCTCGACACCAGCGCGTTCGCCCAGCTCGGCGCGATGGCCGACGTCGCCAAGGGGATGCGCGACCGGGTGCTGGTGATCGACCACCACGTCAGCGAGGACGACCTCTCCGACCGCTGGTTCAAGGACACGTCGGCCGAGGCCACGGCCCGGATCGTCTACGAGATCGGCCTCCGGCTCCGCGTGCCGCTCGACGCCCGGATCGCCACGCCGCTCTACGCCGGCCTCTCGACCGACACCGGCGGCTTCCGGTTTCCGTCCGTGTCGGGGGAGTCGTTCCGGATCGCCGCCCGGCTGGTGGACGCCGGCGCCAGCCCGACGACGATCTATCGCGAGCTCTTCGAACAGGACTCGCTCGCCCGGCTGAACCTCGTCGGTCGGACGCTGGCCGGCGCCGCGACCCGGCACGACGGCCGGGTGATCACGTCGGTCGTCCGCCAGGCCGACATCCGCGCCGTCCACGCCCAGCCGAGCGACACCGAGGACCTCGTCAACCTGACGCTGGCGGTCAAGGGAACGGAGGTGGCCGTGATCCTCATCGAGCAGCCCGACGGCCGGATCAAGACGAGTTTTCGCAGCCGCGGCCCCGTCGATTGCAACGCCCTGGCGGCCCGGTTCGGCGGCGGCGGCCACAAGGCGGCAGCCGGCGCGATCCTCGAAGGTCCGTTCGAGGCGGCCGAGCAGCGGGTCAACGCGGCGGTGGACGAGGCCTGGCTGGCGCGGGCGGCCGGCGGCTGACGGCCGCGCCTGCCCGGGTTGCGACCAGCCGATGGAGGAGAGCATGGCGGAGCATCGACAACCCGACCGGCGCGGCTTCCTGACGAAGGCGCTGGCGGTGATCTGCGGCGGCCTGGCGACGGTCGTGCCGCTGGGGGCCGGCCTGTGGGCGTTTCTCGACCCGCTGCGCCGCCGGGGAGGCGGCGGCCGGTTCATCCCGGTGACGGAACTCGCCGCGATCCCCGCCGACGGCGTGCCGCGCCGGTTCGCGGTGGTCGCCGAACGCAAGGATGCCTGGACCGGCTACGGGGCGGAGCCGATCGGGGCGGTCTGGCTGCGGCGCGAGCCGGGCGCCGACACCGTGCGGGCCCTGTCCGCCACCTGCCCGCATGCCGGCTGCGGCGTCGACATGGCGCCGGGCGGCGGCTGCTTCCGCTGCCCGTGCCACAACAGCGAGTTCACGTTCGCGGGCGACATCAAGCCGCCGAGCCCGAGCCCGCGGGGAATGGACGAACTGGAGTGCCGGGTCGAGGGCGGCGCGGTGGCCATCCGCTGGCAGAAGTTCCGGGCCGGCGTGGCGGCCAAGGTGGCGCAGGCATGAGCGGCACGAACACGCCGGCCCGCCCGGCGGGCAAGGGCCCGCTCGGCCGGCTGGGCGATTTTCTCGACGACCGCACCGGCTGGCGCGGCCTGCTCCACGAGGCCCTGTTCGAGCGCGTCCCCGGGGGCGCCCGCTGGCGGTACGTCTGGGGGAGCACGCTCGTGTTCGCCTTCATGACGCAGGTCATCACCGGCCTGTTCCTCTGGGCCAACTACGCGCCCAGCGCCCAGACCGCCTGGGAGAGCGTCTACTACATCCAGCACCAGATGACCGGCGGCTGGCTGCTCCGCGGCATCCACCACGTCATGGCCCAGGCGATGGTGGTGCTGCTCGCGCTGCATCTCCTCCAGGTGGTCATCGACGGCGCCTACAAGGCGCCGCGCGAGGTGAACTTCTGGCTCGGCCTCGTCCTCATGCTGCTCGTGCTCGGCATGGCGCTCACCGGCTACCTTCTGCCCTGGGACCAGAAGGGCTACTGGGCGACGATCGTGGCCACGAACCTCGCCGGCATCGTGCCGGGCATCGGCCCGTCGCTCCAGTCGCTGGTGGTCGGCGGTCCGGAATACGGCCACCACACGCTGACGAGATTCTTCGCCCTCCACGCTGGCTTCCTGCCCGCGACCCTGGTGCTGTTCCTCGTCGTGCATCTGGCCCTGTTCCGCAAGCACGGCCTGCATGCGAAGCAGCCGATCACCCGACCGGACGCCATGTTCTGGCCCGACCAGGTGCTCAAGGACGCGGTCGCGATGCTGGCGGTCCTGGCGGTCGTCCTCGGCGTGATCCTCGTGCCGGCGGCGCGGACGATGCTCGCCGGCGGCACGGTGGACTGGGGGCACGTGGGCGCGGAGCTCGGCGCCCCCGCCGATCCCTCCGAGTCGTACGCCGCGGCCCGGCCCGAGTGGTACTTCCTGTTCCTGTTCCAGTTCCTCAAGGTCTTCGAGGGCTGGGGGGCGACGGGGGAGTTTTTCGGGGCGATCGTCGTGCCGGGCCTGATCATGGCCGTGATGTTCCTGATGCCGATCATCGGCAACTGGCGGCTCGGCCATCGGTTCAACGTCGCCTTCACGCTGGGCATCGTGGCCGGGGCGGGGCTGCTGACGGCGCTGGCGCTGAACGAGGACTACTGCTCGCTGTGGATCGACAGAGGGGCGCTCGCCGACGCCGAGAAGCTCCACGATGAGACGGGCGGCGACGAGCAAAAGATCGCGGCCGCGCTGGGCCACGACGCGGCGAAGATCGCGGCCATGAAGAAGAAGCTCGGCCGGCTGGAGGCGTGGCGGAACTCGCACGCCTTCCTCGCCGCCTCGCGGCAGGCCGAGGCGGATGCGGCCCGGGCCGTGGAACTCGCCGGCCGGCCCGAGCGGATCCCGCCGACCGGCGCGCTCGACCTCGTCCGCCACGATCCGCTGACCCGTGGCCCGCGGCTGTTCGGCCTCGCCGAGGGCCGGGACTGCGCCAGTTGCCACGCCCACGTCGATCCGGCCGCCGCCGGTGCCGCCGAGCAGTTCGCGGCCGCCTCCGCGCCGAACCTCCACGGCTTCGGCACGGCCGCCTGGGTCCGCGGCCTGTTCGATCCGCGCCGGGTGGCGAGCCCCGAGTATTTCGGCAACACGGCCCACAAGGATGGCGACATGGTGGGCTATGTGCGGGACGAGATGGCCGACCCGGCGAAGTGGAAGCCGGAGGAGATCGAGGCGGTGGTGGCGGCGCTGGCCGCCGAGGCCGGGCACGCCGATCCCGCGGTGGCGGAGACGGTGGTGGCGAAGGGGCGGGCGTTGATCACCGACGCCGACCGCTGTGGCAGCTGCCATCGGTTCGGCGGCGAGGGGGTGGATCTCGGATCGGCCCCCGATCTCACCGGCTGGGGGAGTCGCGAGTGGCTGGCGGGGATCATCGCCAACCCGGCCCACGAGCGGTTCTACGGCGCCGACAACGATCGGATGCCGGCCTTCGAAAAACTGCTCAGCCCGGAGCAGATCGGCCTGCTCGCCGACTGGCTCCGCGGCGCCTGGTATCGCCCCGCGAAGCACTGAAAAGCGGACGCCACCACGCCGGTTTGGCACGTGTGCTGCGGGATGTCATCAGGTTGATGGCAACGCGCCGCCGGTCGGTGGCATGCTCGTCGCCGGCGGACTTTGCCGTTGCGACCTCCAGCGTGATGGTGCGTCCTGCGGTGCAGGCAAAGTTCACCGGCTCCTGCGCGTGCCACCGACCGGCTGCTGCAACGCCCTGCACTGGGGAAGACACCAGGCAGCAGACACGTTTCATGACCGGGAGCACGGGGGAGCTGACGTTCGTGGCGGTGGAATCCGTGAGGGGCTGCCCATGCCCTCGAGCGGGCTACGGGAGCAAGCGCAGCCTGGAGGGCGAAGCGCGGCGGACGTGCAGAGAGCCGAGGCCAGGAGGGCCGAGGCGAGCGTCCGCCGAGAGGGCATGGGCAGCCCCGAGCACGTTGGGCTCAGTCCGTGGGGCCAGGCGAGTTGTTTCCCACCCTGCCCGACGGACGTGACGACGCGGCTCAGGCCACGCCGCCGAGGATCGTGGCCCGGGCCACGCGGCCGACGCCGAGCATGTAGGCCGCCGTCCGCAACGGCACGCGCCGGTTCGTGGACAGCTGCCAGACCTGCTCGAAGGCCTCGCCGAGGATCCGGTCAAGCTCCTGTCGCACCCGGTTGATGCCCCACTGATAGTGCTGCCGGTTCTGCACCCACTCGAACCAGCTCGCCGTCACGCCGCCGGCGTTGGCGAGGATGTCGGGCAGGACCACGATGCCGCGCGACTCGAGGATCGCGTCGGCGTCCGGCTCCGTCGGCGCATTCGCCCCCTCGACGATCAGCGGCGCCTTGATGGCAGCGGCGTTGGCGGCGGTGATCACGCCGCCGAGGGCCGCGGGCACGAGCACGTCGCAGTCGCAGGCCAGCAGCTCGGCGTTGGTCAGCGGGTCGCCTCCCGTGAAGCCGTCGAGCCGGCCGCCGTGGGCATGCGCATGGCGGAGCAGTTCGAGGACGTCGAAGCCCTCCGCCCGATGGAAGCCGCCACCGGCGTCGCTGACCGCGACGATCCGGCACTCGGCGTCGTGGAGGAACTTCGCCGTGTGGCTGCCGACGTTGCCGAAGCCCTGGATCGCGACCCGTGTCCCGGGGATCCGCCGGCCGAGCCGGCTGAGGAGCTTGAGGGTCAGGCTGCCGACGCCGCGGCCGGTCGCCTCCTCGCGGCCCGCGATCCCGTGATACTCGACCGGCTTGCCCGTGACGCAGGCCGGCGAGAAGCCGTGGTACTTCCCGTACTGGTTCATGATCCAGGCCATGACGTCGGCCGACGTGCCCATGTCGGGCGCCGGGATGTCGACGTCGGGGCCGAACAGGTCGTGGATCGCGTCCACGAACCGGCGGGTCATCCGCTCCAGTTCACGCTGCGAGAACCGGGCCGGGTCGATCGCCACGCCCCCCTTCGCGCCGCCGTAGGGGATGTCGACGACGGCCGTCTTCCAGGTCATGAGCGCGGCCAACGCCCGGACCTCGTCGAGATCGACCTGCGGATGGTACCGCAGCCCTCCCTTCATCGGGCCACGGGCGTCGTTGTGCTGCACGCGGTAGCCGATGAACGTCGCCAGTTCCCCGGAGTCGCGTTCGATCGGGATCTGGACCTGCACCTCCCGCTTGGCGGTGAGCAGGAGCCGGCGCATGTCGGCCGACAGGTCGAGCTGATCGGCCGCCCGTTCGAAGTAGATCTGGGTCGCGTCGCTGGCCCGCATCACGCTGCTCCGCTGGTGGTTCCGGCGCCGTTCGGCCGGGTCGCGGCATCGTATCGGGCCGGTTCCCCGGCTCACAACCTCGGCCGAGCGACAGCCGGGCCTCCCAGACGTTACCATGTCGTGGTCGGAGCCCTGCGATGACCCCTCCTCCCCACGACGCATTCTGGACCCGCGTGGCCCACAGCGGGCTCGTGGACGCGGAGACGCTGGCGGCCCTGAGGCATGCGCACGACGCCACGGTGCCGGCCACCGATCTGGGGAGCGTGCCGGCGATCGCCCAGTGGCTCGTGCGCCGGGGGACGCTGACCCGCTGGCAGGCCCGACGACTGGCCGCGGACGAGCCCGGTCCGTTCTTCCTCGGCGACTACCGGCTTCTCGACCGGCGCGACCGGCGCGGCGACGGGCTGCTGTTCAAGGCCCGCCACGATCCGTCGGGCCGCGACGTCAACCTGATGCTGCTCAACGCCAAGCTCTGCCGCAACGTCGAGGTGTGGACGGAGATCGTCCGCCGGACCACGGCGGCGCACCAGGCGACCCATCCCTTCCTGACGCGGACGTGGGCCCTGGAGCAGGTCGCGGGCAGCCGGTTCATCGTCTGCGAGGCGGTGCCCGGGCGGCCGCTCGCGGAAGAACTCGAGCGGCTCGGCCCGCTTCCCCCCCGCGAGGCGGCGACGGTGGTGGCCCGCGCCTGCCGGGCCGTCGCCGCACTGCACGCGGCCGGCGTGGTGCACGGCGCGATCTCGCTCGACACGCTGATTCGGACGACCGCCCCGCGCGACGCGGCCGAACGCACGGGCCGGATCCGGCTGCTGCAGTATCCCCTCGTCGGCGATCCGCACGCGGTCGCGCTCCGGCCCGCCATCGGGACCGACGAGGAGGTCGCCGCCCTGGGCAGCCGGGCGGCGTTCGTGGCACCGGAACTGCTCCTTCCCGACCAGCAGTGCGACCAGCGATCCGACGTCTACGCGCTGGGCTGCCTGCTCCACGCCCTGCTCGTGGGCCGGGCCCCCGGCTGGCATGGAGATCCGCAGGCGACCCTGAAGAAGGCCGCGTTCTCCGGCCTGGAGCCGATCGGGCCGGAGGCAGGCGTGCCGGAGGAGATCGCGACGCTGGTCTCGTACATGACCACCCGCGACCCGGAAGCCCGCTACCAGACGGCCGCGGATGCGGCCGAGGCGATCGCCGCCTGCTGTGGCCTGACTGCGGACGACGAGGCCGACCCCGAACCCGATCCGGGCCCGCCGGTCGGCGCGACCGCGGCGCAGGACGACCCGCGGGCTGGCGAGGCCCGCGACTTCCCGGTGGCCGCGGGTGCAGCCACGGGGCCGGCCGCCGATCCCGCCGCCGACCAGGCATGGCCGACCGGACTCGATGTCGGCGCGGCGACCGCGGCGCGGGCCGGAAGTGCCGGCACGAAGCGGCCGACCGCGCGGATGCGCCGGTTGCAGTTCGCGGCCTTGGCCGTGCCGGCGCTGATCCTGCTCGTCGGCGCGGCAATCGTGGGGCCGCAGTTGCTCGGGCCGGGCGCGGACCGCGGCACGCAGGTCGCCCGCACCGAAAAACCTCCGCGCACCCGGCCGACCGGCGACCCCGACTCGCGAACGCCGCCGATCGTTCGCCCTCCCGACGGCGTGCCGCCAAGCCAGCCCGGGCCGTCTCCTCGGCCCGGACCGGCGGACGCCGATCCGGCGAACGCGCCGCAGCCGGCGCCGGCAGTGCGCCAGACCGTCGTCGATCACGACGCGCTTCCGTGGGCGTCACCCACGGTGGGCCCGCCGCCGACGCTCGCCTACCTGCCTCCCGGTGCGCAGCTCGTCCTGCTCGCCCGCCCGGCGGCGATCGCCGCCGAGGAAGAGGGCCGGCTGTTCCTCAAATCGCTCGGCCCGACCGTCGCCGCGGCCGCGGCCGCGGCCGGAACGCTCTGCGGCACGCCGTGGGAGGGGATCGAGTCGCTGCAGGCCGGCTGGCTGGCCGGCGGCGGTGCCGACGAACTGCTGGGGGGCTACGCGATCCGGCTCGCTCCCGGCCGCAGTCTGCCCGCCGACGACGCGGCCCGCACGGCCGCCTGGGGGAAGACGGAGCCGCTGACCATCGAAGGCCAGGGGGTGTTCAAGGGACCGCGACTCTGCTTCTGGATCCCCGCGGCGGATGCGGGGCGGACGCTCGTCGCGGCACCGGAGCCGGTCCTGCGGTCGATCATCGGCGAGTGGCAGGCGAACCGTGACGCGGCCGGGCCCGCCGTGAGCCTGCCGCGCGACACCGAGACGCTCGTCGGGATGCTCGACGCCACCCGTCACGTCTCGCTGTTCGGTTCGCCCCACCATCTCGTTCACGACGGCCGGGGCATGCTGGCCGGGCCTCTGGCCAAGCTCGTGGGCCCGCTGGGGATGTTCTTCGGTGACGCGGTCCGGGCCGCCGCCCTGTCGTTGCATTTCGGCGACGCCGTCTACATGGAGCTCGACGCGGTGGCGACCGCCGAGCGTCCGGCGGTGAAGCTGGCGCCGCAGTTCCTCGCGGCGCTCGGCCGGCTTCCGGACGCCGTCGAGGAATACTGCACGGCACTCGCCCCCGATCCTTACGGCCGCAAGCTCGTCCTCCGGCTGCCGGCGATGCTGCGGATCCTGGCCGCGAACCTCCGGGCCGGGGCCGAGGGGCGCGGGGCCGTGATCAACGCCTATCTGCCGCGCCATGCCGCTCACAACATGGCGCTGGCGGCGGAACTGGCGCTCGCCCAGGAGCCCCGCGCGGCTGCGCCGGCCGGGGGCGACCCGGTCGCGGCAGGCGGCGCGGCCGCCCGGCTGCAGACGCGGATGACGCTGGTGTTCGCCAAGGAGACGCTGGAAAAGTCGATCCAGCTGATCGCCGAGGAGATCGGCGTGCCGATGGAGATCCGGGGCACCGACCTGCAGCTCGAGGGAATCACGAAGAACCAGTCGTTCGCCCTCGAGGAGCGCGACCGGCCGGCGGAGGACATCCTGCGGGCGATCCTCGCCAAGGCCGACCCGGCGGGCCGGCTGGTGTACGTGGTGCGCCGGCAGGGCGACAGCGAGTCGATCGATATCACCACCAAGGCCGCCGCGACGAGCCGGGGAGAGAAGGGCACACCATGATCATCGTCATGCAGGCGAACGCCACGCGGCACCAGCTGGACCACGTCGTCGGCCGGGTCGAGGCCCGGGGCCTGCGGCCGCACGTGATCGAGGGCACCGAGAGGACGGTGGTGGCGGTCGTCGGCGACGAGCGCGGGTCGGCCGCGGAGGGGATGGAGACGCTGCCGGGCGTGGCCGCGGTGCTGCCGATCCTCGCCCCCTACAAGGTGGCCAGTCGCGAGGTGCAGGCCGAACCGACCGTGGTCCGCGCCGGCTCGCTGGTGGTCGGCGGCAGCAGCGTGGGCGTGATCGCCGGACCGTGCTCGGTGGAGAGCCGCGAGCAGATCGTGGCCGCGGCCCGCGGGGTGAAGGCTGCGGGGGCGACTGCGCTCCGCGGCGGGGCGTTCAAGCCGCGGACGAGTCCCTACAGCTTCCAGGGGCTGAAGGAGCAGGGGCTGGAACTGCTCGCGGAGGCCCGGGCGGAGACCGGGCTGGCGATCGTCACCGAGGTGGTGTCGCCGGAGGACGTGCCGCTCGTCGCCCGGTACGCCGACGTTCTCCAGATCGGGGCCCGGAACATGCAGAACTACCGGCTGCTGGAGGCCGCGGGGCGGACGCAGGTGCCGGTGCTCCTCAAGCGCGGCCCGGCGGCGACGGTCGAGGAGCTGCTGCTGGCGGCGGAGTACATCCTCGATGCCGGCAACCGGCAGGTGATGCTCTGCGAGCGCGGCATCCGCACGTTCGAGACTCACACCCGGTTCACGCTGCCGCTGGCGACGGTGCCCTGGCTGCATGCCCGCACGCATCTCCCGGTGGTGGTCGATCCGTCGCACGGCACGGGACACGCCAACCTCGTGGAGAGCATGGCGGCGGCGAGCGTCGCCGCCGGTGCCGACGGCCTGATCGTCGAGGTCCACCCCGATCCGCGGGCGGCGGCGAGCGACGGTGGCCAGACGCTCGACATTCCCGCCTTCGGCCGGATGATGGAGGTCTGCCGGCGGGTCGCGGCGGCCGTCGGCCGCACGATCGCGCCGCCGGCGTGAGGGTTGGGGGGCGTTCAGCCGCCGAGCACGGCCAGCGCGATCCCCATGTAGAGCACGAGGCCGACGACGTCCACGATCGCCGACACGAAGGGGTTGCTCATCAGGGCCGGGTCGAGCCCCAGCGAGCGGAACAGAAGCGGCAGCGTCGAGCCGACGAGCGTCCCCATCAGCACCACCCCGGCGACCGTGAGCGGGATCACCAGGGCCGCCGCCGGCGTGGGGGCGTAGACGACCGCCAGCAGGTAGCCGGGGATGGCGAGCAGGCCGCCGAGCAGCAGGCCGAGGATGAGTTCCCGGCGCAGGATCCGCGGCCAGTCGCCGAGCGTGCAGTCGCCCGTAGACAGGGCCGTGATCACCAGCGTGGCGGACTGGTTTCCGGAGTTGCCGCCACTGGCAATCACCAGGGGGATGAAGGCCACCAGCCAGGCGTGCGGCGACCGCCACTTCGCCAGCACCATCGCCGTGACCGCGGCCGTGGCGAACAGGATCGCCAGCCAGACGCCCCGCTTCCAGGTCATCGAGACCAGCGCCGCCTCCAGGTAGCCGGCCCCCAGCGGCGTGATGGCGGCGATCCGCTGGGCCTCGTCGGTCGCCTCCTGGCGGACGGCGTCGAGCACGTCGTCGTGCGTGACGATCCCCACCAGCCGGTCGTGCTCGTCCACCACCGGGATGGCGATGAAGTCGAAGCGGGCGAGCTTCTCCACCACCCGCTCCCGCGGCTCCTCGACGCGGACGCTGATCGGGTCGCGCTGCATGAGGTCCGACACCAGGGCCGTGGGCCGGGCGAGGATCAGGTCGCGGAGCGACACGAAGCCGAGCAGCCGCCGGTCGGCGTCGAGGACGTAGATGTAGTAGATCGACTCGCTGTCCGGCGCCTGCGACCGCAGCCGGGCGATCGCCTCCCCGGCGCTGACGTCGGCGGGGAGTGAGGCGTACTCCGTCGTCATCAGCGCCCCGGCCGAGCCCTCCGGGCAGGAGAGGAGCATGCGGATGTCGTGCCGCTCCGCCTTCGCCACCAGCGGCAGGATCTCCTCGACGAGCTCCGGGTCGAGGGCGCGGAGCAGGTCGGCCCGGTTGTCGGGGGCCATGTGCTCGAGGAGCGGGCCGAGGTGCTCGCGGTCCCCCGCCTTCACCAGTTCGACCTGCCGGTTGAGCGGATAGTAGGGGAAGATTTCCGCCTGCCGCTGTACCCCGGCGGCCTCCAGCGTCCGCCACAGTTCGCGGTCGTCGAGGCCCTCGGTGAACTCGGCCGCGGTGGCCGGATGAAGTTCCGCCGCCACCTCGCGCAGGCCTGCCACGTCCCCCTCGGCGAGCATCGCCCGCAGCTCCGGAATCAGGATCGGGTTGGCTGCGGGCATGGCGAGGGCAGGGGCGGTCAGGGAGAGGATCGGGGGCGGTCGGCCACGGAGGGGTGCCTATACTGACAGGCATGTTCGACCGCGAGGCCAGTATGCCATGAACGCTCCCCGATTCGAGCGGCCGCGGGCCGGAGGCTTGGCGTTGGCCGTGGCCCTCGCCTGGGGGGCGTGGTGCGGTGCGCCGGCAACCGGGGCCGACCCGCGGCGCGGCCACGAGCTGCTCCTCGCTCGGGCCTACCTGCCGGCCGACTTCGACCAGGAAGTGTTCGACGAGCTCTGGACCACATGGGAGGAGCCGCTGCGCAGCCGGGCGGAGCGGGCCACGATCCCCGCACGGCGCCGGATGGCGATGGAGCGATACGGCCTCCTGCCGCATCCGCAGGACCCCTCGCGGACCCTCCAGTACTCGGTCGACGCCCGCGGTGGCTGGCACATGAGCTGCCTCGCCTGCCACCAGGGGCAGGTCGGCGGCCGGACGGTTCCGGGGCTGCCGAACTCGAACTTCGCCCTCGAGACGCTCACTGAGGAGGTCCGCGTGGTGAAGACCCGCCAGCGGAAGGCCTTCGGCCACATGGACGTCGGCTCGCTGTTGCTGCCGCTGGGCACGACAAACGGCACGACCAACGCGGTGATCTTCGGCGTGGCCCTGATGCGGCACCGCGACGCGGACCTGGCGATCGTGGCCCGGCCGCCGAGGTTCGACCTCGTCCACCACGACATGGACGCGCCTGCCTGGTGGCACTACCGGAAGCGGCAGACGCTGTACGCCGACGGCTTCGCCCCCAAGGGGCACCGGATGCTGATGCAGTTTCTGCTCGTGAAGGAGAACGGTCCGGAGAAGTTTCGCGAATGGGAGGCCGACTTCCGCGACATCGAGGCCTGGATCGCGGCCCTCCAGCCGCCCCGCTGGCCCGAGCCGATCGACCGCGGCCTGGCCGCCCGGGGCCGGGACCTGTTCGCGGCACACTGCGCCGAGTGCCACGGCACCTACGGGCCGCAGGGGTCGTATCCGGAGCGGCTCGTGCCGCTCGACGAGGTGGGCACCGATGGCACGCGGCTCGCCGCCCTCTCGGCGCGGGAACGCGGCGACCTCAACGCCAGCTGGTTCGGCCATTTCGGTGCGGACGGGGAGACGCTGCGGACCGCCGGTATCGACGTCGAGGCCCGCGGCGCCGGGGACGGCTACGTGGCCCCGCCGCTCGACGGCATCTGGGCGACGGCGCCCTACCTGCACAACGGTTCGGTCCCGACGCTCTGGCACCTGCTCCATCCCGGGGAGCGGCCGGTCGTCTGGCGGCGGACGGGGACGGGCTACGACGCCGAGCGGGTCGGCCTCGAGGTTCAGACGCTCGACACGCTCCCCGAGGGGCGGCTCCTCCCCGCCGTCCGCCGCGGCTACTTCGACACCCGCCAGCCGGGGAAGAGCGCCGCCGGCCACGAGTTTCCCGCCCCCCTCGCCGAGGAGGAAAAGCGGGCCCTGCTCGAGTACCTGAAGACGCTCTGACCGGACGCGGCCCCGCCGGCGCGGCCGACCGTGCCGCGATCTGCTACGCTCTTTTCCCCCCCCGAGAATCCAGTCGTCGCGGAGATCCCCATGACCCAGTTCGAACGTGCCCGCAGCAACGAGATCACCCCCGAGATGCGGTTCGTCGCCCAGCGCGAGGACCTGCCCGAGGAACTCATCCGCGCCGAGGTCGCCCGTGGCCGGATGGTCATTCCCGCCAACCGGGTGCACCTCGGGAAGCGGCTCGAGCCGATGGGCATCGGGATCGCGGCCCTGACCAAGATCAACGCCAACATCGGCAACTCGGCCGTCACGAGCGACCTGCAGACCGAGCTCGACAAGCTCCACATGGCGGTCCACCACGGGGCCGACACCGTGATGGACCTGTCCACCGGGAAGGACATCGACACCATCCGGCAGGCGATCATCGACGCCTCCCCGGTGCCGATCGGCACCGTGCCGATCTACCAGATGCTCGAGGAGCTCGGCGGCGACATCGACGACATGAGGCCGCAGCACTTCCTCGACATGTGCGAGAAGCAGGCCCGGCAGGGGGTGGACTACATGACCGTCCACGCCGGGCTGCTCCAGGAGCACCTGCACCTGACGATGAACCGGATCACCGGCATCGTCAGCCGCGGCGGCGCGCTCGTCGCCCGCTGGATGATGACCCACCGCCAACAGAATCCGCTGTACACGCACTTCGAGGACCTGTGCGACATCTTCCGGGAATACGACGTCACCTGGAGCCTGGGGGACGGCCTCCGTCCGGGCTCGATCGCCGACGCCAGCGACGCCGCGCAGTTCGCCGAGCTCCATGTGCTCGGCGAATTGACCCGCCGGGCGTGGAAGAAGGGCTGCCAGGTGATGGTCGAGGGTCCGGGGCACGTGCCGATGGACCAGATCGACATGAACGTCAAGCGGCAGATGGAGGAGTGCGACGAGGCCCCATTCTACGTGCTCGGGCCCCTCGTCACCGACATCGCCCCCGGCTACGACCACATCACCAGCGCCATCGGCGCGGCGCTCGCCGGCTGGAGCGGCGCGGCGATGCTCTGCTACGTGACGCCGAAGGAACATCTCGGCCTGCCCGATGCCGAGGACGTGAAGCAGGGAGTGATCGCCTACAAGATCGCCGCCCATGCCGCCGACCTCGCCCGGCACCGGAAGAACGCCCGCGTCCGCGACGACGCCCTGTCGCGGGCCCGGTTCAGTTTCGACTGGAACGAGCAGTTCCGGCTGGCGCTCGACCCGGAGACGGCCCGGCGCTACCACGACGAGACGCTCCCCCAGGAGACCTTCAAGTCGGCGCACTTCTGCAGCATGTGCGGCCCCAAGTACTGCTCGATGAAGATCTCGCAGGAGATCCGCGATCTGGCCGGGGCGGAGGCGGCGGCCGCCGACTCGCTGC